>JAEUNU010000243.1 GCA_016789125.1 Zoogloea sp. | reverse complement strand
GGTCGGCGGTCATCGACCAGCAGTGGCCGTCCGAGGCCATCAGGAAGACATCGGCGGCGGGCGTCACCAGGGCGGGGGTCTCGCCGCGCAGGTCGTGGGCGTCGACCACGGTGACGCGCAGCCCGCTCCATTCGGCGCGGGCCGCCGCCGCCATCGCCCGCACATCGGGGCTGGTGCTGCCCAGGCGGGCCAGCAGGGCAAGGTCGTCGGGGCTGATGGCCATCATTCACCTCCCACCTTGCGGGCTTCCACGGTGATCGGCAGCCGCGTGTCGGGCTGCATCTCGGGCAGCGCCAGCACCCAGCCGTTGGCGAGGGTGATGGTGCCGCCCCACAGGCCGTCCTTCTCCTGCGAGACGACGGGCTCCTCCAGGTCTTTCTTGGGCACGTAGGCCGACAGCCCCTGGGCGGTGTTGCGCAGCATGACTTTCATGGTTTGGCTCCAGATGGTGAATGCTCGGGTTCAACGGATCATGCGGCGAGGGCTTCGGCGAGCAGCGGCGCGAGGGCCGCCTGCAGGGTGTCGATGACTTTGGCGACCTCGGCCGGCGTGGTGTCGGCCGACAGGGAGAAGCGCACCGCGGCGCGGGCGGCCTCGTCATCGACGCCCATCGCCCGCAGCACGTGGGACGCCTCGGTGCCGCCGGCGCTGCAGGCCGAGCCGCTGGAGGCGCAGATGCCGGCGCGCGCCAGGCGCTGCAGCACGACATCGGCGTCGAGGCGGCCGAAGGCCACGCAGCTGGTGTTGGGCAGGCGCGCTGCGCCGGCACCGAACACCCGCAGCGGCAGCACCGCGGCGAGTCCCCGCTCGAGGGCGTCGCGCAGGGCGGCGATCTGGGCCGGCTCGCTGGCCGGGGCGGCCAGCGCGTGGCGCGCGGCGGCGGCAAAGCCGGCGATGCCGGGGAGGTTCTCGGTGCCGCCGCGGCGGCGGCGCTCCTGGTGGCCGGGCAGCGCCGGGGCGAAGGGCGCGCCTTTCTGCACCAGCAGCACGCCGACGCCCTTGGGGCCGTGCAGCTTGTGGGCCGAGGCGCTCATGAAGCGCACCCCGAGGGCAGTAAAATCGACGGGCAGGCGACCGGCCAGCTGGGTGGCATCCACGTGCATCGGCACCCCGGCGGCGGCGGCCAGGCGGGCGAGTTCGGCCACCGGCTGGATCACGCCGGTCTCGTTGTTGGCGGCCATCACCGAGACCAGCGCCGCGCCCCCGGCCAGCACCGCCGGCAGCGCATCGGCGACGACCACTCCGCGGGCATCCACCGGCAGGCGGACGAGCTCGACCCCCTCCCGGGCCGCGGCCAGCTGCAAGAGGCCGGCGTGCTCGATGGCCGACACCACCAGCCGGCGCGGCGCGCCCGGCACCGCCAGGGCGGCGTGCAGGGCCAGCGCGTTGGCCTCGGTGGCGCTGGACGTGAACAGCACCTCGGCCGGCTGGGCCCCGAACAGGCGGCCGACCACGCCGCGGGCATCGGCCAGCAGCTGGCGGGCGGCCTGGCCGGCCGGGTGGGTGGACGAGGGGTTGGCCCAGTTGAGGCTGAGGGCGTCGGTGACGGCGGCCACGACGGCCGGCAACGGCCGGGTGGTGGCGTTGTTGTCGAGGTAGATCATGGCGGGCTCCTCAGGGCGAGAACACCCGGTGGGCGTCGTCCACCACCAGGGCCAGCAGTTCGTCGATGCGGGCCGCGCTGGCCTGCCAGACCCATTGCCCGGTCTGGTGGTCGCGGGCGTAGAGGCGCCACGGGGCGAGGCCTCCCGGCTCGGCGGGTTCCAGCCGGGCGATGTCGATCACGCCGCCGTCGGCATCCACGTTGCGGGAGCAGCACGGGCTGCTCACCTGCCAGCCGCCGTCGCGCCAGCTCACCTCGGGGCGAACGTAGCGGTAGCGGCTGCGCTTTTCGAGGCTGCGCAGGATGCGTCGGCGCACGAGCTCGCCCGGCCCGGTGATGCGGGCGCCGGCGGCGGAGTCGGCGGGGTAGGTCATCGCGGCGCAGTGGCGGCCGGCCCCGGTCAGGGCGCCGCCAGCTCCTCTTCGAGGCAGCCGACGATGCGCCCGGCACCGCTGCCGGCAGCAAACTCGACGATGTACACCGGGATGTTGGCCGCCTCGTGGTGGCCGATCTGGACGATCTCGCCGCGGCAGCCGGCCGCCACGATGAGGGCGTCCTGGGGCACCTCGGGGTGGCTGCCGTCGTTGAACAGGTCGACCGCCGCGGTGACGGGCTGGCCCCACTGGTATCTGGGTTCGCGTGCTTCGAGCATGGTCTTACTCCTTGATGTGGGCCAGCAGGGCCACCTTGTCGCCGAGGGCTTCGGCAACGTGGGGCGGGAGCTTGTCGAGGGAGACGATCTCGCGGCCGCGCATGCCGACCCGGTGGCCGCTGGCGACGAACTCGACCGCGTAGATGTAGAACTGCTGCAGGAAGGTGCCGACCGAGGTGACGTAGCCCACGTCGCCCTTGTTCACCAGCACCTCGCCCACGTCCTTGCCGGGGTAGGTGCCGTCGTTGCGCACCTTGAAGCGGCTGACCACCCGCTCGCCGAAGTCGAAGAGGGGCGGGCCGTCGATTTCGATGAGGTCACTGTCGCGGGAGATGTCAGCCATGGCGGGCTTCCTTGTCGAGTGCTTCGAGGCGGGCCCGGGCGGCTTCGCGCACCTCGGCCTCGTCGTCGGCCAGCAGGCGGCGGGCCAGGGGGGCGGCGGCGCGCTGGGCGGCTTCCCAGCGCACCTCCCAGGCCGGGTCGGTGGCCATGTCGTCGAGGAGGCCGGCGGGCAGGCGCTGCACCACCGCCCGCCGCACCTCCACCTCGGGGTCGTGGCGCAGGGCCAGCAGGGCCGGCATCGGCAGGCGTTCGGCCACCACCCGGCGCACCTCGCGGTCGGGGTCGGCGGCCATCCGCGGCAGGAGCGGCAGCGGCAGGCGCTGGGCCACCAGCTTGCGTACGAAGTAGTCCGGGTCGCCCATCATCTCGCCCAGCAGACCGGCGTCGAGACGGTGGGCGACGCGGATGCGCACCTCCCGGTCGGGGTCGGCGGCGAGCTGGGCGAGCAGGCGCTGGGGCACGCGCAGGGCCACGTGGAGGCGCACGGTCTCGTCGGGGTCGTGCATCAGCCCGACCAGCCGGAAGACGTCGGCCGAGCGGGAGGCCACCGCGCGCACCTCGAAGTAGGGGTGCTCGAGGTAGTCGTTGGCGAGGCCGGGGTTCCAGCGGAAGAAGCGGTCGATGCGCTTGGCGTAGCGGTCGAACACGCAGGAGACGCCGGGCTGGCACTTGCCGGCAGCCTTCAGCGCGCTGTTGCTGCAGGCGGCGCAGTCGAGGGGCCGCCCGAGCCAGTCGACGCAGGGCGGTTCCTCGGCGGACCAGCGCGGGGCCGGAGGGGCGGCGGTGCTCATGGGGCAGCCTCGGGGGTAGCGTCGGGTTCGTCGTAGTCCACGTCGCGGCCGGCGCGGGCCAGCACGCTGCCGAGCACCCGGTGGCCGAGGCTGTCGGTGGGGTCGAGCTGGGCGAGCAGCGCCAGCACCGCGCCGCCCTCGTCGGCGGCGCCCAGGCGCAGGCTGAGGTAGGCGTAGCCCTTGAGGGCGAACAGATAGAAGCGCGGCGCCACCGCGTGCTGGCGGAGCTCGGCGAGGCGGGCCGGGCCCCAGTGGGTGTCGGGCTGCAGCCGGCGCCAGTCGGCGGGCAGGCCGAGCTGGCGGGCGGCGAGGGCGATCGCCTCGAGGGCCACTGCCCGCGCCTCGTCCAGGTGGCGGGCGTAGAAGTGGTAGCGGTAGTGGGCGATCAGCGGCGCCGGGTGGGTGGGGGCCTGGGCGCGGGCGGCGAGGATGAGCTGCAGCGCGCCTTCGTCGCCGATGCCGGCGCGCCCGGCCCGCTCGATCAGGGCTTCGACGCGGGGGTCGAGCCCGGCGCCGAGGACGGCGTCCTCGAAGCCGGGGAAGTCCGCTGCCGCCTCGCCTGCCGCCGACATGCCCGCCTCCGCCTCAGCTGCGCCGGATGGCGCTGATGTCGACCTTCGCCACCCCCGGCGGCTGGGCGCTGCTGCCGCTCGACGAGCAGCCGCAGGCGCCGGCGTTGGGGTTGTGGAAGCTGAGGCCGGTGGACGACGGCGTGTCGGCGAAGTCGATGGTCACCCCGTCGAGGAGCAGGCGCG
The DNA here is from genome assembly GCA_016789125.1 of Zoogloea sp. Taxonomy (GTDB): domain Bacteria; phylum Pseudomonadota; class Gammaproteobacteria; order Burkholderiales; family Rhodocyclaceae; genus Zoogloea. The sequence continues at coordinate 9,580 of JAEUNU010000243.1, read as the reverse complement.
ACTCGGCCGGCAGGAAGACCCGGAGGTCGCCCACCGGCAGCACTTGGTCGCCATCGAGGGGCGCGCCCTCGACGGTGAACTCGGCGTTGTAGCCCGAGCAGCCGCCGGCCGTCACGGTGAGCCGGAAACCGGCTTCCGCGCCCAGCCCCGCAAAACGCACCATGCGACGCATGAACTTCTCGGCGGCCGGCTTGACGATCACATTGGGCTGCATGATCAGGCCTTCACGATGCAGCGATCGACCGGGCACACGGCGACGCACTGGGCGGTGTCGAAGTGGCCGACGCATTCGGTGCATTTGGCCGGGTCGATGATGAAGACGCCGCTCTTCTCGCGGATCGCTTCGTTGGGGCAGACCGGGTCGCAGGCGGAGCAGCCGGAGCAGGTGGAACCGATGATTTTGTAGGCCATGATGGTCTCCTTGCGTAAAGGTGGGTTGAAAGCTGGGCTGGTCAGGCCGCCATCACGGCGCCCTGGCGGATGCGGGCGTCACCCCGCTCGATGTGTTCGATCTCGCCCGCGGCGACGCGCCGGCGGTAGTCGGCGAACCAGGCGAGGGCGGCCTTCTCGATGAACTCGTGGGCGTACTCCTCGACCGGCTCGATGCCGGCGGCCTTCAGCTCGTCCCGCGGGCAGGCGCCGATCTTGGCCACCAGCACCGCGTGGCAGTCGTTGATGGCATTGACGATGGAGGGCAGCTGCTCGTCCTCGCCGTAGCCGCCCTGGCAGTAGAGGTCCACCCGGCGGTGGCCGATGAAGGCGGTGGAGGCGCCGGTGAGTTCGTAGATCTGGAACTCGGTGGCGTGACCGAAGTGCTGGTTCACCTTGCCGCCGCCGGTGGTGGCCACGGCCACCAGTACCTTCATGCCGTCGTCACCGCCGGCAGCGGCCAGCGCGGCCTCCTTGGCGGCGTGCTGGGCCTGGCGTTCGGCTTCGACCTTGTCCTGGTATTCGCGGCGCTTTTCAAGGTCATAGACGATCTCCATCTCCTCGATCTTGTCGAGGGTGAATTCGTCGGAGCGGTCCTCACCCAGCAGGCCCACCGCGTCGGCGCGGCACTGGCGGCAGTGGCGCATCAGGTTGGCGCCGCCGGCGCAGGCGTCCTGTACGTCCTTGAGCTCCTGGGCCGAGGGGCCGCGCTGGCCGGTGAGGCCGAAGTGGGTGCCGTGCTCGGCCTCGGAGATCAGCGGCATGATGTTGTGCAGGAAGGCGCCGCGCTTCTTGACCTCGCGGTTCACCTCCATCAGGTGTTCGTCGTTGATGCCGGGGATCAGCACCGAGTTGATCTTGGTGAGCACGCCGCGGGCGGTGAGCATCTTGAGGCCGAGCATCTGGCGCTCGTGCAGCACCTTGGCCGCCTCGTAACCGGTGATGCGGCGGTGGTCCCAGTAGATCCACGGGTAGATCTTCTCGCCCACCGCGGGGTCGACCATGTTGATGGTGATCGTCACGTGGTCGATGTTGTAGCGGCAGATCTCGTCCACATAGTCGGGCAGCGCGAGGCCGTTGGTGGACAGGCACAGCTTGATGTCCGGCGCCTTCTCCTGGAGCTGGCGGAAGGTCTCGAAGGTCTTCTGCGGGTTGGCCAGCGCGTCGCCCGGGCCGGCGATGCCGAGCACCGTCATCTGCGGGATTTCGCTGGCCACGGTGAGCACCTTCTTCACGGCCTGGTCGGGGGTCAGCTTCTGCGACACCACTCCCGGGCGCGACTCGTTGGAGCAGTCGTACTTGCGGTTGCAGTAGTTGCACTGGATGTTGCAGGCCGGCGCCACCGCCACGTGCATGCGGGCGTAGTGGTGGTGGGCCTCTTCGGAGTAGCAGGGGTGGTTCTTGACCTTCTCCCAGATCTCGGCGGGCATGTCGCCGGGGCCGTCCGAGGAGCCGCAGCTGGCTTTGCCGGCGCTGCCCGTGGTGGAGCATCCGGAGGCTTGCGGGGCAGCCGGGGCGGCCAGTGCCGTGCGATGGGCTTTGAGGTCACCGAGGCTGATGTAGGCGCTTTGCATGGGGGTGGCTCCTTGTGTCGCTGTTCGGGGGCGTTGCGGCGTTGTTTGAAAGACGCATAGCCAGATCCATGCCAGCGCTAAATCTGTTTTTGTTTCAATGGCTTGATGTGATTGCGGGGCGTTTCGCCGAATGTCGCGGTCGCCACAAACCCTGCGCCGCGGGGCGCTGCGTGTCGGGCTTGCGACAAACGGGACAGGCCGGGCGACGGACGGGACGGGCCGCCACCTGTGCTACGCCCACCCGGCCTGCGGGTGCATGCCGACAAAGCCGACAAAGCCCACGTCGCAAACCCGCCAAGCACTTGTGGGAGGCCACCCGGACCACCGCGCAAGGCTTTGTCCGGAAAGGGGATTTCACGTTTTCCGGCGGGCTGGCGTGGAAACTGCATGGGAGAGGCCAGACAACCCTTTTCCGGAGTCTCCAATGGATGCCCGCGTCTCGGCCAAGATCCAGTCCGTGTTCGAGGAACCGGCCTGTGAGCACAACCAGAACAAGGATGAGAAGGCCCGCAAGAAGGGCTGCACCAAGCAGCTCTCGCCCGGCGCGGCGGCGGGCGGCTGCGCCTTCGACGGGGCCAAGATCGCGCTCCAGCCGATCGCCGACGTGGCCCACCTGGTGCACGGCCCGATCGCCTGCGAGGGCAACTCGTGGGACAACCGCAACTCGTCCACCAGCGGCCCGCAGCTCTACCGCACCGGCTTCACCACCGACATAGGCGAGCTGGACGTGATCTACGGGGGCGAGAAGCGCCTCTTCAAGTCGATCCGCGAAATCATCGACAAGTACGACCCGCCGGCCGTCTTTGTGTACCAGACCTGCGTGACCGCGCTGATCGGGGACGACATCGAGGCGGTGTGCAAGCGCGCCGCCGAGAAGTTCGGCAAGCCGGTGGTGCCGGTCAATGCGCCGGGTTTCGTGGGGCCCAAGAACCTGGGCAACAAGCTGGGCGCCGAGGCGCTGCTCGATTACGTGATCGGCACCGAGGAGCCGGAAGTCAGCACGCCCTACGACATCAACATCATCGGCGAGTACAACCTGGCCGGCGAGCTGTGGCAGGTGCGGCCGCTCCTCGACGCGCTGGGCATCCGCGTGCTGGCCTGCATCTCCGGCGACGGGCGTTACCACGAGGTGGCCCGGAGCCACCGGGCGCGGGCGGCGATGATGGTGTGCTCCAAGTCGATGATCAACGTGGCCCGCAAGATGGAGGAGCGCTACGGCATCCCCTTCTTCGAGGGCTCGTTCTATGGCATCGAGGACATGAGCGACACCCTGCGCAACCTGGCCCGCCTGCTGGTGGCCCAGGGCGCGCCGGCCGACCTGCTGGAACGCACCGAGGCGCTGATCGCCATCGAGGAAGAGCGCGCCTGGCACCGCATCGCCGCCTATCGCCCGCGGCTCGAGGGCAAGAAGGTGCTGCTCATCACCGGCGGCGTGAAGAGCTGGTCGGTGGTGGCGGCGCTGCAGGAGGCCGGCCTGGAGGTGGTCGGCACCAGCGTCAAGAAATCCACCAAGGAAGACAAGGAGAAGATCAAGGAGATCATGGGCGAGGACGCCCACATGATCGACGACATGACGCCCCGCGAGATGTTCCGGATGCTCCGCGAGGCCCGCGCCGACATCATGCTATCGGGCGGCCGCAGCCAGTTCGTCGCCCTCAAGGCCAAGATGCCGTGGCTCGACATCAACCAGGAACGCCACTACGCCTATGCCGGCTACGAGGGCATGGTCGACCTGGTGCGCGAGATCTCGAAAACCCTGTTCAACCCGGTGTGGGAGCAGGTGCGGGCGCCCGCCCCGTGGGATGTGCCGGCCACCGCGGAGGAGTGCTGAGATGGCCACCGTGATCGACAGCAAGAAGGCCTGCGCGGTCAATCCGCTCAAGATGAGCCAGCCGCTCGGCGCCTGCTACGCCTTCCTCGGCCTCGCCGACACCATGCCGATGATGCATGGCTCGCAGGGCTGCACGTCCTTCGGGCTGGTGCTGCTGGTGCGCCACTTCAAGGAGGCGATCCCGATGCAGACCACCGCGATGAACGAGGTCAGCACCATTCTCGGCGGGATGGACAACATCGAGCAGGCCCTGCTCAACATCAAGAAGCGCGCCAACCCGGCCCTCATCGCCATCGCCTCCACCGGCCTCACCGAGACCAAGGGCGACGACGTGGACGGCTACCTGCGCCTGATCCGCGCCAGGCACGGTGAAACCCTGGCCGGCACAGAAGTGGTGTATGTGTCGGCGCCCGACTACGTGGGCGCCTTCCAGGACGGCTGGGCGGCGGCGGTGAAGGCGCTGGTGACGGCCTTCGCCCGGCCGGCAGCCACCCGGGTGGCCGGGCGCATCGGCGTGCTGCCCGGCGCCCACCTGACCCCGGCCGACCTCGACGAGCTGCGCGAGCTGATCGAAGCCTTCGGCCTTGAGCCGGTGCTGGTGCCCGACCTGTCGCGCTCCCTCGACGGCCACATCCCCGACGACTTCACCCCCACCACCCTCGGCGGGGCCACCCTCGACGACATCCGCGAGCTGGCCGCCTGCGAGCACGTGATAGCCATCGGCGAGCAGATGCGCGGCGCAGTCGACAGCCTGGCAACCAACGCCGGCGTGCCCGGCACCGTGTTCGACCGGCTCACCGGCCTGGCCGCCACCGACGCCCTGGTGGCGCTGCTGATGCGGCTCTCCGGCAAGCCGGCGCCGGCCCGCCTCAAACGCCAGCGCGGCCAGCTGCTCGACGCCATGCTGGACGGGCACTTCCACCTGGGCGGCAAGCGGGTCGCGATCGGCGCCGAGCCCGACCTGCTGTTCGCCCTGGCCTCGCTGATCCACGAGATGGGCGGCGAGGTGGCCGCCGCCGTCACCACCACCCACTCGCCCGTGCTGGCCCGCGTGCCCACCGCCGAAGTGCTGGTGGGCGACCTCGAAGACCTCGAGCAGCGCGCCGCCGGCTGCGACCTGCTGCTGACCCACGCCCACGGGCGCCAGGCCGCAGCGCGGCTGGGCATCCCGCTCATGCGGGTCGGCATCCCGCAGTTCGACCGCCTTGGCGCCGCCCACCAGCTGAGCGTCGGCTACCGGGGCACCCGCGATCTGATCTTCGCGCTCGCCAACCTCTTTCTGGCCCACCTGCACGCCCACGGCCCCGACGACTGGCCGCTGCCCGAGGCCGCGCTGGCCGCCGCCCGCGGCGCAGCACCAGCGGGCTGCGCCTGCAGCGCCCCCGCCGAAACCGTCATTCCGATCATTCCCGCCTGAGGAGCACACCATGAAAGTCGCCTTCGCCACCCAGGACAAGGAGCGCGTCGATGCGCACTTTGGCTGGGCCCGGTACATCGCCATCTACGACATCGACACCCAGGGCTACCGCTACCTCGAAACCCACGACTTCGGCGGCGAGATGGCCGAGGACGGCAACGAGGACAAGCTCGCCCCCAAGCTCGAAGCCATCAAGGACGTGGCCATCGTGTATGTGGCGGCCATCGGCGGCTCGGCCGCGGCGCGGGTGGTGGCCACCAAGATCCACCCGGTCAAGGTGGCCGGGCCCGAACCCATCCTCGACATCCTCGACAAGCTGCAGGACGTGCTCAAGGGCACCCCGCCGCCGTGGCTGCGCAAGGCCCTCGCCAAGGGCGAGGACCGCAAATTCGACTTTGAAGAAGAGGCCTGAAAAATGACTGAACTCGCCGAAGCCCCCGCCGACGTGATGCAGGACCCGTTCATCCGCGAACTAGTCAAGCAATGGCGCGCCCAGGACACCCACGGCACCTGGGAAGGCAAGACCGACGCCATGCTCCTCGCGCCCTACGTGCTCAGCGCCGAGCAGCGCAAGGAGCTGCCGATGATGGCCGACCCCGACCCGGAAACCCTGTGGCGGATGGAGCTCTTCTATAACGCCATCGCCCTCTCGGTCGAGCGCGAAACGAAGGTCATGGTCAGCCCCATGCTCAAGATGCACCACGAAGGCTTCGGCCGCCAGGTGCTCATCGCCGGGCGCCTGATCGTCTTCAACAAGCAGGTCCGCGACGCCCACCGCTTCGGCTTCAGCTCCTTCGAGAAGCTCGCCGCGGCCGGCAACAAAGCCGTCACCGAAGCCGTCGGGATGATCCGCAAGTTCCCCGACGTGGCCAACTATTCCTGACCGGAGCCCGACCATGGAAGACCTCGAAACCCTGAAAGCCCGCGTGAAGAAACTCAACGCCCAGGCCACCCAGGCCAAGATGGACCTGCACGACCTCTCCGAAGAGCTGCCCACCAACTGGGAGCAGATCCTCGACGTCGCCCAGCGCGCCTACGACGCCCACAAGAACCTGATGGCCGCCCGTAAGGACATGGCCGCCGCCAGCGCCTGACGGCGCAGCCCCTTAGCCCGGAGAACCCCCATGGCTGCCTTTTCCGTGACCCTGCCCAGCGGCGAGCTGTGGACACCCCGCTTCGTCACCGATCTCAACCAGGAAAAATGCATCGGCTGCGCGCGCTGCGTGCGGGTCTGCGCCCGCGAGGTGCTGGCCCTGGTCGGCGTCACCGAGGACGGCGACATCATCTCCATCGACCCCGACAGCGACGAGGACGAGGAGTACGAAAAGAAGGTGATGACCATCGCCCACCAGGAAAACTGCGTGGGCTGCGAAGCCTGCTCGAAGGTCTGCCCCAAGAAGTGCTACACCCACGCCGCCGCCGAAGTGTGAGCGGGTAGCGGCGGCCCGCCGCCGCCCCGGCCCACCGCCCGGCCCGCCCCAAGGAGCCCGCCATGAACGACCTGTCCCATGCCTACCTTGCCGCCCGGGCGGCCAGCCAGAAAGCCCTGCCGGCGGTGCGCCGGCTACCGGTATGGCTGGCCGTGGCGCTGGAAACCGAGTTCGGCCCCCTCGCCCCGCAAATCGCCACCCTGTGGGCCGCCCGCCACCCGTGGGCCCTGCGAGAGGACGGCACCAGCGGCCTCAAGGCCCGCCACGAGGAATACGCCGACCTGCTCGCCCTGCTCCTCGACCACGCTGGCGCCGACGACGCCCACAGCGCCGCCCTCGCCCGCTGGATCGCCATGTCGTGCTGCGGCGACGACCACCTGTGGGAAGACCTCGGCCTGCCCGAACGCCCGGCCCTGGGCGCCCTCATCGCCCGCCGCTTCCCGGCCCTCCACGCAAAAAACATCCACCAGCTGCGCTGGAAACGCTTTTTCTACAAGCAGCTCTGCGACCGCGCCGAAGTGCGCCTGTGTCGCGCCCCGAGCTGCGCGGAGTGCACCGAGTATGCGGGGTGTTTCGAGGGTGGAGCCGACTCGAGCCGGCGCTGAGACGCGGGCAGCGTCATCTGCGGAAACACGCCCACGCCGCATGGCCCGCGGCGGTGGATTGGGGGCTTTGCCCCGACTCCGAAAAGCCGCCGTTCGGTGCGCCACCATCGCCAAACCGTAGCCACCAGGCCGCTGGCCTCCTGTAGGTGCGAATTCATTCGCACGCGGAACTTGAATGAAGGATCTACCCCGGTCTTGCCGGCTGAGTGCGAATGAATTTGCACCTACAAGCCTCCGGGCGCCCGACGCGCCGGCTTCAGCCCGCGTCGAGGCCGAACACCTCGGGCTGGGATTCGCGATACACCCGCAGCCACATCAGCGTGGCGGGCACCAGCGATTTGACGGCGAACCACAGGGCTTCGTCGCGGGTAGGGCCGGCTTCGCAGAGGGGGTCGGCGAGGGCGGCCCAGGCGCTCCAGTCGATCTCGGCGAAGCGGTGACGCGAGGCATCCGGCAGGTCGGCCAGGCTGGTGGCCATCACCTCGACGAGGCGGCCGATCTCGGCACGGGCCAGGCGGGAGCGCTGGAAGGTGGCGAAGTCCATGCCCTCGGCGAGGGTCAGCACGCCGGAGCCGGCCTCGACGATGTTGGCCAGGAGCGCGCCGACGATCATCGCCCCGCCTCCGGGCCAGGGGCGGAGCCGCCCTCCAGGCTGGCGATCACGCCGGCCCCCAGGTTGTCGGCGGGGTCGAGCTGGGCGGCCTTGGCGAGCAGGGCCCGGGCTTCGGCGCGGTCGCCCCGGCGCAGGCGGATGAAGGCCAGGGCCTTGAGGGTGAAGAGCCAGAAGCGGGCCGGGCCGACGGCGCTGAAATCCGCGTCGCCGCCCTGCACCTCGCGCCAGTGGCGGCCGATGCGGGCCTGGCCGGCGGCCACGCGCAGGCCGTCGCGGGCGCATTGCTCGGCCTCTTCGAAGCGGCGGCGGTAGAAGTAGAACTTGTACTGGGCGAAATACACCGCCAGGCAGCCGGGGGCCGACAGGCGGGCGCTCCACAGCAGGGCCTCGGCCTGCACCGGGTCGGCGTGGGCCGCGGCGGCAGCGTGGAGCAGGCGGGTGACGCTCTCCGGGGCGTCGCCGCCGAAGAGCGCCCGGGAGCTTTCGCCGGTGAAGAGGTTCACCACACCCCCGCCGGGGCCTGCAGGCGGGTGACGACCTCGCCGCCTTCGAGGTGGGTGTCGAAGATCTCGGCTACGTCGTCCTTGCCGACCCCGGCGTACAGCACGCCGTCGGGGTAGACCAGCACGTTGGGGCCGCTGTCGCAGGGGCCGAGGCAGCCGGAGTAGGTCACCGCGATGCGATCGAAGGCGTTACGCTTCTGCAGCTCGCCCCAGAAGGCCTGCAGGGTTTCGTTGCAGCCCTTCGCGGCGCAGGAGCCGCGGGGGTGGCCCGGCGGGCGTTGCTGGGCGCAGACGAAGACGTGTTTGAGGGGTTTGGCCATGGTGCTTCTCCGTTGGGGGTGGGCCGGCTCAGGCGGCGGCGACGCGGTCGATCAGCTTTTCGAGTTCGGCCACGTGTTCGGCTTCTTCGGCGGCGAACTCGGCGGCCATCTGGCGGACGCGGATGTTGTTGCTCACCGTGGCGATGCCGGCGTAGAAGGCGTGGCCGCGGCGCTCGGCGAGGAGCGCCAGCTCCAGCGCGCCGAGCACGTCGAGAAAGCCGTCCACGCCCTCCCAGCCGGCGTTCTCGGGGCTGATGCCGTCGGGCCAGCGGAGCTGATCGGGGCGCAGCTGGGGTTGGGTGCGGAAGCCGCCCCGCTCCATGGCCTCGCCCAGGTGCTTGCGGGAGAAGCCGGCCATCTGGCGGAAGAAGGCCTCGACCTCGCTGTTGCCGGCGGTCTTCATCTGCTCGGTGAGCGCCTCGTAGTGGCGGGCGGCCTCGCGCTCCAGCTGGATGGCGTGGGCGAGAAAAAGGTGGATGTCGTCCATGATGGGCCCGCGCCTCAACCGAACTTGAACAGGATGCCGTGCCCGCCGCGGGGGTATTCCCATTCCACGTTGGAGAGCTCGGTGCAGATGATCCGGCAGCTGCCGCATTCGAGGCAGCCGTCGGCGATCAGGGTGACGCCGCCGTTGCCCTCGGCCTTGTAGCAGGCCGCCGGGCAGACGAAGGTGCAGGCCTGGGTCTTGCACTCGTTGCGGCACAGCTCGGGCTGGCGGATCTTGATGTGGGGCCGGCCGTGGTCGACCTTGTAGCGGTTCTGGAAGAGTTTTTCTTCCACATTGACGGTGACGGTGCTCATCTGAAGGCCCTCCACAGTTTGAACGCATCGCCCGCGAGGCCCGCGAGGCTGCGTGAT
>JAEUNU010000209.1 GCA_016789125.1 Zoogloea sp. | reverse complement strand
GGTCGGCTGCGAGTGCGACAAGGACGTCGTCCCGGCCGACAAGTGCGTCGTCGCTGCCGCCCCGGCCGCTGGCGCCCGCGCCGCCGCCCCGGCTGCCGTCGCTCCGGTTGGCGAAAAGGTCAAGCTGGCTGCCGACACCCTGTTCGAGTTCAACAAAGCATTCCTGCTGCCCGCCGGCAAGTCCAAGCTTGACGACCTGGCCGCCAAGTCCAAGAACAAGACGCAGGAAGTCATCCTGGCCGTTGGCCACACCGACCGTATCGGTGGCGATGCCTACAACCAGAAGCTTTCCGAGAAGCGTGCTGCCGCCGTCAAGACCTACCTGGTCGGCCAGGGCGTCGAAGCCAACCGCGTCTACACCGAAGGCAAGGGCGAGAAGCAGCCCGTGACCACCGGCAAGTGCAACAACCTCGGCAAGGACAGCGGCAAGAACAAGAAGCTGGTCGAGTGCCTGCAGCCGGATCGTCGCGTCGAAATCGAAGTGATCGGCACCAAGTAATCCGCCATCCTTCTGGCCTCGCGTCAGTCGTCAAAAAGCCCTGCCCTGCAGGGCTTTTTGTTTTTCAGCCACCCCGTGGCCCGCGCGGGGCGATCGCAATACAATCGCAACCTGCCCATTCAATTTCCGGACGCTGCTTCATGAACGCCGATCCCGCCGAACTCCAGAAATTCAGTGACCTCGCCCACCGCTGGTGGGACCCCGAATCCGAGTTCAAACCGCTCCACCAGATCAACCCGCTGCGCCTCGACTGGATCGACGACAACGCCCGCATCGCCGGCAAGAAAGTCGTCGACATCGGCTGCGGCGGCGGCATCCTCGCCGAATCCATGGCGGCCCGGGGCGCCCTCGTCACCGGCATCGACCTCTCCGAGAAGGCCCTCGGCGTGGCCCGGCTGCACCTCTTCGAAAGCGGCCAGCAGGTGGATTACCGTCACATCTCCGCCGAAGAACTCGCTGCCAGCGCCCCCGCCAGCTTCGACGTCGTGACCTGCATGGAGATGCTCGAGCACGTCCCCGACCCGGCCAGCACCATCCGCGCCTGCGCCACGCTGGTCAAGCCCGGCGGCAGCGTCTTCTTCTCGACCCTCAACCGCAACCTCAAGGCTTACCTGATGGCCGTGGTCGGCGCCGAATACATCCTCAACCTCCTCCCCCGCGGCACCCACGAGTACGCCAAGTTCATCAAGCCGTCCGAGCTCGCCCGCTACGTGCGTGAAGCCGGCCTGGACGTCGAGGAACTCATCGGGATGCAGTACAACCCCCTCAGCAAGGTCTATTCCCTCGGCCGCGATACCGACGTCAATTACCTGATGCGCACCATCCGGAATGGCTGAGGCCGTCTTCTTCGACCTCGACGGCACCCTCGCCGACACCGCTCCCGATCTGGCCGGCATCCTCAACCGCCTGCAGCGGGAACACGGCATCGAGCCGACGCCTTTCGCCCGGCTCCGCCCCCAGGTCTCGCACGGCGTGCGTGGCATGCTCGGTGCAGGGTTCGGGCTTACTCCCGACGTCCCAGCCTACGCGCCGCTCGCCGCACGCTTCCTCGCGCTCTACGCGGATGCCCTGTGTGTCGAGACCCGGCTTTTCGAAGGCATGGCAGCGCTGCTAGACGGGCTCGACGAGCAGCACATCCCCTGGGGTGTCGTGACCAACAAGGCCGAGCGCCTGGCCCGCCCCATCATCGACGCCCTCGGCCTCGCGGGGCGCTGCGCCTGTGTGGTCGGTGGCGACACCGCCGCCCGCCCCAAGCCCTTCCCCGACCCCCTACTCCACGCCTGCCGCTACACCGGCGTCGAGCCGGGCCGCTGCCTCTACATCGGCGACGACATCCGAGACATCCACGCCGGCAAGGCGGCCGGCATGGGCACCGTCGCGGCGGCCTACGGCTATCTCGGCAGCGCCGAGCCCATCCATGCCTGGCAGGCCGACCTCATCATCCAGCACCCCCTGGAAATCCTCGCGTTTCTGGGAAATCGCTGATCGCGTGGTATGATTGGGAACCTTTCGGCGATTGCCGAGACAAACAAAAGCAGCAAACTGGGGCCGACTTGGCTTCGACGTGGGTTGCGAAGCAGATCAGTGCATACCGAGGACCAGTCACCTCGTAAATCAACTGGAAAACTACAAACGCCAACGACGAGCGTTTCGCTCTGGCCGCTTAAGGCCTAAGCCGCTGCACTGATTCGTTCCTGGGTCAGGTGGGGTAAAACCCGATGCAGTGTCATTTACAGGAACTAGCAGAGGATCGGGTTACTTGGTCCCGCGCGAAATTCTAGGTAACTCGCCCGTGGTCGGCCTGCCGACTGGCTAAACCCCGGGTTAAACCCAAGTAGGTCGGCTAAGTATGTAGAACTGACTGTAGAGGACTTGCGGACGGGGGTTCGATTCCCCCCGGCTCCACCAGTATTCAAACCCCAACCGAAACCGGTTGGGGTTTTTTATTACCCGTCGGCCAGAGATGGCCCGGTCGCGGCGGAAGCGGGCGTGGCAATCAGCAAAGCTGTGCCGGCACGCCCGCGTCAATGCACAACGGCACCCGCGGGTGCCGTTGTGCCTTTCATCCCCCGCCAAGGCAGGGAGCAGAAACCTGGATTACTCCATCGCCTCGTACAGCGGCAGGGTCAGGAACTCCGGGTATTCCGGGGTGAGCGACATCTTGTCGAAGATCACCGCGGCCTGGTCGTAGCTGGCGGTGTCTTCGCCCAGGGCGGTGACGGTAGCCTTCACCTTGGCGAGCTCCTCGGCGATCATCGGGCGGACCATCTCGACGGTCACCTTGCGGCCGTCGTCCAGGATGCCCTTCGGCGACACCACCCACTGCCACACCTGGGAGCGGGAGATCTCGGCGGTGGCGGCGTCTTCCATCAGGTTGTGGATGGGCACGCAGCCGTTGCCGGCCAGCCAGGAGCCGAGGTAGTGGATGCCCACGTTGATGTTGTTGCGCAGACCGGCTTCGGTGATCGGGGTGGTCGGGCGGAAGTCCAGCCACTGCTCGGGGCCGAACTTGCCTTCCACCTGCTTCTCCCACTGGTTGGGCTTGTCGCCGAGCACCTTCTGGAACTCTTCGGCGGCGATGGCGACGAGGCCCGGGTGAGCCACCCAGCCGCCGTCGAAGCCGTCGTTGGCGTCGCGGGTCTTGTCGTGGCGGATGCCGGCCAGGGCCTTCTCGTTGGCCTCCGGATCGTTCTTGATCGGGATCAGCGCCGACATGCCGCCCATCGCCGGGGCGCCGCGCTTGTGGCAGGCCTGCACCAGGGCCAGCGCGTAGCCGCGCATGAAGGGCACTTCCATGGTAATGGCGCTACGCTGGGCCAGGCAGAAGTCCTTGTTCTTCTTGAACTTCTTGATGCACGAGAAGATGTAGTCCCAGCGCCCGGCGTTGAGGCCGGCGGAGTGGTTGCGCAGCTCGTAGAGGATCTCTTCCATCTCGAAGGTGGCGAGGATGGTCTCGATCAGCACGGTGGCCTTGATGGTGCCTTGCGGCAGGCCGATGTGGTCCTGAGCCATCACGAAGATGTCGTTCCACAGGCGGGCCTCAAGGTGGCTCTCCATCTTCGGCAGGTAGAAGAAGGGGCCGGCGCCGCGGGCAATCTGCTCCTTGGCGTTGTGGAAGAACACCAGGCCGAAGTCGAAGATGCCGCCGGAGACGCGCTGGCCATCAACGGTGACGTGCTTCTCGTCGAGGTGCCAGCCACGCGGGCGGATCTGCAGGGTGGCGATCTTGTCGTTGAGCTTGTATTCCTTGCCGGCTTCGTTCTTGAACGACAGCTCGCGGCGGATGGCCTTGAAGATGTTGATCTGGCCCTGGATCTGGTTGTCCCACTTCGGGCTGTTGGAGTCCTCGAAGTCGGTCATGTAGGAGTCAGCGCCGGAGTTGAAGGCGTTGATGATCATTTTGGCCTCGACCGGGCCGGTGATCTCGGTGCGGCGGCGCTCGAGGGCCTTGGGCAGCGGGGCGACCTTCCAGTCGCCTTCGCGGATGTGCTTGGTCTCCGGCAGGAAGTCGGGCATCTCGCCGGCGTCGATGCGGGCCTGGCGCTCGACGCGGGCCTTCAGGAGTTCCTGGCGACGGGGCTCGAAGGCGCGGTGGAGCTTGGCGACGAATTCGAGGGCCTCGATGGTGAGGATGGACTCGTAGCCCGGCTGGAGGGGGGCGTTGATCTGCATGCCTTGGGGCAGGTTGAGGCTCATGGAAGCTCCTTTAGGTGAAGTTGAAGGTCAAGCGTAAGTCTTGATGAAATAGATGAGGCTGAGCACGCCGCCCACCGCCACCACCAGCCGCCGCAGCCACACGGCCGGCAGGCGCCGCGCGAAGGCCGCCCCGGCAAAGGCGCCGGCCATCGCGGTGGCGATCATCAGCAGGGTGTGGGGCCAGCTGATGGCGCCGGCGATGATGAAGGTGGCCGCCGCCACGGTGTAATTGACCGCCGAGGTGAGGTTCTTGAGGCCGTTGAGCTCCTGCATGTCGTCGATGCCCTGAATGGCCAGCGCCGCCAGCGTGAGGATGCCCATGCCGGCGCCAAAGAAGCCGCCGTAGATTGCAACGATGGTCTGGAAGATCAAACCGCCAAGCCCGCCCGGCGTACCGGCCGCCCGCGTGCCGAGCCCGACCTTCACCTTGGCTGCCGCAACGGCGCGGCTGATCTGCCCGGAGAAGGCGAACAGGCTGGTGGCCACCAGCAACAGCCACGGCACCAGGCGCGAGAAGGCCGCGTTGGACGTGGCCAGCAGCAGCAGGCTGCCGCAGATGCCTCCGATCAGCGACACCAGCACCAGCAGCAAGGTCCACCGCGGGTGGCGGCTCACCTCGCGGCGGTAGGCCCAGGCGCTCGACAGGCTGGCCGGCCACATCGCCACGGTGTTGCTGGCGTTGGCCATCACTGGCGGCACGCCGGCCGCCAGCAGCGCGGGAAACGAGAAGAAGGTGCCGCCCCCGGCGATGGCGTTCATGCCACCGGCCAGGAAGGCGCCGCCGCCGACGAGGAGGATCTGCGCGGCGTCCATCTCAGCCACGCCCGCCGGTAAGGTAGGCCACCACGTCGTCCATCGTGCGGCCGGTGGCGGTGGGCGCCACGTCGAGCGCCTCTAGGGGCTGGCCGTGGCGGTTGATCCAGAAGGTGGTGAAGCCGTACCAGCTGGCGCCAGCGGCGTCCCAGCCATTTGAGGTGACAAACAGGATGCGCTCAGGCGCGCAGTCGAAGGCGGCCGGGGCCAGGGCGTAGGCGTCGGGATGGGTTTTGTACCTGCGCACCGCGTCGACCGACAGCACGTGGTCGAACAGCCCCTGCATGCCGGCGCTCTTGATCGCCACCTGGAGCATCTCGGGCGTGCCGTTTGACAAGATCGCAGTGGGCAGGCCGGCGTCTTTCAGGCGGCGCAGCGCGGCGAGGTTCTCGGGGAAAGGCGACAGGCAGGCGTACTGGTTCATCAGCTGGGTGCGCTGCGCGCCATCGAGGGCCAGCCCGAGGCGGGCCGCGGCAAAGTCGAGGCCGTCCCGGGTGATGTCCCAGAAGGGCTTGTAGCGGCCCGACAGGCTGCGGATGAAGCTGTACTCGATCTGCTTCTGGCGCCACAGCTCGGCAAGCGCCGCCCCCTTGCCCGGAAACAGCTGCTCGGCCAGCAGGCCCACCGAATAGACGTCGAAGAGCGTACCGAAGGCATCGAAGGCAACGGCCTGGATCCGGGCTTGCTGCGCCATGCTGGGTTGCTCCTCGCTGCTCGGGGTGATGGGTGGGTTTGCCAGAGCGCCGACCCGCAATCTGATTGCCGAGCCGCATCTCTTTTACTGCAATGCAGCGAAGTTTATTCAATGCATAAACAAAAAAGAAGCCATAATAAAATCAAATGATTTTTTACTTTTAGTACAAGATGAGCAACTTCAAGGAGATCACCGCCTTCGTCAGCGTCGCCAGCCGCGGCAGCCTGTCGGCCGCGGCCCGGGCCGAGGGCGTGACCCCCGCGATGATGGGGCGGCGCATCGACGCGCTGGAGGAGCGCCTGGGGGTCAAGTTGCTGCTGCGCACCACGCGCAAACTCAGCCTCACCTTCGAGGGAAGCGCCTTTCTGGAGGACTGCCAGCGCATCCTCAACGACCTCGCCAACGCCGAGGCCTCGGTAAGCCTGGGCGGCGTCAAGGCGAGCGGACACATCAAGGTGTCGGCGCCGGCCGGCTTCGGGCGGCGCCATGTGGCGCCCCTGCTGCGCGACTTTCTGGCGGCCAACCCCGAGGTGAGCTGCAGCCTGGACCTCTCCGACAGGCTGGTGGACCTGGTGAACGAAGGCGTCGATTGCGCGATCCGCATCGGCGAGCTGAGCGATTCGAGCCTGGTCTCGGTGCGCCTGGGCGACAACCGCCGGGTGGTGGTGGCCAGCCCGGCCTACCTCGCCCGCAGCGGCACCCCGGCCCATCCGGACGACCTCGTGCGCCACGACTGCCTGTCCCTCGACCCCCAGCGCGGCTGGGTGTTCTCCGACCCCGACACGCCGGGCCAGACGCGCACCATCAAGGTCTCCGGGCGCTTCGAGTGCAACGACGGCACGGTGCTCCACGACTGGGCGGTGGGCGGCATCGGGCTGGCCTGGCGCTCGATGTGGGAGGTCGAGCAGGACCTCGCCAGCGGCGCGCTGGTGTCGGTGCTCGACCGCTACGCGGCCCCACCCACCGGCATCTACGCGCTGTTCCCCCAGAACCGCCGCCTGCCGCTGCGGGTACGCCTGCTCATCGACTACCTGCGCGGGCTCTTCGGGCGGCCCGACTACTGGCGCAGCGCCTGATCGTCGGGTGCGACGGCTTCTGCGGGCGGGCCAACTTCGAACTCCAGGCGCAGCCGGCTGGGGCTCGCCTGCCCCGCCAGGTCACCCGGCTGGAAACGCCACTGGCTCACCAGCTCGGCATACACGCCGGCCGCGGGGCACAGCGGCTCGTCGCAGAGGGGCACCACCCGGTCGACGCTGCCGTCGGCACCGATCGCCAGCTCCAGCTGGAAGCGGCCGGGCGGTGTGTCGGGGAGGCTCGGCCAGGTGTCCTCGGCGGGCGGCGTGAGGAGCGCCGGGCCACGGCTGAGCTGGGAGGCCGGACGATAAATGGCGGGCAGCGCCTCGTACGGCACGGGGCCGGCCGGCACGGGAGCCGGCGGCGTTGGCGCCGCGACGTTTCGGGCCGGCGCCGGCGGGCGCACCGGCTCTGGCCCCGGCAGCGCCGCGCGCCTCGGGGCTATCGCCTGCGGAGCGACCAGCCGAACGCCCAGCGCCGCTTGCCGCACCGGCACGGCGTGCGCCTGCGGCTCATCGCGAGGGCGCGCCGGGACGACGAAAAAGGCCGCATGGGCAATCAGCGAGAGCACTACGGCGAGGGCCAGGCGGAGGCCCGGAGAATGCCGGACGGGGCGCAATTGAAACACGGGATCAGGGACTTGCAGGGGCACGAAGAGGCTCGCGGTGCACGATAGCCCCGCCCTCCGGAGGCACCGATGCCGCCTGTCGGCAGTGGCTTCCCGCCGGTCGCAAGAGGCTCGCCTTCCCTCCCTCCCGATGTCATCTTAGGCTCAAAGGAGATTATGCAGATGAGCAAGCAAGCTGGCGTTACCCTGATCGAACTTTTGATCGTCGTCGTGGTGGTGGGCATCCTGACCAGCATTGCCGTGCCCGCCTACACCGATCACATCGTGAAGGGGAAGATCGCCCAGGGTGTCAGTGCGTTGTCGGAATCCAAGGTACGGATGGAACAGGTCTTCAACTCGGAACGCGCCTACAACTGCACCGTCAAGTTCGACCCGATCTTCGAAGGCACCCCCTTCGACATCGCGGTCTCCAACTGCTCGGCAACCACCTTCACGATGACCGCCACCGGCAAGTCCGCCAACGGCATGAGCGGCTACACCTACACGATCAATCAGTCCGGCGAGAAAACATCCAAGACCCCCTCGGTCTCCTCGGCCCAGGCCTGCTGGCTGATGTCCAAGGGGGCCACCTCATGCTGAGTCTGAAGCGCGGCCGGCAACGGGGCGCCACCCTGCTCGAGCTGATGGTAACCGTCACCATCGTCGGCATCGTCGGCGCCATCGGCATCCCCCAGATGGGTCAGTGGATCCGCAACAGCTCGGTCAATTCCGCCGCCGAGATCCTCCAGAACGGGTTGCGGCAGGCCGAGGCCGAAGCCATCCGGCGCAACCTGCGGGTGGAGTTCCTGCTTACCAACGAGGCGCCGGCCTCCTCCAACATCAAGACCCTGAGCGCCACGATCAACGGCAAGAACTGGGCCATCCGGGCGCTCGACGGCCTCGTCCCGCTGTCCGACCAGAACGCCGCCTATGTGAGCGGCTTCCTGCTCAAGGACGTCTCGTCCGACATCAACGTCGAGGGCCCGGCCAGCGTGCTTTTCAGCGGCTCCGGGCGGGTGCTCGACAGCAAGGGCGTGGCGGTGGCGAGCCACCAGGTTTACCGCATCACGCGGACCAGCTCCGACAAGGCCCTGTGCGTCTTCGTGACGCCCGGTGGTGGCGTCAAGCTCTGCAACCCAGCCCTGGCCTCGGGCGAGCCCTTCGCCTGCCAGCCGCAGATAAGCCTCTCCAAGTGCCCGAAAGCCTGAGCCCCGGGGGTCTGACCATGAACGCCAAACACGCCCGCTCCACCCGCCCCGCCCAGTCCGGCTATGTCCTCCTCGAGGCGCTGGTGGCCCTGCTGATCTTCTCGCTGGGGCTGCTCGGCATGATCGGCTTCCAGGCCGCGTCCACCAAGATCGCCACCGACAGCCGCTTCCGCACCGAGGCGGCAATGCTCGCCGACGAGCTGCTGGCCAAGATGACGGCCTCCGACGTGAGCAAGGTGGAGACCGAGTTTGCCTATCCGAACGGACCCAAGTTCAAGGCCTGGCTGAACGACCGGGTCATCGCCGCGGCGCGCCTGCCGAATGCGGTGGTCACGCCCACCTTCACCAAGTCGGCGACCACGAGCACCCTCCTCGTCTCCCTCGTCGTGGAGTGGGAGATGCCCGGCGTGGCCAAAGACCCGAAGCAGATCAAGGAAGTCAAAGGGCGTTACGTCACCCGCGCCCTGCTTTTCTAGGAAGCCCCCATGTTCAAGCGCCCCATGCCGAAGCTCGCAGCCCAGCGCGGCATCAGTCTTGTCGAAGTCATGGTCGGGATGGCCATCGGCCTGCTGGCCTCCCTGGTCATCTTCAAGTCGTTCAGCTCGAGCGAGATGTTCCGCCGCAACGTGGGCGGCGCCGCCGACACCATGCAGAGCGCCGCCGTCGTCGGTGCGCGGCTCAACCTGATGCTCGAAGAGGGCGGGGCCGGGCTGGTGCAGGGCCGCAACATCTGGAGCTGCCTGCTGCGGGTGAGTCGCGCGGGCAGCCCCCTGCTGCCGGCTTCCAGCTTCCCGGCGCCGTTCGAGAACTTTCCGAAATCCGTCCGGGTGCTGCCCATCGGCATCCGCGAAGGCGGCACGGGGTCGGACACGGTGATGGTGATCGCCGGCAACTCGGCGTCGTCCAACCGGGACATCCCCTTCGACTCCACCGGGACCTCCCTGACCGTCTCCAACCCCAACGGCATCGGCGTCAAGGACGCCGGGCAGAGCACCACCGACCTGCTGCTGGCCGTCGCCCAGGACGTGCCCGGCGGGCCTGCCGACTGCCAGATCGTCCAGGTCGCCGCCGACTACTCCGGCGGCACCCCGACCCAGGACATCTCGATGGGCCTCCGCGTCATGCCAGCCGCCGCGCAGGTCGTCTCGCCGGCCTCCTACACGGTGATCCCGCTCAACCAGGGCTCGGCCTCCTACGGCGCCCTGCTGTCGACCAGCAACAGCCCGTCGGCCTTCCACCTGGGGCGGGAAGAGCTGCCGACCTTCTCGCTGCTGTCGGTCAACAGCAGCAACGAGCTGGTCGAATACGACCTCCTGCAGAGGCGCCCGCTGCAGTCGTTCGGCGAGAACATCCTGCTCCTCAAGGCCCGCTACGGCGTCGACAGCGGCGTCGGCGGCATCCCCAACGACGACGTGGTGGATGAATGGATCACGCCCTCCGAGACCGGCTGGAGCATCGCCGAGCTGATGGACGGCAACGCCAGCACCCAGCAGAAGGTCGACCAGATCAAGGCGATCCGCATCGGCCTGATCCTGCGCACCCCCCAGCCCCAGGCCGTCGACGTGAGGCCCACCCAGCTGGTGCTGTTCCAGGACCTCCAGACCGCCCGGCAGGTGACCGTCAAGCTGTCGACCGACCAGCAGCGCTACGGCTACCAGGTGTTCGACTGGGTGATTCCCCTGCGCAACATGAAATCCACTCCAAAATAATCTCCAGGTGCCCCCATGCGATTGCGCACGCATCCCTTCTCGCTCCCGCATCCGTCCCGCAACCGGGGGTCGGTACTGGCCGTGGTGCTGGTGGTCCTCGTCGTCATGATGCTGGGCGGCGTCTCCCTGCTCCGCTCGGTGGACACCTCGGCGCTCCTGTCGGGCAACCTGGCCTTCAAGCGAGACTCGGTCAACCGGACCAGCATCGGCCTCAACAAGGCCTTCGAGACGATGCAGAAAGCCGAGTTCATCGCCAACGAAGCCAGCGACGCCGGCTGCAACCCCGGCCCCTGCACCGCCGCCAGCACCTGGATCCAGCTCAATTACTCGCCGCGCCTGCTCGAGACCGACTCCAACGGCGTCCCGCTCATCCTCAAGAACAAGGCCGAGTTCGACGCCAAGTTCGCGACGATCAAGCCCATCTCGGAGGACGGCCAGGAGGTGCGCTTCCTGATCGAGCGGATGTGCACCAACTTCGGCCCCTCCGACGAATCCAAGTGCTCCGTCTCCGACCGCTACGAGCTCGGCGGCTCCTACCGGCAGGACAAGCCCGGCTCCATCTCGCTGCCGCTCTACCGCGTCACCATCCGCAGCGATGGCGTGCGCAACACCCAGACCTACGTCCAGGCAACCGTTACCACTCGAGTCAAATGATCGTCGCCGCAGCACAAAGGAAACATCAAATGAAATCCACGACCTTCATGCCCAGCCTGCGCAAGGCGGCGCTCGTGCTCGCCGGCGTCGCGGCCACCGCGATGACCACCGGCGTTGCGGCCGCGCCCACGCCGCTGGCAGACCAGCCGATCTCGATTGCCGACGTGCCCGCCAACGTGATGCTCGCCCTGTCGGTCGAATTCCCGACCGCGATCACCCGCGCGCATCAGCAGGACAAGGACCAGTTCATCACGACCAAGAAGTACCTCGGCTACTTCGACTCCAAGAAGTGCTACACCTACAACGGCTCGTATTTCGAGCCAGCCGGTTTCACGGGCGCAAACTACACCTGCAGCGGCCAGTGGAGCGGCAACTTCCTCAACTGGGCGACGATGCAGGGCATCGACACCTTCCGCTGGGTGCTCACCGGAGGCCTGCGGATCGTCGACGAGCCCAAACTGTTCGCCAACGCAAGCGGCACCCCGCTCGGCAAGACGATCCTTCAGCGCGCCTACGCGTCGAGGCAGGGCAGCTACGACACCTCCAACTTCCCCGATCGTTCCATCCACCGAAACCTGGTGGCCAGCTACACCGAGATCACCGACTTCGGGCAAAGCAAATACACCCGCTACCCGCAGGACTACCTGGTGATCCGCAACGCCGGCCTGGGCGTCCAGTTCCAGTTTGCGAAAGGGCAGCTGCCGAGCGACGCGTCGCCCAAGTACAACGTGAACGTCGAGGTCTGCCGGGACCAGGGCACGGGTGCGAGCAGCATGCTGGAGGCCAACTGCCGCAAGTACGTCGACCCGACCGGAACCAAGACCGTCTGGAAGCCCGCCGGCCTGATGCAGCAGTACAAGGACAAGATGTATTTTGGCGCCTTCGGCTATCTGTACCTGCCCGACCTCGGCGACGTGAATATGAATCGGGACGGCGGCGTCCTGCGCGCCCAAGTGCAGAGCATCGACAACGAGATCACCGAGACCGGCGCGTTCCCCGACGACCCCTACGGCATGCAGGCCAAGCAGGGCGTCAACAGCGGAACCATCAACTACCTCAACAAGTTCGGCCAGAGCAGCGGCAAGTACAAGACCTACGACCCGGTGAGCGAGATGTACGCCGAGGCCGTCAAGTATTTCAAGGCCATGAAGCCCACCGCCTCCTACGTCTCCGGCGTGGATGCCGCGCTGCGGGACGGCTTCCCCGTGTTCACCGAATGGAACGACCCGGCCAAGGACGCCAAGTATCCCAACCAGGGCGCGCTGTCCTGCAAGAAGAACTACATCATCGGCATCGGCGACACCAACTCGAACTACGACCGCAACCTGTCGGGTAGCACGGCCCCGGCCCCCAACGACGTGGACTGGAACATGGCGGGCAAGACGGCAAGGGCCTGGACGGACAGCGTGGGCTCCCTTGAGGGCATCACTTCCACACTCGGCACCACCAAGCCCGACGGTGGCACGGACAACAGCTACCTGATGGCGGGCATCGCCTACTATGCCCATTCCACCGACATCCGCCCCGAGATTTCGGGTAACCAGACCATTGAAACATACTGGATGGACGTTCTCGAAGGCGGCTACAAGCACAAGAACCAGTACTGGCTTGCCGCCAAGTACGGTGGCTACAAGAAGCCCGACCGCAAGGCCCCGCCATCGGAGTTCAACTCGAGCACCGACATCTGGGGTGGGACCGACGTCAAGAAAACCGACATCCGCAAGTACAACAACTACTACGACCTGCCCAACAACTATTACCCCGCCGGCTCCCCCGACGACATGCTCGCCGGCCTCCAGAACGCCTTCATGAGCATCGCCGAAGGCTCCGGCGCAGCGGCGGGTAGCGGCCTGTCGAGCCTGCAGCTCAGCGAGACCACCGGTGGCTCCAACACCTACCAGGGCACCTACGACGCGGGCGCCTGGTCCGGCGACGTGATCGCCTCCAAGATCAACAAGATCGTCAACGATCAGCCCGACCTCACCCAGCTCTGGAGTGCGGCCACCAGGCTGGCGAGCATCGGCAGCGACAACCGGGTCATCGTGACCATGAGCCCCACCGACAAGGCCAAGACGAACCCGACCCCATCCGAGCTGAAGGGCACCCCGTTCCGCTGGGACTATCTCAGCACCACCCAGCAGTTCAACCTGAGCGTCTCGAGCGCGACACCGGCCGGAGACAGCACCGAGGGCAAGAACATCCTCAACTACCTCCGCGGCGACCGCAGCAACGAAACCACCGTCACCACCGCCAAGGCCTACCGCCTCCGAACCAACCTGCTGGGTGACATCGTCGACTCCAAGGTCACCTACCTCGGCAAGCCGAACGCGAGCTACTCCGACACCCACAACCCAGGCTACACGACCTTCAAGACCAACAAGGCCAACCGCACGCCCCTCGTCTTCGTGGGCGCCAACGACGGCATGCTGCATGCTTTCGATGCCAGCGAAGGCACCAACGCCGGCAACGAAGTCTTCGCCGTGATCCCCTACTCCACCTTCGAAGGCCCCGACAGAACCCCCCAGACCAGCGGCCTGCAGGCACTTGCCCGGCACACCTACACCCACCACTACTACATGAATGCCACGCCGGAGATCCGGGACGTGGACTTCGCCCGCACCGGCAACAGCCTCAGCGCCATCAGCGCCAGCACGCCCGCCGACTGGCGCACCCTGCTGGTCACCGGCCAGGGCAAGGGCGGCCGCAGCTTCATCGCCGTGGATGTGACCGACATCACACCGGGCGCCCTCAACGAAACCAGCATGGCCGGCAAGGTGCTCTGGGAGTTCAGCCACGCCGACATGGGCTTCAGCTACGGTCGCCCCCTCATCGCCAAGACCCGCCGCTGGGGCTGGGTGGTGATCCTGACCTCGGGCTACAACAACACCAGCGGCAAGGGCGCCCTCTTCGTCCTGAACGCCAAGACCGGCGAGCTCCTCAAGGGCCCCATCCAGACCAGCGCCGGCTCCGCCACGACCCCCGCCGGCCTCGCACAGATCGAGGGCTACACCGAGGGCTATGCCGACTACACCCTGCGCTACGTCTACGGCGGCGACCTCCTCGGCAACGTCTGGCGATTCGACTTCACCGACGTCACCAAAGACCCCGTAGCTCTCAAGATCGGCGAGGTCAAGTCGCCGGACGGAACCCCCCAACCCATCACCACCGCGCCCAAGATCGAGTACTCCGCAAAAGACCTGAAGCGCTACGTCTTCGTCGGAACCGGCCGGCTGCTGTCGCTGGAAGACCAGGGCAATTCCCAGCAGCAGACGCTCTACGCCTTCCGGGACGGCACCAAGAGCCGCGCCTACGGCACCGAAAGCCACGAAACTCCGCTCCCCACCGGGACGTCCTTCCCGATCACCCGCGCCAAGATGTCCGCCGTGACCAATCTTCTCGCCGGCGCGACGGCAGACAACGCCACCCCGATGGGCTGGTACTACGACCTCACCGGGCGCTTCACCAGCGCCGGCAAGCAGGCGGTGACCGAACGCATCGTGCTCAACCTCCAGGCCAACGACGGCGTGGTGACCTGGGGTGGCTCGATCCTCAACGACGACCCCTGCAACGCCAGCGGCACCACCCGCCTCTACTCCGTCTACTACGGGAGCGGCCAGAGCGTGCTGACCACCATCGTTGGCGGCCAGCGCTCCCGCATCGAGTGGCTGGACCTGAGCCCCGGCCTGGCCGACACCTCACTGGTCCGCATCGGGTCGAGCATCCGGGTGCTCGGCACCGACGTGAGCGGCGGCAGCAAGATCTACGGCAGCACCGTCGCCGAATCCGGCGAGCCGCGTGTCACGAACTGGCGTGTCATCCATGAATGAGCCAGCCGGGCAGGCTTGATCCGCCCTTTTTTCTCAAATATAATGCGTAGCTTCGCTGCTGTAGCTCAGTCGGTAGAGCAACTGATTCGTAATCAGTAGGTCACCAGTTCGATTCCGGTCAGCAGCACCAAATGAAACGGCCCGCTCTCATGGCGGGCCGTGTCTCTTTGGAGTTGGCGTTTCCGCCGTCAGAGCAGTACCAGATTGTCCCGGTGTATGAGTT
>JAEUNU010000197.1 GCA_016789125.1 Zoogloea sp. | reverse complement strand
TTTCCCTCCCTCCCCTGGTGGTAGCGCTCGCCTACGGGCGAGCGCCATTTTTTGCCTGGTATGGGGTGGGCCTGGCGTGGCTTGCGGCGCTGGCGTGGCTGGCCGGCTGGCCGATGACGCTGGCGGCGGGGGCGCTGGTGGCGCTGGCCGGAGTGGGGGCGGTGTTCCTGCTGCCGGCCCTGCGGCGCAGGGTGGTCACGGCGGGTATCTTCAAGGCATTCCGCAAGGCGCTGCCTTCGATGTCGCAGACCGAGAAGGACGCGCTGGAGGCCGGCACCGTGTGGTGGGAGGGCGAACTCTTTGGCGGCCGGCCCGACTGGCAGCGCCTGCTGGCCTTCCCCAGGCCCGTGCTCAGTGAAGAGGAGCAGCGCTTCCTGGATGTGGAGACCGCCGAGCTGTGCCGCCTGACCCGCGACTGGGACTGCACCCAGAAGCAGGACATGCCCGAGGAGGTGTGGCGCTACATCAAGGACAAGGGCTTTCTGGGCATGATCATCCCCCGGGAATACGGCGGCAAGGGCTTCTCGGCGCTGGCCCACTCGGCGGTGGTCACCAAGCTGTCGACCCGCTCGTCGGCGCCGGCGGTGACGGTGATGGTGCCCAACTCGCTGGGCCCGGCCGAGCTGCTGCTGCACTACGGCACGCCCGCGCAAAAGAACTACTACCTGCCGCGCCTCGCCCGCGGCGACGAGATCCCGGCCTTCGCGCTGACCAGCCCGGGGGCGGGTTCGGATGCGGCGTCGATCCCTGATGCTGGCGTCGTCTGTACAGGTATCTACCAGGGCCGCGAGGTGCTGGGCATGTGGGTGAGCTTCGACAAGCGCTACATCACGCTGGCGCCGGTGTGCACGGTGTTCGGGCTGGCCTTCAGGTTGTTCGACCCGCAGCACCTGCTCGGCGAGGTGGAGGATCTCGGCATCACCTGCGCGCTGGTGCCCCACGATCATCCGGGCGTGGCCATCGGCCGGCGCCACCTGCCCCTCAACGCGGTGTGGATGAACGGGCCGATCCGCGGCAAGGATGTCTTCATGCCCCTCGAGTTCATCATCGGCGGCCCGGCGATGGCGGGCCAGGGCTGGCGCATGCTGATGGAGTGCCTGGCGGCCGGGCGCTCGATCTCGCTGCCGGGCTCCAATACCGGCATGCAGAAGATGACCGCCCGCGCGGTGGGCGCCTATGCCCGCGTGCGTTACCAGTTCAAGACCGCGGTGGGGCGCTTCGAGGGCGTCGAGGAGGCGCTGGCCCGCATCGGCGGCAACACCTGGCTGTCGGATGCGGCGCGGGTGATGACCGCCGGGGCCATCGACCTCGGCGAGAAGCCCTCGGTGGTGTCGGCCATCGTCAATTACCACGTCACCGAGCGCGCCCGCCAGACGGTGAACGACGGCATGGACGTGATTGGCGGCAAGGGCATCTGCCTGGGGCCGCAGAACTTCCTGGGCCGCGCCTATCAGCAGATCCCGGTGGCGATCACCGTGGAGGGTGCCAACATCCTCACCCGCAGCCTGATCCTCTTCGGCCAGGGCGCGATCCGTTGCCACCCCTATGTGCTCAAGGAGATGTACGCGGCCCGCGAGGGTGACCTCGCCGCCTTCGACGCAGCCCTGTGGGGGCACGTGGGCTTCAGCGTCAGCAACGCCGCCCGGGCGCTGGTGATGGGGCTCAGCGGGGCACGCTTGGTGGGCGTGCCGCAGGGCGCGGCGCCGGACACCCGCAATTACTACAGGCAGCTCACCCGCATGTCGGCGGCCTTCGCCTTCACCGCCGACCTGGCGATGGGCACCCTGGGCGGCTCGTTGAAGCGCAAGGAGAAACTGTCGGCTCGCCTCGGCGACGTGCTGGCCCAGATGTATCTGGCCTCCTGCGCCCTCAAGCGCTTCGAGGACGAAGGCCGCCAGGCGGCCGACCTGCCGCTGCTGCATTGGGCGCTGCAGGATTGCCTGCACAAGGCCGGCGAGGCCTTCGAGGGCGTCATTGCCAACTTCCCCAACCGGCTGTTTGCTGCCTTCCTGCGGCGGGTGGTGGTCTTCCCGCTGGGCAAGCCCTGGGCACCGCCCTCCGACCAGCTCGGCCAGGAGGTGGCGCGCCTGCTGATCGAACCCTCCGCCACCCGCGACCGGCTGAGCGCCGACGTGTATCTGCCGACCGACCTCGAAGAGCCCGTCGCCGCCCTCGAGGCCGCCTTTGTGGCCACCGTCGAGGCCGAGCCGGTCGAGGCCAAGCTGCGCCGGGCGATCAAGGCGGGCCACTCCAAGCCGGGCCTGATGATCGGCGGCGGCGTGGATGCCATCTATACCGCCGCGCTGGAGGCCGGCGTGATCACCCACGACGAGCACGCCAAGGCCATGCGCCGCGGCGCGCTGCGCGACAAGGTCATCCGGGTGGACGACTTCCCCTACGACTTCGACCTGCGCGCCGCGCTGGTCGATGTGGCCGAACCCCGCAAGGCAGCCTGAATGAACCCGCCCATCTACATCATCGACGGGGCGCGCACGCCCTTTTTGAAGGCGCGTAACGCCCCCGGCCCGTTTGCCGCCGGCGACCTGGCCACCGCCGCCGGCAGCGCGCTGCTGGCCCGCCAGCGCTTCGCACCCGATGCGCTCGACGAGGTGATCCTCGGCTGCGCCAGCCCCTCGCCGGACGAGGTGAACATCGGCCGCGTCGCCGCGCTGCGCATGGGCTGCGGCAACCAGGTGCAGGGCTGGACGGTGATGCGCAACTGCGCCTCCGGCATGCAGGCCATCGACTCGGCGATGGCCAACATCCAGAGCGGCCGCTCGCAGCTGGTGCTGGCCGGCGGCGTCGATGCCCTGTCGCGGGCGCCGCTGCTGCTCTCCGACCCGATGGTGCGCTGGTTCGCCGGCTGGATGGGCGCGCGCAGCCTGGGCCAGCGCCTCGCCATGCTCAGGAAGTTCCGCTTCGGCTACCTGGCGCCGGTGATCGGCATCATGAAGGGCCTCACCGACCCCATCGTCGGCCAGCTGATGGGCCAGACCGCCGAGAACCTGGCCTGGCGCTTCGGCATCAGCCGCGCCGCGATGGACGCCTACGCCGTCGACAGCCACCGCCGCGTGGCGGCCGCCCAGGACGCCGGGCATTTTGGCGAGATCGTGCCGCTGATCGACCGGGACGGCAGCATCTACGCCAGCGACGATGGCCTGCGCCGCGACGCCTCGATGGCGGGCCTCGCCAAGCTCAAACCCTTCTTCGACAAAAAGTACGGCCGCGTCACCCCCGGCAACAGCTCCCAGATCACCGACGGCGCGGCCTGGCTGGTGCTGGCCTCGGAGGCGGCGGTGCAGCAGCACGGACTCACGCCGATCGGCCGCATCGTCGACAGCCAGTGGGCGGCCCTCGAGCCCGAGCTGATGGGCCTCGGCCCCGTGCATGCGGCCACGCCCATCCTGCAGCGCCACGGCCTCGGGCTCAATGACCTTGACCTGTGGGAACTCAACGAAGCCTTCGCCGCCCAGGTTCTCGGCTGCCTGCGTGCCTGGCAGGACGATGCCTACTGCCGTGAGCGCCTCGGGCTGTCCGGTGCGCTGGGCGAGATCGACCCGGCCCGCCTCAACGTGGATGGCGGCGCGGTGGCGCTGGGCCACCCGGTGGGGGCGAGTGGGGTGCGCATCGTGCTGCACCTGTTGCAGGCGCTGCGCCGCACTGGCGGCAGGCGGGGCATCGCCACCATCTGCATCGGTGGTGGCCTGGGTGGCGCAATGCTGGTGGAGGCCCTGTGATGGCACTGCAACACTGGAAACTCGAACGCGACGCCGACGGCATCGCCTGGGCCACGCTGGACGTGGCGGGCAGCAGCACCAACACCCTCGGCAGCGCTGTGATGCTGGAGCTCGCCGGCCTGCTCGATGAACTCGACCGCCAGCCGCCCAAGGGCCTGGTGATCCGCTCGGGCAAGGCCGCCGGCTTCATTGCCGGTGCCGACATCGAGGAGTTCACCCGCATCGACTCCCCGGCCGCCGCCCGCGCGCTGGTGGAGCGCGGCTGGACGCTGTTCAACCGGCTGGCGGCGGTGGCCTACCCGACCCTCGCCCTGGTGCGTGGCCACTGCATGGGCGGCGGCTTCGAGCTGGCCCTGGCCTGCCGCTACCGCATCACGGTGGACGAGCCCGCCACCCGCATGGCGCTGCCCGAGGTGATGCTGGGCATCTACCCGGCCTGGGGCGGCATGCTGCGCCTGCCGCAGCGGGTCGGCCCGGCGGCGGCCCTCGACCTGATGCTTACCGGCAAGGGCGTCGATGCCCGCAAGGCGAAGCGCCTCGGCCTCGCCGACGACTGCGTGCCGCCCCGGGTGATGGACAGTGCCGCCCGCATCACGCTGCTGTCCGGCCGCGAACCCCGCCGCCTGCCCTTCATGCAGCGCCTGCTGAACGGCCCGCTGAAGGGCGTCGTGGCCCGCAAGGCCCGCCAGCAGACGGCCGCCAAGGTGCGCCCCGAGCACTACCCGGCGCCCTTCGCGATCATCGACATCTGGGCCCGCCACGGCGGCAACGCGCTGGCGGTGCCGGCTGATTCGCCGGCGTCGCTGGAGGCGATCTTCCGCTCGCCTACCGCCAGGAACCTGGTGCGGGTGTTCCATCTGCAGGAGCGCCTGAAGGCCTTCGGCAAGGACGCCGACTTTGCGCCGAAGCGGGTGCACGTCGTGGGCGCCGGGGTGATGGGGGGCGACATCGCCGCCGAATGCGCCCTGCGCGGCATGATCGTGACCCTGCAGGACCAGAGCATCGAGCGCATCGCGCCGGCCATCGCCAGGGCCGCCAGGCGCTTCGAGCGCAAGCTGCGGGGCCAGCCACGGGAGGTGCGCTTTGCCCTCGACCGCCTGATCCCCGACCCGGCCGGCCACGGCGTGGCCCAGGCCGACGTGGTGATCGAGGCGATCTTCGAGAACCTCGATGCCAAGCGCAGCCTGCTCGCCGACGTCGAGCGGCGTGCCCGGCCCGACGCGCTGCTCGCCTCCAACACCTCCAGCCTGCGCATCGCCGACATCGCCGCGGCGCTGGCCGACCCGGCCCGGCTGGTGGGCGTGCATTTCTTCAACCCGGTGGCGATGATGCCGCTGGTCGAGGTGGTGCGCACCGCGGCCACCGGCGACGAGGCCTTCCGGCGCGCCGCGGCCTTCGTGCGCAAGCTCGACAAGCTGCCGCTGCCGGTAAAGGACGAGCCGGGCTTTCTGGTCAACGCGGTGCTCGGGCCCTACATGTACGAGGCCCTGCGCTGCGTGGACGAGGGCATCGCCCCCGAGGCCATCGACGCGGCGCTCACCGCCTTCGGCATGCCGATGGGGCCGATCGAGCTGGTGGACACCGTGGGTCTCGACATTGCCGTGGCGGCGGGCAAGGCGCTGGCCGGCGCCGACGCGGTGCTACCCAAAGTCCTCGCCGAGAAGGTGGCGGCCGGCCAGCTGGGCAAGAAGAGCGGGCAGGGCTTTTACCGCTGGGAAGCCGGCAAGGCGCAAAAGGCCGCCGCCCCCGGCGTGCCGGACGGCCTGGCGCGGCGCATCGTGGCGCCGCTGCTGGCGGCCACCGAAAATTGTGTGGCGAAAGGGGTGGTCGAAGACGCCGATCTGGCCGACGCCGGGGTTATATTCGGAACCGGCTTTGCACCCTTCACGGGTGGGCCGCTCAACTTTTCCCGCAGTGCTGGGGCGGCAGACCATTGAGATTCACTGCCAGGAAGCGTTTTGTCCTCCTGGCCCCGGAATTCGCCTTGGGGTTCGGCGCACCCCATGGCCAATAAATACTACAACCGCGCCAGACACGAGGAGACACCCATGAAGATGAAAACCATCGCCCGCCTGATGCCCTTGCTGGCCATCGGACTCGTCAGTGGCCAGGCTTCCGCCGCCGGCTTCCAGCTGCTCGAGCAGAACGCCAGCGGCATCGGCAACGCCTACGCCGGCTCGGCTGCGGTGGCCGAGAACGCCAGCACGATCTTCTTCAACCCCGCGGGGATGACCAAGCTGAAGGACAGGGAAATCTCCGTGGGCTTCTCCGCGGTGCGGCCGACCTTCAAGTTCGACAACCGCGGCTCGAGCGTGGGGGCGCTGGGCGCGGCGGGCGAGGGCGGCGATGCGGGCAGCTGGGCCTTCATCCCCAATGGCTACCTGTCGTGGGCGATCGCCAAGGACGTGTATGCCGGCGTCGGCTTCGGTGCACCCTTCGGCCTCGTCACCGAGTACGACAACCCCTGGCTCGGCGGTGCCCATGCGCTGAAGTTCGACATCAAGACCTACAACATCAACCCGAGCATCGCCCTGAAGGCCACCGAGATGGTGTCGATCGGCGCGGGCATCAGCATCCAGCGCATGGAGGTGGAGTACAGCCGGCTCGCCGCGGTGGCATCGCCTGCCCTGGCGTCCACCAAGGCGGTCCTGTCTGCCGGCGATACCAGCTGGGGCTGGAACGTGGGCGCGCTGTTCACCCTCAGCCCGGCCACCAAGGTCGGCGTGTCCTACCGCTCGAAGATCCGCCATACCCTCGAAGGCGACCTGACGGTGAGCGGCCCGGCGCAGAACGCCAGTCCCGCCCTCACCACCGGCAATGCCAAGGCCCTCGTCGAACTGCCCGACACCTTCATCCTGTCGGTGGCCCAGCAGCTCAACGACCGCTGGGAGCTGCTCGGTGATGCCTCCTGGACCGGCTGGAGCAGCATCGACAAGGTCGACATCGTGCGTACCTCGGGTGCCCTCAGCGGCCGTACGGTGCAGACCCTCGACACGGCCTTCCGGGATTCCTGGCGTTACGCCCTCGGCGCCAACTACCGCCTCAACGACAGCGTCAAGCTCAAGTTCGGCGTCGCCTATGACCAGACACCGGTGCCTGACACCACCCACCGCCTGGTGTCCCTGCCCGACGCCAACCGAACCTGGCTGACCACCGGCGCCCAGATCAAGCTGGACAAGGCGTCTACGGTGGACCTCGGCGCGGCCTACATCCAGGTTTCGGAGAACCACATCGACAACGACCAGTCCGCCCTCGGGCGCGGCCGTGTGAAGGGTGTCTACGACGCCCGCGTGTGGATACTGGGCGCCCAATACTCGATGGCCTTCTGATCCCGGCCTCCGTGCCGGGGCGTTGCCGCCCCGGCACGGAGGCCCCGGGAGCTTGCAGCATCCATAACAACGACGGCCTTCCGGGCCGCGAGCAAAGGAGAAACGCGTGAGCCGATTGATCATTCGCAAGGTGGCGGTGCTGGGGGCCGGCGTGATGGGGGCGCAGATCGCCGCCCACTGCGCCAACGCCGGCGTGCCGGTGGTCCTCTTCGACCTGCCGGCCAAGGAGGGCGACCCCAGCGGCATCGCCAGGAAGGCCATCGACGGCCTTAAAAAGCTCGATCCGGCGCCCCTCGCCACCAAAGACAGGGCCCAGTTCATCAACGTGGCCAACTACGGCGATGGCCTCGAACAGCTGCGTGGCTGCGACCTCATCATCGAGGCCATCGCCGAGAAGCTGGAGTGGAAGCTCGACCTCTACGCCAAGGTCGCGCCCTTCATCCGTCCGGACGCCATCTTCGCCTCCAACACCTCGGGCCTCTCCATCGCCGCCCTCGACGCCGGCCTGCCCGAAGCCCTGCGCGACCGCTTCTGCGGCATCCACTTCTTCAACCCGCCGCGCTACATGGCGCTGGTCGAACTCATCGCCACCGCCCGCACCCAGCCGGCCATGCTCGACGACCTGGAAGCCTGGCTCACCACCCGGCTCGGCAAGAGCATCGTCCGCGCCAAGGACACCCCCAACTTCGTCGCCAACCGCGTCGGCGTGTTCTCGATCCTGGCGGTGATGCACCACACCGCGCGCCTCGGCCTGGGTTTCGACGAAGTCGACGCCCTCACCGGCCCGCTGATCGGCCGCCCCAAGAGCGCCACCTACCGCACCGCCGACGTGGTCGGCCTCGACACCCTGGCCCACGTGGTCGGCACCATGCAGGCCACCCTGCCGGACGACCCCTGGCACGCCCACTTCAAGAACCCCGACTGGCTCGCCGGCCTCATCGCCCAGGGCGCCCTCGGCCAGAAGACCCGCGGCGGCATCTACAAGAAGGACGGCAAGACCATCACCGTGCTGGATCTCGCCACCCGGGCCTACCGCCCCAGCGCCGGTGAAGTCGCCCCCGAGGTGCTGGCGATCCTCAAGAACCGCAACCCGGCCGACAGGTTCGCCCAACTGCGCGCCAGCCAGCACCCCCAGGCGACGTTCCTGTGGGCGATCTTCCGCGACGTCTTCCACTACTGCGCGGTGCAGCTCGGCGCCATCGCCGACAACGCCCGTGACGTGGACCTCGCCATGCGCTGGGGCTTCGGCTGGGCGCAGGGCCCCTTCGAGACCTGGCAGGCCGCCGGCTGGCAGGCCATCGCCGAGGCCATCCAGGCCGACATCGACGCCGGCCTGGCGATGAGCCCCACGCCGCTGCCGGCCTGGGTCTTCGACGGGCGCCAGGGCGTGCATGCTGCCGAGGGTTCGTGGAGCGCCTCTGATTCCACCCTCAAGCCGCGGCGGGCCCTGCCCGTGTATGGCCGCCAGCTCTACCCCGAGCAGGTGCTCGGCGAAGCCGCCCCCGACGCCGGCCTCACCCTGTGGGAGAACGAGGGCGTGCGCCTGTGGAGCCTGCCGGCCCGGGACGCCCGCATCGGCATCGTCTCCTTCAAGTCCAAGATGCACGCCATCGGCAACGAGGTGATGGACGGTCTCCTTGAGGCCATCGCCCGCGCCGAGCGCGACCTGGATGGCCTGGTGATCTGGCACGACGCGCCCTTCGCGGTGGGCGCCAACCTGCAGCAGGTCGCCGAGGCCTGCCAGGCCGGCCAGTTCGACCTGCTCGAAAAGACCGTCGCCAAGTTCCAGCAGGTCTCCACGGCCCTCAAGCATTCCGCGGTGCCCACCGTCGCCGCGGTGCAGGGCATGGCGCTGGGGGGCGGCTGCGAGTTCGTGATGCACGCCAGCCATCGGGTGCTGGCGCTGGAGAGCTATGTCGGCCTCGTCGAGGCGGGTGTCGGGCTGATCCCGGCCGGTGGCGGCTGCAAGGAGTTCGCGCTGCAGGCCGCGGCGCTGGCCGCCCGGGCGGCCGGTGGTGACGTCTTTCCCTTCATCCAGAACAGCTTCCAGACCATCGCCATGGCCAATGTCTCGAAGAGTGCGCTGCAGGCCGTCGAGCTGGGCTTTGCCAAGCCCTCCGACGACATCGTCTTCAACGCCCGCGAGCTGCTGCACGTCGCCCTGCACCGTGCCCGGGCCCTCGCCGAAGCTGGCTGGCAGCCGACCCCGGTGCAGCGCGCGGTGCCGGTGGCCGGCCGTAACGGCATCGCCACCTGCGAGATGATGTTGATCAACATGCGGGAGGGCGGCTTCATCTCGGCCTGGGACTACCGCGTCGCCAAGGCCGCCGCCACCGCCCTGTGCGGCGGCGAAGTCGACAGCAACGCCCGGGTGCCCGAGCAGTGGCTCCTGGACGTGGAGCGGGCGCTCTTCGTCGACCTGCTGAAGACCGAAAAGACCCAGCAACGCATCTTGCACATGCTGGAAACCGGCAAGCCGCTGCGCAACTGATTTGAGGCAGTGAGGAGGAAGGAGTTAGGAGATAGGAGG
Organism: Zoogloea sp.; assembly: GCA_016789125.1. Lineage (GTDB taxonomy): Bacteria > Pseudomonadota > Gammaproteobacteria > Burkholderiales > Rhodocyclaceae > Zoogloea. The sequence continues at coordinate 3,485 of JAEUNU010000197.1, read as the reverse complement.
CCTTGTTTGGGCCTTGTGCGCTTGCGATCGTCAGCGCAGGCGCGTTGTGGCCGATCTCCTCACTCTTCACCCCTTACTCCTTACTGAACCAGGAGAACTCCATGAAACAGATCCAGGACGCCTACATCGTCGCCGCCACCCGCACCCCGGTCGCCAAGCGCAACGGCATGTTCAAGAGCGTGCGCCCCGACGACATGCTGGCCCACGTGCTGAAGGCCGTCGTTGCAAAGGTGCCGGGCCTCGACGCTGCCGAGATCGGCGACGTGATCGTCGGCTGCGCGATGCCCGAGGCCGAGCAGGGCATGAACGTGGCGCGCATCGGCCTGCTGCTGGCCGGGCTGCCCAACACGGTGCCGGGCATCACCATCAACCGGTTCTGCTCGTCGGGCCTGCAGGCGGTGGCCGACGCCGCGGCGCGCATCCGCCTGGGCGAGGCCGACGTGATGATCGCCGCCGGCACCGAGAGCATGAGCGTGATGCCGCAGATCATGGGCAACAAGATCTCGCTGAACCCTGCGATCTTCGCCCACGACGAGAACCTCGCCATCGCCTACGGCATGGGCCTCACCGCCGAGAAGGTGGCCCAGCGGTGGCAGATCAGCCGCGAGGACCAGGACGCCTTCGCGGTGGAATCCAACCGGCGCGCGGTGGCCGCGATCGCTGCCGGCGCCTTCCGGGACGAGATCACGCCCTACCTGGTGAGCAGCTATAAGCCGGGCGAGGGCGGCGCGGTGCGCGTGGCCGAGCGCCTGTGCGACACCGACGAAGGCCCGCGCGCCGATGCCTCGCCGGCGACCCTCGGCAAGTTGAAGCCGGTGTTTGCCGCCCGCGGTTCGGTGACGGCCGGCAACAGCTCCCAGATGTCGGACGGTGCCGGCGCGGTGCTGCTGATGTCGGAGGCGGCGGTGAAGCGTTACGGCGTGACGCCGATCGCCCGCTTTCGCAGCTATGCGGTGGCCGGGGTGCCGCCGGAGGTGATGGGCATAGGTCCGGTCGAGGCGATCCCCCGCGCCATCAAGGCTGCGGGCATCGCGCAGGATGCGCTCGACTGGATCGAGCTCAACGAGGCTTTCGCCGCCCAGGCCCTGGCGGTGGCCCGCCAGCTCGGGCTCGACCCGGCCAGGGTGAACCCCCAGGGCGGCGCCATCGCGCTGGGCCACCCGCTGGGGGCCACCGGCGTGATCCGCGCGGCCACCCTGATGAGCGCGATGCAGCGCGGCCAGGCGCGCTACGGGATGATCTCGATGTGCATCGGCACCGGGATGGGGGCGGCGGGGGTGTTCGAGAGGGTGTAAGCGGCCCCCGTGGCCGCGCGGCCGGGGCTCGGAGCGCCGATCGCGGTGCTGTGACCGGCAACGCCGCTGCTTTTTGCAGCAGCATCGCAGCCCTAAGGCTCCGGCATTGATGCTTTTTGCAGCGGCGTCGTAGCTTGAGGGCTCCGACATTGATGCTTTTTGCAGCGTCATCGGAGCCCCGAAGCACCGCTCTTGCTGCAAAAAGCATCAATCGAGGTGCTTTGAAGGGCGATGTCGCCCCTTTTTGGTGCGCATCAGGTGCTCTCAGGCTGCGGCATTGCCCCTCGAAGCAGCTCAGCCGGGGCTTCGGGCCGCCTGCCTGCCGCCTTGACGGGGCCGGGGTGCTTCCCGCCGTCGGCGTTTCAGGGTCAAATCGCGTCCTTACTTCAACAAGGATGCACCATGAGCTCCACGATCCTCCTCGACGTCACGGATGGCGTCGCCACCCTGACCCTCAACCGCCCGGCGGCCCTCAATGCCCTCTCCTTCGAGATGATGGGCGCGCTGGCCGAGGCCACCTCAAAGCTCGCCCACCGGGACGACCTGCGGGTGGTCGTCATCAAGGGCGCCGGCGAGCATTTCATGGCCGGCGGCGATCTGAAGGATTTCGCCGGCCAACTGCACCTGTCGCCCGAGAGCCGCATCGCCAGCTTCCGCGCCACCATCGAGCAGGACATCAACCGCAGCGTCGAGGCCCTGGCCGGCCTGCGGGTGCCGGTGATCGGCCGCGTGCACGGGGCCTGCGCCGGCTTCGGCCTGTCGCTGGCGCTGGGCTGCGACATGGTGCTGGCGGCCGACACGGCCTACTTCACCACCGCCTACGGCAGCATCGCCCTGTCGGGCGACGGCGGCGTGTCGTGGTTCCTGCCGCGCATCGTCGGCCGCCACAAGGCCTTCGAGCTGCTCCTGATGGCTGAGCGCTTCGACGCCGCCGAGGCCCTGCGCCTGGGCGTGGCCAACAAGGTCGTGCCAGCGGCCGAGCTCGACGCGGCGGTGGACGCCCTGGTCGGCCGCATCCTGCGCGGCCCGAAGGAGGCCTACGCCGAGATGAAGCGCCTCCTCAACCAGTCGCCCGATCAGAGCCTCGACGCCCAGCTCCAGCTGGAGGCCGAGGCCTTTGCGCGCTGCGCCGCGCGGCCGGATTTCGACGAGGGCGTCGGCGCCTTCCTCGAGAAGCGCAAGCCGAAGTTCAACGGCTGAGCCGGTAGGCCAGGATGCCCACCCATTCGTGGGCGGCGTAACCGCCGGCATAGGCGGTGTTGATGCCGGGCAGGCGCGGCAGCAGGTTGTCGTCCTTGCCGCGCCCGCCGAAGAACGCGGTGGGCGCCGGGACCACCGCCAGCCCGGCGTGCTCGAAAGCCTCCACCGAGCGGCGCATGTGGGCAGCGTGGGTGACCAGCACGACCCGCTTCACTCCGGCAGGCCGCAGCATGGCGGCGCTGAAGTCGGCGTTCTGGCGGGTGTCGAGGGAGCGCCCCTCGACCCACTTCACCGGCACCCGGAAGTCCTCTTCCAGGGTCTTCTTCATCAGCTCGGCTTCGCCGGGCCCGCGGGCGCCGGCGTGCCGGCTCGGGGTGCCACCCGACACCAGCACCGGCAGCCCGCTCTGGCGGGCTAGCCGGGCGCCGTAGCGGACCCGCTCGAGGGTGATGCGGTTGACGGTGGCGCCTCCGTATTCCGGCGCGTAGTCACGCAGCCCGCCGCTCAGGATGACGATGGCGTCGGCCCCGGCGAGGCTCGCCGGCTCGGCCAGCGGGACGTCCTCGAGGGGCTCGAGGAGCGTGCCGACCGACGCCGGCGTGATCATCGCGATGCCCAAGGCGACGCCGCTCCAGGCCAGCATGCGGCCGGTGCGCGGAAGCCGCCCGAGCAGCAGCAGGCCGAGGGCGACCAGCATCAGCGGGCCGAGGGGGGGCAGGATGAACGCCGAAAGGATGTTTTTCAGGTAGAGCACGGTGAAAAGACGAGCGCCCGCGGGGCGCCGCATTGTCGCTGGAGAGGCGCAAGGCTATCATCCGGGTAACGGCGGCTGGCGACTTTATGGAGCCCGGAACACCGCATGCATACTGGCTTTCGACTCGTCGCCCGCGCTTGCCCGGAGGCGGGGCCGAAGCCGCCTCCGGGCCCGCACCGTGCCATGGCCGCACTCGTCTTCAGGGGAAAGATCATCGAGAGAATTGGGTTCCATTC
>JAEUNU010000086.1 GCA_016789125.1 Zoogloea sp. | reverse complement strand
CTTCGTTCTATTCCTGAGTTCCGGCCTGCCGGGGACGCGCAGCACACTTCGCATCTGCTCTGAATCAAACGGCCACCCGTATTTTTACGGGTGGCCGTTTCTTTTATGGAGGCCGATCCATAAAAACGATTTAGTGGCCGTGCTTCTCTGGAAGCAGATGCCGTGCATTGATGTTTGCAGTGCACCAATCGAAGTTCGGATAATTTAACAAGTTGTTGTTTTTTATGTATTTAATTTCTGGCACAAGTCCTGCTAATTCATTTTTGGATGGTTTCCCCGCCAATCCGGAAATAAAAAAGAGAGCCTGCGCGATTGCGCATCCAATTAGTAAAAAGGTAAAAAATGAATAAGAACTTGCTTGCCGTCGCTATTGCCAGCCTGATTGCCGCCCCCGCATTCGCCCAGTCAGACGTTTCCATTTTCGGCACCGTCGACATGGGCTACCGCTGGAGCGGAAACAACGTCGATCCGACGGTGTCGAGCCGCTCGCGTATCGATTCCGGCACCAGCGTGCCGAGCCGACTCGGCTTCCGCGGTTCCGAGAAGCTCGGCAATGGCCTGACGGCCGGCTTCATCCTCGAAGCCGCCGTCGATGCCGCGGGGGGCGCGCCGCTCGGCGGCGGTGGCTTCAGCCGCCAGGCCTTCGTCAGCCTCGCCGGCCCCTTCGGCTCCGTGGCCCTGGGCCGCCAATACACGCCGGGCTATCTGCTGACCTCCGAGATCGACCCCTTCGGCAGCGTGACGGTAGGGCAATACAACAACGTCTACCTGACTGAATACCGCTGGAGCAACCAGATCGGCTATGTCACGCCGAGCTGGAGCGGCTTCTCGGTGGCAGCGGGTTATACGCTCAATGGCTACGGTGAGGAATCGCTGGGCAATCGCGGCCTCGGCGCCGCGGGGGACGTGCACGCCCTGTCCATCGTGCCGCAGTACCGCCAGGGCCCGCTGCTGGTCGGCCTGCACCTGCAGGAGCTGCGTGGCAAGTCCACCGGGAAGGAAGCCGACGGCACCAGCGTCCCGGTGAGCTACGACGGGAAGAAGGTGCGCGTCTTCGATATCGGCGGTACCTACGACCTGGGTCCGGCCAGGCTGGCCGCGAGCTACGGCCTGCGCCGCGCCGACGTGGCCGATTTCAGCGCCGACACGGGCTCGATTGCCGGCAAGGACAGTCACCAGTGGCTGCTTGGCGTGACGGTGCCGGTCGGTGTTGCAGGCAAGCTGCTGGCCTCCTATGTGCAGCGTCGCACCGAAGTGGTCGTGGGCGCCGGCGACGCCCGGGCCGGGCAGTGGGCGCTGGGTTACGACCACGCCCTTTCCAAGCGCACCAGCCTGTACGGCACTTACGCCTCGATCCACAACAACCGCAGCGCCCGGGACAGCGCCCTCTTCAGTTCGGTGGGCGCCGGCTACAACGCGGGCGACGGCTACCAGGCCAGCTTCGCCGCCGGCCTCCGTCATTCGTTCTGACCCCATCACCTGACAGGCGGGTCGCAACGGCCTGCCCGGGAGACATTCCCCATGAGCGTGCATGAAATCAAGCCGGCGGCTGCCGACGTCTTACCCCCCGACGCCCTCGACCGGGTCCGGCATTGGGCCGGGGCGCGGCCTCGGGAGCTCGCCCTGCGCCACAAGCGGCGGGGCCAATGGAAGGCCTGGCAGTGGATGGACATCGCCCGGGAAATCGAGCATCTGGCGGCTGCGCTGCGGCAGCAGGGTTTCGGCGTCGGCTCGCGGCTGGCGTTGAGCGGCGCCTTCGAGCCGACGCTGATCCTCCTGGCCCTCGCCGCGAAAGCTGCCGGTGGGCATCCGCTGCCGGTGTCCCGCGAGCTGTCGGGGGAGGCGCTGCGATCGGCGCTGGCCGAACTGCGGCCCAGCCACATCTATGTGCAGGGGCGCGAGGGGGTGCTGCGCCACCTCGCCGCGCTCGGCGGCGTGGAGGATGAAATCCTGCTGCTTTCGTCTGCCTCGGTAGAGCGCCGCAGCGGCCGCGTGCACGTGCTGCCCCTCACCTCGCTGTATGCCGGCGGGCGGGCCCACCCGCTGCGGCTGGCGGCGCGGCGCGCCCATGCCGCCGCGCCGGTGTGGAGCGAGGAGGGGACGGAGTGGAGCGAGGGCCTCGGCGTGGTGCTCCGGCATTGGCTGGATGGCGGCCAATGCTTCGCGTTTCCGGAGAGCATCGAATCGGCCTCCCGCGACCGCCTGGAGATCGCACCGTCGGGGCTACTGCTCTCGCCCGCGCGCCGGCGGGCGCTGGAGGAGGAGTGCGAGAGCCGCCTGGCGCCGCTGGGCAGCCTGCGCCGGCGGGCCTGGGAGTGGTCGCTGGAGGGCGACAGCCGTGGCTTGCGCGGGCAGCTCCAGGCCCGGGTGCGCCGGCTGTTCGGCCTGCAGCGCCTGCAGGGCGTGGTCTCGCCGCTTCCGCTGCGCGGCCAGCCGGCGGCGGACGGCAGCCTGCCCGCCGCCGGGCGTCTGGAGGCGGCGGCATGAGCACCCATGCGTCGCCCCCGGGCGAATTCATTCTCGAGGTGCACAACATTTCCCTGTCGTTCAAGGGGGTGAATGCCATCTCGGATCTTTCCTTCCACGTCCGCCGCGGCGAGATCTGCGCCCTGATCGGCCCCAACGGCGCCGGCAAGAGTTCGCTGCTCAACGTGCTCAACGGCGTCTATCGCCCGGATTCCGGCGAGGTGGTTTTCGAGTCGGAGCATTTCCGGCGCATCCACCCGCTGGAGGCGGCCCGCCGCGGTGTTGGCCGGACCTTCCAGAACAACGCGCTGTTCAAGAAGATGAGCGTGATCGACAACGTCCAGACCGGCCTCTCGCGGCACATGCGCAGCGCTTTCTTCGAGCAGGCCCTCGGCCTGCCGCGGGCCCGCCGGGAGGCCCGGGCCTTCCGGGAGCAGGCCGAAAGCGTGCTGGAGTTCCTTGAGCTGCAGGCCTACCGCGACGTCGAGGTCGGCAGCCTGGCCTATGGCCTGCAGAAGCGGGTCGAACTGGGCCGGGCCTTGATCGCCGGGCCCGGCCTGCTGCTGCTCGACGAGCCGATGGCCGGCATGAACGCCGACGAGAAGCGCGAGATGAGCCGCTTCATCACCGACGTCAATCGCGATCTCGGCACGACGGTGGTGCTCATCGAGCACGACATGGGCGTGGTGATGGGGCTGTCCGGCCACGTGGTGGTGCTCGACTACGGCCGCAAGGTCGGCGACGGCACGCCCGCCGAGGTGCAGGCCAATCCGGATGTGATCGCCGCCTACCTCGGCACTGTCCATTGAGGTTCATCAAGCCATGACCTTCTTTCTGGAAACCCTGCTCGGCGGCCTGCTCGCCGGCACCATGTATTCGCTGGTGGCGATCGGCTTCGTGCTGATCTACAAGGCCAGCGGCGTGTTCAACTTTGCCCAGGGCGCCATGCTGCTGTTCGCGGCCCTGACCTTCGTGACCCTCCAGGAGCAGGGGCTGTCCTTCGGGCTGGCCCTGGTTCTGACGCTGGCCACCATGGTGGTGGTGGCGCTGATCATCGAGCGGGCGGTGCTGCGGCCCCTGGTGGCGCGCTCCCAGATCACGCTGTTCATGGCCACGCTGGGGCTGAGCTACATCATCGAGGGCCTGGCCCAGGGGCTGATGGGCTCCGAGGTGCGGGCGCTGGACCTGGGCATTCCCGACGTGCCGGTGTTCATCGGCGAGGTGATGGTCAGCCAGTTCGACCTGGTGGCCGCGGCGACGGCGGCCGTGCTCGTCACGGTGCTCGCGCTGCTGTTCAACAAGACGCGCATCGGCATCTCCTTGCGCGCGGTCGCCGACGACACCCGCGCGGCGCTCTCCATCGGCATCGACCTGAACCGCATCTGGCAGATCGTGTGGGCGGTGGCGGGCGGTGTCGGGCTGGTGGCCGGGCTGCTGTGGGGTGCCCGCCAGGGGGTGCAGTTCTCCCTGTCGCTGGTGGTGCTCAAGGCGCTGCCGGTGTTGATCATCGGCGGCTTCACCTCCATCGGGGGCGCCATCGTCGGCGGGCTCATCGTCGGTGCGGCCGAGAACCTCGCCGAGGTTTACCTCGGCCCGCTGATCGGCGGCGGCATCACGCCCGGGTTTGCC
>JAEUNU010000114.1 GCA_016789125.1 Zoogloea sp. | reverse complement strand
CGGCCTCACCGATAGCCCCGACCGCGCCGGCCACCCCCTGGCAGGCCAGCGGGTTGACGAACACGTCGACCGTCGCCGAGGCCGTCAGCAGCCCCGCCCCACGGAGCGCCGCGACGATGGCGGCGAGCACCGTGGGCAGCTGCCCGGCACGGGCATCTGCAGCCGCCTCGAAGAACCCCGAACCCATCGCCAGGTAGTTGCGCGCGCCCTCCCCCGCCTGGGCCCGCAGCATCGGCACCAGTTGGTCGAGCAGCGACTGGCGCCGGTTGTCGATAAAGCGCGCCCGCGGGCCGGCGGCGGCCACACAGCGGGCAAGCCAGGCGGCGAGGCTGTCACGGGCTGCCACCGTCTCGCTGTGGCGGCGCGCGCGGCCGGCCTCGAGCAGGCGCAGGTCGAACAGGCCCTGGAGGAAACCCAGCAGCCCCCAGGCGGCTTTCACGTCGGCGCAGCGCTCGGCCAGCTCGCTGGCGTGGTCGCCGTCATGGGCCGCCAGCTCGGCGGAATCGACCTCGATCGACCAGGCCAGATCCAGGCTCTCCTCGACGGTCTGGCGCGTCCAGTTGCCGGTGGACACGATCAGCCGCAGCCGCCACGCGCCGTCCTCGGGCCCGCGGAAACCCAGCAGCGCAAACTTGGCGTGGAGCAGCCGGAACGGCCGCTGGTCGGCACGGCGCAGCGGCAGGTGGGCCAGCCCGGGCACCTCCACCGGGCCGAGGGCCGGCTGGCACGGGTCCAGGATCAGCGCCAGCGACACGCGCCCGCGGTGGGCGCGCTGGCCCGCGGTCTCCAGCGTGAAGCGCTCCAGCGCCTGGTTGAGGAAGTCGGCGTCGGCCGAGTAGCCGCACAGCCAGCCAAACACGCCCTGATGCTCCGGCGGCGCATCGAAGAGCTGGGCCAGGGACGGCGGGCAGAGGGGTTTGTCAGCCATGGGCGGCCTCCTCGGTGGCGGGCAGCAGCCAGGCGTCCATCAGCCCGTCGACATCGAGGCCGAGCCACCACAGGTTGTGGATGCGGTGGGAGATGCCCGCCGGCCAGGCCGGGTCATCGGCCGGCGGCGCGTCGTCGGGGGCCACCGTGGCATCGGCGCCGTCATCGGCATCCCTCACCCCGCCCCGGAAGGCCGGCCCCGGGCAGGCCTCGCCGCCCAGCCGGCGCAGGATGCGCCCGTCCCGGTCGAGCAGATGGCCGAGCACCTCGGCGTCTAGCGGCGCGATGCACTCGGTGCAGAAACGCCGCGCCTCCTCCGCCGGGTGGCCGGTTTGCAGGAAGGCCGCCGCCGCCTCGCGCAGGGCCGCCAGCCCGGCCCGGACGGGCCCCGGCAGCGCGCCGCCGATCGCCACGCGCCGCTCCGGCGTGGCGATCTCGAGCTCCAGCGCGTCGAGCACCACCAGCGCCGCATCGCGGGCGATGAAGAACAGCGCCCCGGCGTGCAGGTCGGCCCAGTGGGCGGCCAGGGTGATCTCCGCCGGGCGCGCGTCCCACGTCACCGGCGGCGCGCCGCTGCGCCGGGCGCGCACCCAGCGCAGCGCGTCGCCGCGGCGGATGCGGTGCTCCGCCACCTCGCCGGCAGCGCCCTGCTCAAGCCGGGTGTGCAGCAGCTCGCGGGCCCGCGGCGGCAGGGGCAGCACCGGCGCCAGCGCCCGGTAGAGGGCCTCGGTGTTGACCTGGTCGGTCTCGCCGCACACCCACATCGCCAGGTGCTCCACCAGCTCGCGCCCGAAGGGCCGGCAGCCCTCGGCCACCGCATCGATGAAAGCCTCGCCGTCGGCGTTACAGACAAAGGCACTGAAGCGGCTGCCCGCCGCGTCGGCAAAGCCCAGCGCCGGCAGCGCATTGACGGTGCCCATGCGCATCGGCTGCGAGACGTAGAAGCCCGGCCGGCTCACGCTGCGGAAGCTCAGGTCGGCCTTGCCCGCCAGCAGCGTCGTGCCGCGCACGCGGCGCTCAGCGGCCTGCAGCCCGCCCTTGATGGCCAGCCAGCAGGCGAGGGCCTCGATGGCGTTGGCCACCGCGATCTTGCCGGCGCGGCTGCCCCGGGCGGTGGCCCGCTCGGCGACCCGCAGCCCCAGAGTGGCGAGAAACAGCTGCCGGCCGAACCACACGCCGCCGAGGCCGGGCACCGCCCTCTCGTTGAAGTCCCGCGTGGTGGCGGCCAGTTGCAGCGTCCGCACACGGCGGACGCTCTCGATGCTGCCGGGGCCCAGGATGCCCCATGTGTAATTCATTACCCTGTTCCTCCGGATGGAGCCCAGGAACGCCCCGAGAACGTGGGTTTTACGTCCGCCGCGCGGCGTCCTTTAGCGATGTCGATGGCGCGAGCTTACCGACGGATGCGACCCTACCCTGTCGTTTCGAACTGCCTCTTCCGCGCCTTGCTGAACGCATGCGCGCTGACGTCCCGACCGCGGACCGCCATGTCCTTCAACTAGCCGAACAAGGTATCGAGTTCGGCCGGCACGCTGGCGCACATCCTGGACATCATCGCCACGATCCATGGCAAGGTCAGATGGCGATCGCAGGTAAAAGCGCCCGGGCGCCGGCGCACTTGGTCGATCAGGGCGGGGTCGAGGAGGAACTTGGAAAACTCGTCCAGCAGCGGTTGAGGATCGAATTTTTCGAGTTTTTAATGTATATTTATCAGAGGCTTATCGATATATTTTTTACCGGGAGTGCGCGGGTTCTCAAGGAATTTCGCGTTAGGTTGATAGCATTGCTCGCGGCCTGCCAATCGGAAATCTCACCTCGCAGTTCTGGTCGAACTACTACCTCCATCCTTTCGGTTCTTTTGTGAGACGCGAATTGGGTTGCCGCGCTTAGCAGCGCTATATGGACGATTTTGCGCTTTTCTCCAATAGCAAGAAACGCGCACGCACTGTACGAGCGGCTTGCCGCTTTGCGGCTGTGCATCTACGAAGAGAGTGCCCAGGTGATGCCGACCTCCGTCGTCTCCCCGTGGCTGGGTTTTGTGATCGACCGGGAGCGCAGGCCGCTGAAGGGCCGCAAGGTACGATTTGCCACCGGGCATCTGGGGGGTGAGCTACGAGGCCTACTGCCAGGGGCGATTGAGCTTCGCCGAGTTTGACGCCCGCGTGCGCGACTGGCTTGCCCACGCGGCCCATGGTGACACCAGTGGCCTGAGGGAACACCTACTGGATGCATTTGTGCTCTGGCCCGGGGATTTTCCGGGCAAGTCGGGGCGTTGAAGATCGCGGGCAGCGCTACGCGCCGCCCAGTGGTCAGCGGCTCGGCGCTTCAGCGCCCAGCGAAGCGGCGTCCCGCGGATTGATGGGGGAAACACGACACACCCAAAAGCCGATGAGGTTCATACGGAAGAAGGGCCAGAGGCTGGTACGGTAAGTCGCGCGGCAGCAGTCCGGATCGACATCCCAAGCCCCGCCGCGCAGGACACGGGACACATAGCTGTTGAGCTTGTTTTCAGTGGGGCTACCATCGGCATCCTGGCACCATTCAGAAACATTGCCGCTCAAGTCATAGACCACCTCCGGTGTCGGGGTGGCGTCCAGAGGAAAGAGACCGACGGCATTGGTACGTCCAACGCCGATATCACCGTCATCGTCCGAATGAACAGCGCAATTTATCTGAGCTGACTCAAACGGCCCCCAGGGGTATTCCCGCCCTTCGCAACCACGTGCAGTCCGCTCCCATTGCGCCTCGGTGGGTAGAGAAACCACCGCCCCCCGTTGCGGCCGACAGCCAGCGGCAAAAGGCCAGCGCTTCGTCCCAACCGACGTTCTACCGGGGTGAGTTGGGTTCGTCCCACGTGGGCGGCTCTGGCTCCGGAATAGGTTCAAGCCCGTGCCACCAGCGTTCATCCTGGTGGCCCCCGGCGTCGATGAAGGCCTGGAACTCGGCGTTGGCAACAAGGTATCGGGCGATCTCGAAGGTGGGCAAGCCCTGGTGGTAGGTGTCCCCGTAGATGAAGGGCTGAGGGCCCGGGATACTGACCCAGTCGATATCAGGCAGACCGTCCGCACGCAGGCCCACGCCGGGGCGACGGTCCAGGCCCAAGCGGCCGATGGCTGCGCGGGCGCGGGCCTGGGGCGCACAGACCGGATCGGTCATCGATCCGCGGGACGCCGCGTGACTGGGCGCTGAATCACTGAGCCGCTGACCACTGGGCGGCGCGCAGCGCCGCCCGCCGTTTTTCAGCCGAGCCCTGCCGCAACCTGGGCATTCGGCAGGTCTTGGCAGACAGGCCACAAGGGTCGGTACAGCCCTCCCGGGCCGCACTCCGAGCAGAACACGACGAGTGATTTGCGTTAACCCGACGGTCAAGGTATAGTCGCGCCCTCTGCAGTTGGTTGAAACGACGGTTGTGACAACTTTTGTGAATGCGGCTCCCGAAATCGGGGAAGAGTGTCACAAAAGCGGCGTTAAAAGATTTCTTATAAATCAACAGATTATGATCTGATTGACGTTTAAGACCGGTCTTGTGACACCTGGCCACGATTAACATTGATGTTAATCATCAGCCTCATAACCCGAAGGTCGCAGGTTCAAATCCTGCCCCCGCAACCAAATCTCCGGATGCGTCCTTAGCTCAGCTGGTTAGAGCGCCACGTTGACATCGTGGAGGTCGGCGGTTCGATTCCGTCAGGACGCACCAACAGTTTCCCGGCCTGGCCCCAAGGCCTGCGCAGCGCCTGACCCGCCTCTCCGGCGGGTTTTTGCTTTGGGGCTCCGGCTTTCGGCAGGCTCAGAAAGCCGAGCTCCCGGCGGCCGGCGCGGCGCCTCCGGGCACGATCCCGCCGCCTTCCAGGCGCACCGCGTCACCGCGCCGCCAGGCCGGCGCATTCTGCTGCTCGACGACCCGGTAGCTGCCGTCCTCCATCCGCACGCCGATGCGGTAGTGGCTGATCGCCCGATAGCGCTTCTCGACCTCGTTGCCCGCAAAGCCACCGAGCACGGCGCCGCCGATGCGGGCGATCTGCTTGCCCGAGCCCTCGCCGACCTGGTGGCCGAGCACGCCGCCGAGGATCGCCCCGCCCACCGCACCGAGGCCCGAGCCCTCGCCTTTCTGCTGGACCGCCTCGATGCTCTCGATCACCCCGCATTCGCGGCAGACGGCGGGCGGCGCGTCGGCCACCCGACACATGGCGGCCGGCGGCGCGGGCACGGCGTCGGCTGGCGGGGGGCTGACCACCGGAGCCGGGCGGGCCGCGTCCCGGGCTGCAGCGACAGGCCTGGGCGGCTTTGCCTCGTGGGCCGGCGACACCGGCCTGGCGGCGGGCACCGGCGCGGGCTCCGCGACCGGCGTGGGCACGGCAGCCAGCGACGCGACGGGGGCTTCGTCTGGCGCGGGCATGAAGCCCGCCAGCTTGGCGACGCCGGCCAGGCTGACGGCCGTCACCGACGCGGCGGCGAGCCACAGCATGGGGTGCAAGGTAGGGGTTTTGTGCGTGCTCATGACGATGACTCCTCGATGGATGAAGAGATCAACGCCCATCCCCGGGCCGCCGGCAGACAGCGGCAACGCGCGCTTACAAAACCGGCGCCTACTCGTCGCCGGCCGAGCCGGCCCGCGGCGGCTTGAGCAGGTAACGGGCCGGGTCCATGGCATCCACCAGGTCGCGCTCCAGGGGCAGCGGGTCGCCGTTCAGCTGGCTGGCCAGCAGTTCGCCAGCCAGGCTGGCCCACACCAGGCCCCGGGCGCCAAAGCCCGACACCGCGTAAAGCCCCGGCTGGCGCGGAATGGCGCCGAGGGGCGTGTCGCGCTCGGCCCGCGCCACGGCCGGCACGGCGCCTATCATCGGCAGGCGGTCCGGCGAGGCCGGGCGAAAGCCGACGCGGCCGGCCAGGCTCGCCGGGTCGAAGGGTGCAGCAAAGCCGGGCAGGATGAAATCCAGCTTTTGCATGTTTTCGCGGTGCTCGGCCTCGCGCAGCTCGCTGCCCTCGTCGTCGGCGATGAAGGTGGCGCCGGCACAGCGCAGCCCGTCCACTTCGGGGCTCACGTAGCCGAGCCGGCACACCACCACCCGCGGCGGGCTGGCCGGCCCGGCAGGCAGGTGGGAGACCTGGCCGCGGGCCGGCCGCACCGGCAGGCTCGCGGCCTCGGGCAGCGCGCGGATGCCGACCCCGTTGGCGAGGATCACGACCGGTGCCCGGGCGATCTCGGCGCCGGCCGGATCGAAGGCGACCCACTCGCCGCCGATGCACTCAAGCCTGGCCAGCCGCTGACCGAAACGCAGGCTGATCGCCTCGCCCCCGGCCGCCAGGTTGGCGGCGCACAGGGTGGGCGGCTGGATCCAGCCACCGCCGGGAAACCACCATCCGCCCGCCTCCACCGGCCAACCGGCGAGCAGCCCCGCCTCCTCGCGGGAGACGAAGCGCAGATAGTCGGCGGGCGGCTGGTGGGCGTCGACCACCGCCCGCATCTTGCCCTCCTGCTTCGCGTCGCGCCCCAGGTGGAGCACCCCGCAGGGCGCCCAGCGCGGCGCGTAGCCCGCCCGGGCGAGGCGCTCCAGATGGCGCAGCCCATACAGGAAGCCGGCCCGGGTGATGCGCGCCAGGCGATTGTCGTCGAGGCTGGGCAGCGGGCGGAACACCCCGGCCTTGTTGCCCGAGGCGCCCTGACCCGGCCCGTCGGCCTCGTCGATCACGGTGAGCCGCCAGCCGCGGGCGGCGAGGCGCTCGGCCACCGAGGTGCCGGCCACACCGGCGCCGATCACCAGCGCACGGCGCACGGCCGGTGGCGCCGGCGGCATGGCGTCGCCCTCGAAGCGGCCGGCCAGCAGCTGCAGATCGCCAGGCCGTTCCACCGCAAACCCGGCCGCCTGCAGCCCAAGGCGCACCTCGTCCGCCATCGAGCACGTGACCAGGCTCGCCCCCGGGGCGGCCAGACGGGCCAGCTGGGCGAACCCGACCGGCGCAAGACCATCGAGGTAAAAGGCATCGGCGCTGGCTTCGAGCAGCGGCAGGGCCTCGACGGGATCGCTGAAGAACAGGTCGAGGGTGACCCGGCCAGCGTCGAAGCTCAGGCGGTGGATGCCCGGCAGAAGAGGCGGCCACTGCCCACGGAGCTCGGCGGCCAGCGCGCCCAGCTCGGGCCAGGCCGCCTGCAGCCGGGCCAGATCATCGACCCGGAAGGGGTGCTTTTCGATGGAGATGAAGTGCAGGCGGCGGCTTCGCGCCGGGTCGGCCTGCCAGGCCAGCCAAGTGGCGAGAAAGTTGAAACCAGCCCCGAAGCCCGGCTCGACGATCGTGAAGGCCTCGCGGCCGGCCCAGCGCTGTGGCAAGCCATGGCCGGCCAGCTGAGCCTGCTGCACCGCCGCGAGCCCACCCGCATGCGCGACGCGGCCGAGGCAAGGCGAGTGGGGACGGCCGTCGGCATCGAAGGCCAGGGTGGCGGGGGTGATCGTGGGGAGCATGGGCGGGAGGAGTTTGACGACCAGGCCGGATTCTAGCCCAGCCGAAAGTCATCCGCCCCCGGCCCGCACGCGCTCAGGGCTCCGCCGACGGGCGCACCGCCGCACGCACGAAGGCGCGCAGATCGGCCGCCAGGGTACCGGCCGAAGCCTCGCCCATGTAGGGCATGTGGCCCGAAGGGTAGCCTTTGAGGGTCAGCCGCTCGCGGGGGATGGGCGCGTGGGCCAGGGCGTATTCGGCGGCCGCCAGGGGCGTCACCAGGTCGTAGTGGCCGGCCGCCACGAACACTTGCAGCGCCGGGTTGCGGCGCATCGCGACGGCCAGCGCGGTGGCGTCATTGCGCGGCAGCATGACGCCCGGCCCGGCGCCGTAGTTCCACTTGAAGTTGACCCGATCCCACACGATGGGCAGGTAGGGCTCGGCAAACGCGACCCCGAGCTCCTTGGCGAGGTATTCATGGAAGGCCGCGACGAAGCCCGGGGTGTATTGGCCCATGGCCGGGTCATCCACCACCGGGTCGCCGCCCGTAGGCTGGGCGGGCAAGGTGTAGCGCAGGTCGTAGGCGCCGAGCTGCAGGCCCCGCGCCTGCAGCAGCAGGTTCTGAAAGGCTGCCGGGCCGACGCGCAGGTTGGACTGCACCCAGATCGACGCCGGCACGCCGGTGAGTTCGGCCAGCCGCGCGGCGATGCGCTCGCGCTCGGGGGCGGCGAGCAGATGGCCAGCGTCGAGGGCCTTGAGGTAGTCGTCCCGGGCAAAGGCCTGGGCCGCGGCCATGGCGGCCTCGACGGAATCCACCTCCGGCGCCAGCCGGCCGTGATACCAGGCCGCGGCGGCCATCGCCGGCAGATGGGTGAGGTGGCGCCGGTCGTCGCCCTCCACCCGCCCGCCGCCGAGCGTGAGGGCGGGGCCGAGCACGGCGATGCCGTTGAGGCTGATCGCCTCCAGAGTGCCGTGGGGCGGCAGCACGCCACCGCTGAGCATGCCAGCGAGGGCGATGGCGCGGATGGTGCCGTAGGACTCACCGACCAGGAACCGGGGCGCGTTCCAGCGGCCGTGGCGGGTGAGCCATTGGCGCATGAAATCAGCGGTGGCGCGGGCGTCTTCGGTGACGCCGAGGAAATCTTCGGGGCGGGCGCCAGGCAACAGGCGGCTGTAGCCGGTGAGGGGCGGGTCGATGAACACCAGGTCGGCCACGTCGAGCAGCGAGTGGGGGTTGTCGCCGATCTCGAAGGGCGGCACGGTGGGCGGGTGCAGCGGGTCGGCGAAGCGGACCTGCCGGGGGCCGAGCATGCCGAAATGGGTCCAGATCGACGACGAGCCCGGGCCGCCGTTGAAGACGAACAGCACCGGCCGCGCAGGCTCCGGGCGGGGCTGGCGCTGCAGATAGCTGAAACTGATGAGGCTCGCCGCCGGTTTGCCCTGGCGGTCGGGCACGAAGATCTCCTCGACCACCGCCTCGTAGCGCAGGCGCTGGCCGCCAAAAATGCCCGCGTGGACGCTGGCGATGCGGCGTGGCGCCGGATTGACGGCCGCCTCAGCAGCGGGCCCGCGAGGCGGCTCGGCCGCACTCGCCGAATGGACGGCCACCAGCAGCAGCGCGGCACAGCACGGCAGACGCCGGAGAATCGACATGATCATGGGAGCGCCCTCGACGCGCACGATGAAACCGCGGCCTCCACGCCGGAGGCCGGACCGCGCCGATGCTAGACGAATTCCGCGAACGCTCCTAGCCGGGCCAGCAGAGGGCCGGAACGCGAAGACAGCCGGGAAGGGAGACCGGAGATCGCCCGGGGGCGGGCGCAGGCGTAGACGAATGCGGCGCCGGAAAGAAAAAAGCCCGAGCACCTGGGGGCTCGGGCCAAATCCACACCAAAGGAGGAGGGTGGAGGAGACGGCCAGAATATTATTGCGGCGCGTATTGCGTCGCAACATGATAATTTCTATTTATAAATAAGAACCCTCTATGGATTCTCCCGCGCCCGGCGCAGCGGCTCGAGCAGGCCCGCCAGACCGTTGTGGTCGAGCTCGTGCATCAGGGCCAGCAGCTGGCCGATCTCGCCGGGCGGAAAGCCCTGCCGGGCGAACCATGCCAGGTAGTGGCCGGGCAGGTCGGCGATGGGGCGCCCCTTGTACTTGCCGTAGGGCATCTCGCGGCTGACCAGCCGCTGCAGCATTTCGGGATTCACACTCGCTTCCGTTTCGAAGGGCGGGCCAGCCGGCCGCTGGGCATAAACCCGCCTTCTTCAGGCCGGCACGGCCCACGCACCGCTCAATGCCCGAAGCTGTCGGCGTCGAACATCTCCGGGTCGGGTCGGTCGAGGCCGCCCAGGGCGGCCATCTCGTCGGCGGACAGGCTGAAGTCGAAGATGTCGAGGTTCTGGGCCATCCGCGTCGGGTTGGACGACTTGGGCGTGGCGACGAAGCCCTGCTGCGTCAGCCAGCGCAGGATCACCTGGGCCGTGGTACGGCCGTGGCGCTCGGCCACCGCGCTGATCACCGGGTCGGCGAGCATCGCGTTGCCGCAGCCTAGCGGGCGCCAGGCGCCGGTGACGATGCCCTTTTCGCGGTGGATCGCCACCAGGTCGTCGCGCAGGTGGTAAGGGTCGAGCTGGATCTGGTTGAGGTGGGGCACGAGGCCCAGGTCGAACAGCTTCTGCAGGTGGGCCGGCTTGAAGTTGGAGGTGCCGATGGACTTCACCAGCCCCGCCTCGAGCAGGCGCACCAGACCCTGGAAGGCCTCCACGTAGCGGCCCTGGTCGGGGTTCGGCCAGTGCACCAGCAGCAGGTCGATGTAGTCGAGGCCGAGGCGCTCGAGGCTGGCCTCGCAGGCGGCGCGCGCGCCGTCCACGCTGTGCCACTTGCGGTTGAATTTGGTGGTGACGAAGATGTCCGCGCGGGCCACGCCGGACTGGCGGATGCCCTCGCCCACGCCGCGCTCGTTCTCGTAGTTCTCGGCGGTGTCGATGAGCCGGTAGCCCATCGCGAGGGCCGCCGCCACGGTGACGGCGGCTTCGGTGTCGTTCATCGGCCAGGTGCCCAGGCCGAGCTGCGGCATCTCGACGCCGTTGGCGAGGTTGAGGCGGGGGGCGGGCTTGATGATCTGAGTCATTCTTGTGGTCCGATACTGGGAAGGGACCGCAATCTTAGCCGGAGCGTGGCGGCGATTCACCGTTTGACGGCAGCGAACGCGTGGAAGGCGCTCTCCGGGCCAGGGGCTGGGCCGGCGGCCCGCACAAAAAAAGAAACCCGGGCGCTTGCGGGCCCGGGTTAAATCCACACCAAAGGAGGAGGGTGGAGGAGACAGTTCCAATCTTAGAGCAGCATTTGCTGCGGCGCAACATTCGATGCACTGAATATTTCTATCGAATTATAAGGGCGCCCTATCGGGGCCGGCCTGGCGCCCATCAGCCCTCTGCCTGGTAGAGCAGCCCCTTCAGCGAGCGCTCGCTCGAGAGATCCGCGAAAGCCGGCGGGTTGGGCAGCCGCTCGCAGAAGACGAGCCCGGGCGCCTGAGCTTCCACCAGATCCTGCAGGAAGCCGACCCCCAGTTTGGGGGAGTTGAGGCACAGCAGCGCGTGTCCGCCGGGCGCCAGCAGATCGGGCAGGCGGCGAATGAGCCGGGCGTAGTCCTTCTCGGCGACGAAGCTGCCCTTCTGGTAGCTCGGCGGGTCCATCACGACCAGGTCGTAGGGCCCGCCGCGGGTGATCTTGCCCCACGAGCTGAAGATGTCGTGGGGCAGGAAGCTCGCCCCGGCGGTGAGGCCGTTGTGCAGGTGGTTGCGCTTGCCGATGGCGAGGGCGCCGTCGCTCATGTCCACGTTGGTCACCTGGCGGGCCCCCGCCAGCAGGGCCACCACCGAGAACGAACAGGTGTAGGCGAACAGGTTGAGCACCTTGAGGCCCGGCCGGGCGGCAACCAGCTCGCGCACCCGGCGGCGGCCCTCGGCCATGTCGACGAAGAAGCCGTGGTTGAGCCCGCGCAGCAGATGCACCCGGAAGGCCGCGCCGTTCTCGCTGACCAGGTGGGGCTCGGGCACGCTGCCCGCCATCAAGCGCGTCTCGGCGCGGGCCTCGTGGCGGTACTGGAAGACCCAGTTGAGGGGCTCGCCCGGGTTGAGCTGCGCCCAGCGCGCCGACAGGGCGTCGTGGACGCGCGCCAGCTCGGCCTCCTCCAGCGGCAGGAAGCTGGTCACCAGCCACACCGGCGGGAAGGCGTCGAGCGTCAGGTGCTCGCAGCCCGGGTAGCGCCCGCCTCGCCCGTGGAAGACCCGGCAGGCGTCGGTGGGCAGGGGCATCCGGGCGATGGCGTCGAGAAGGGCTTGCATGGGCAGTCGGGCTTTCGGATCGGGGAGCCGGAATCTACCTGAAGTTTCCGCGCGGCAGGCGCAAACCCGCCGCCGGGCCGCAAGGCCCGGCCCCGCGCACCACGCCAGGTTTGACCAGGATCAAAGACTGCTACGCGGCGGGCATGCCGCCGCTTCAGTTCCCGCGCGCCGAGCCGATGAAGGGCCGTTCACAACGCGGGCCCAGGCTCGCCGGAGGCATCGCGGCAGCGCCGGATGCGCGCGCAGTCCAGCGCCCGGGGCGGCCATTCAATCGGAGAAGAAATCACGTGTTTCGCATCAAAAGCCTCGGGCAAAAGCTGACCGCCGTCATCGTTGCCGTCCTGCTGCTGGCCTTCGCGGTCGGCTCGGTCGTGCTAAATCAGGTCTCCGACCGGCTCGTCACGGAGGCCGCCACCAGCGCGGTGGAGTCGGTCAATGCGACGGTCCTCGACATGGTGGATGTCTTCGCGGTGCAGGTCGAGAAAGGCGCCGACCGCCTGATGACCGCCCTGCAGTTCAGCATCCAGGAGCCACTGCACCTCGACCCCACCGCCAGCGCCAGGATCGGCGAGCGCACGGTGCCGGTGCTGCGCCTCGGCGGCAAGCCGCTCAACCTGGACTTCGGGCTGGTGGACATGTTCAGCCGCGAGACCGGCGGCGTGGCGACCATCTTTGCCCGCGACGGTGACGATTTCGTGCGCGTCACCACCTCGGTGAAGAAGGAAGACGGGGCCCGCGCGGTGGGCACGCTCCTCGACCGCGCCCACCCGGCCTACGCGAAGCTGATGAAGGGCGAGGCCTACCGCGGCCCGGCGCGCCTCTTCGGCCGCGATTACTACACCAAGTACGTGCCCATCCAGGAGGCCGGGAAGGTCATCGGGGTGCTCTTCATCGGCGTCGATTTCACCGACGAACTGAAGGCCCTGACTGCCCGCATCAAGTCCACCCGCATCGGCAAGACCGGCTACGTCTTCGTGCTGAACGCCAAGGAGGGCCCGGCCGCCGGCAACTTCGTGGTCCACCCGGAGCTTGAGGGCAAGAGCGGGCTGGAGATCACCGACGCCGACGGCCGCTTCATCGTCAAGGAGATGATCGAGAAGAAGCAGGGCATTCTCGGCTACACCGCGCGCAACGCCGGCGCCGCCACCGGCAAGGCCAAGATCGCGGCCTACGGCCACAACGCGCGCCTGTCGTGGGTGATCGTGTCGGGCGCGGGCATCGAGGATCTCGGCCGCGACATGAACGCCATCATCTACCTGGCGGGCCTGGTCGGGCTGGCCCTCGTCGTGGTGCTGCCTATCCTGATCACCGTGGTCATCCGCAAGCTCGTGTCCGCTCCGCTGGGCGAGTTGCAGGCCTTCTGCCAGCGCGTCCAGCAAAGCCACGACTTCACGCTGCCGGCGCCGCCGCTGCGGGATGACGAGGTCGGCCAGACCGGGCAGGCCATCGTCCGCCTCCTCGACACCCTGCGCACCACCTTCAACGAGCTGCTGAACACCGTTTCAAAGGTGGACCAGGCGGCCCAGGAAATGTCCCAGGCGTCGGTGCATGCGTCGCAGCAATCCCACATGGCCAGCGACTCGGCGTCGTCGATGGCCGCCGCCATCGAGGAGATGACGGTGAGCATCAGCCACATCACCGAAAGCGCGGCGATCGCCGTCGATCGGGCCAAAGGCGCCGGCGTGCGCGCCCGCGAGGGCTGCGAGACCATCCTCGGCGCCACCGCCGAGATGACCGCCATCTCCGATGAGGTGCAGCGCGCCTCGCTGGTGATCAACGACCTCACCCGCGAGGCCGGCCGCATCTCGAGCATCGTCGGCGTGATCCGCGAGGTGGCCGAGCAGACCAACATGCTCGCCCTCAACGCCGCCATCGAAGCCGCCCGGGCCGGCGAGAGCGGCCGCGGCTTCGCGGTGGTCGCCGATGAGGTGCGCCGGCTGGCCGAGCGCACGTCTGCGTCGACGGCGGAGATCTCGTCGATGGTGCAGTCGGTCCAGTCGCTGTCGGTGCAGGTCAACGAGATAATGGGGCAGTCGGTGGACCAGGCCAGCCACGGCTCGGCCCTCGCCCAGGAGGCCGCAGCGGCGATCACCGACATCCGGGAGAGCGCCGACCGGATCATCGAGCTGGTGCAGAACATCAACCTGGCGATGGGCGAGCAGAACGTCGCCAGCCAGCAGGTGGCGGTTCAGACCGAACACGTCGCCCGGGTGGCCGAGGAGAACAACATCGCCTCGATCCAGGCCAGCAGCACCGCCGAGCGCCTGGAGGCCCTCGGCAACCAGATATCCTCCCAGGTCCGGCAGTTCAAGATCTGAACGGGGCCGGCGCGGCACCGGACACCACGCCGGCCACGAAATCAATTTTAGTGTTTTTAATATTTTTGCCGTATCAACCCCGGGAGACCTCAAGTCGGCTCCGTATGAATCCGTAATCCATTCTCCGGATCAATGAACCCCCGCCCCGGCAGACGGAGAAGAACATGGCAACCAGCCCGGACAACCCTGCAAGCCCCGGCCAGGCGCTGTCCACCATCCTGGTGGTGGACGACTCGCGGATCAACCTGAAGGGCGTCAGCCGCATGCTCGAGGGGCACTTCCGGGTGCTGACCGCCGAATCCGGCCCCGTCGCCCTGCAGATCGCGGCCGCCGAGCCCCGCCCTGACCTGATCCTGCTCGACGTGATGATGCCGGACATGGACGGCTACGAAGTCATCCAGCGTCTCCAGGGCGAGGACGCGACCCGCGACATCCCGGTGATCTTCGTGACCGCCCGGGTCAACGACGAGGACGAGCAGCACGGCCTCTCGCTGGGGGCTGCCGACTACATCACCAAGCCCCTGCGGCCGGCCATCCTGCTGGCCCGCATCCGCAACCACCTCAAGCTCAAGCAGGCCCAGGACGCGCTGCGGGACTACAACACCGCCCTCGAGTCCAGCGTCGCCGAACGCACCGCCACCCTCAGCGCGGTGCTCGACAGCGCCGACCAGCTGATCGCCATGATCACCCACGACGGCGCGATCATGGCCATCAACCGGATCGGCGCCCAGGAGTTCGGCAGCACGCCGGCGCGGCTGGCGGGCTGCAACCTGTTCGACCTGCTGCCGTCCGAATTCGGCATTCCGCTGGCCGACCAGATCGCCGAGGTGATGAACACCGGCCGCAGCAACGAGATCGACGCCGCCCGGGACGCGCGCATCTTCCACGTCACCGTTTACCCGGTGCCCGGCGAGCCACCGCGGGTCGTGGTGTACGCCAGCGACGTGACCGACAAGGTGGCCGCCGATGCGATGCTGCGCAACGAGCGCGAGCAGCTCGCCGCCTCCCTCGCCCACCAGCGGGAGCTCAACCGCAAACTCGAGGAAGCCCAGAACCAGCTCCTCCAGTCCGAGAAGATGGCCTCCCTCGGCCAGCTCGCCGCCGGCGTCGCCCACGAGCTCAACAACCCCATCGGCTTCGTGCGCTCCAACGTGTCGACGCTGAAGGGCTACCTCGACAGCCTGTTCGGCATCATCCAGGCCTACGACCAGCAGGCCGCCGACACCATGCCGCCGGAAGCCCGCGCCGCGGTCGCCGCCATCAAGCAGCGCGAAGACTTCGACTTCCTCCACGAAGACATCTTCCAGCTGCTGGCCGAATCCCAGGACGGCCTGACCCGCGTCCAGGACATCGTCCAGAACCTCAAGGACTTCTCGCGGGTCGGCGAATCCGGCTTCGGCTGGGCCGACCTCCACGCCTGCCTGGATTCCACCCTCAACATCATCTGGAACGAGCTCAAGTACAAGTGCACCGTGGTCAAGCACTACGACCCCAGCCTGCCCCAGGTGTACTGCATCGCCTCCCAGCTCAACCAGGTGTTCATGAACCTGCTGGTCAACGCCGGCCACGCCATCGCCGAGAAGGGCGAGATCACCATCACCACCCGCCACGGGCCGGACGGCATGGTCGAGGTGGCGATCACCGACACCGGCTGCGGCATCGCCGCCGAGCACCTCCCGCACCTCTTCGAGCCCTTCTTCACCACCAAGCCCATCGGCAAGGGCACCGGCCTCGGCCTGTCGATCACCTACGGCATCATCGGCAAGCACAAGGGCTGCATCGACGTGAGCAGCGAAGTCGGCAAGGGCACCACCTTCACCGTCAGGCTGCCCGTCGACCGCGGCGAGGACGCCGAAGGCAGCGCCTCCGACGCCCTGGCGGCCTGAGGCCGCCTCCGACGCCTAAACACTCACCGGGGCGCCTCCGTCCAGCGCCGGCAGCAGCTCGTCCATGAAGGCCCGCGCCGGAAGCGACAGGATCTTCTGGCGCAGGTGCACCACCGACCACGGCTGCCGAAGCGGGAAGCCCTCGACCTCGAGGATGCGGATGCCGCTCTGCGCCGGGCTCTCGCCCAGCACGTGGCGCGACAGGATCGCGAGGCCCATGCCGGTGGCGACGAGGTCGCGGATGGCCTCGTTGCTGCCGAGGGAGAGCTTGACGTTGAGGGCGTGGCCGCTTTTCAGCAGGTGCCGATCGATGGCGCGGCGTGTGCCGGAGCCGGCCTCGCGAAGCAGGAAAGGGTGGGCCACCAGGTCGGCCAGCGTGAGCGGGCCCGCCGGCAGGGGGTAATCAACCGGCGCGATGACCACCAGCGGATTGTCGAGGAAGGGCCGGGCCACCACGTCGAGCTCCTCCGGCGGGAAGGACATGATGTAGAGGTCGTCCTCGTTGGCCCGCAGGCGCTCGACGATGCGGGCGCGGTTGGCCACCTCGAGCTCGATGTCGATGTCCGGATAGCGCCGGCAGAAGTTGCCCAGCATGCGCGGCAAAAAGTACTTGGCCGTGGTCACCAGGGCCACCCGCAGGCGGCCCTTGCGCAGGCCCTTGAGGGCGTCGATGGCCGACGCGAAGCGGCTCCAGCTATCGTCCAGCTCGCGGGCCGTCTGCAACAGCTCGTGGCCGGCGGCGGTGAGGCGGATGTCGCGGCCGGTCTGCTCGAACAGGGGCAGCCCGACGCTGTCGGCGATCTGCCGGATCTGGATCGACACCGCGGGCTGGGTGAGGTGCAGGGCCTCGGCCGCCCGCGAGAAGCTCCCCAGGCGGGCCACGGTGACGAAGGTTTCGAGCTGGCGGGAGGTGAGGTGACGGCGGGACATATAAGTTTTTATAAATACAAACCAGCCTAAAGTTTAATTGGATTTAATCCATTCCGGCTGGGATAGTGCGCTGCATCAAGATCTGCCGGAGCCTGAAAATGCCCCTCGAACCCGTTATCCTGTTTTTCCTGCTCGGTCTGCTGGCCGGGCTGCTGCGCTCGGACCTGAAGATCCCGGCGGTGCTGCACGAATCACTGAGCATCTTCCTGCTGCTCGCCATCGGCCTGAAGGGCGGTGTCGAGCTGGCGCGCCAGCCGGTGGCCGAGCTGATCATGCCGGCGCTGGTGATCGTGGCCATCGGCGCCGCGCTGCCGCTGATCGCCTTCCCGCTACTGCAGGGCCCGGGCCGCCTGTCGCGGGCCGACGCGGCCTCGGTGGCGGCCCACTACGGCTCGGTCAGCGTGGTCACCTTTGCCGTCGGCGCCGCCTACCTGAGCCAGCTGGGCGAGCAGTACGAGGGCTACATGGCCGTCTTCCTGGTGCTGCTGGAGTTCCCGGCGCTGATGGTGGGCGTGTGGCTGGCCAAGCGCGGCCAGACCCAGTCGGGCCTCGGCAAGGTTCTGCACGAGGTGTTCGCCGGCAAGAGCATCGTGCTGCTGGTGGGCGGCCTGCTGATCGGCTGGGTGGCCGGCGGCGAGGGCATCAAGCCGCTCGACAAGGTGTTCTTCGACCTCTTCAAGGGCGCGCTGGCGATCTTCCTGCTCGAGATGGGGCTGGTAGCGGCCAGCCGGCTGGGCGACCTGCGCCGGGCCGGCACCTTCCTGCTCGGCTTCGCGATCGCCATGCCGCTGTTCGGCGGCGCCCTCGGCGCGCTCACCGCCAGCCTGCTGGGGATGAGCGTGGGCGGTGCGGCGCTGCTGGCCACCCTCTACGCCAGCGCCTCCTACATCGCCGCCCCGGCGGCCATGCGGATCGCCGTGCCCGAGGCCAACCCGGCCCTGTCGATCGGCGCCGCGCTGGGGATCACCTTTCCCTTCAACCTGATGGTCGGCATCCCCACCTACCACTGGCTGGCCAGCCGGCTCGGCGGGGTGGTGTGAGCACCACACCCCGCTCGGCCACGCCAGGCGGCCGAGCACCGGGCCCGCCATTCGGCTAAGGTGAATGGAGCGGCGCCGCGCGCCGCCCCAACCCAAGGAGAGACCATGCCGACCGGTACCGTCCGCCTGCACCGCGTGCTGCGCACCAGGCCCGAGAAGATCTACCGCGCCTTCCTCGATGGTGAGGCCCTCGCCCGCTGGCTACCGCCCAACGGCTTCACCTGCCGGATCGAGCAGCTGGACGCCCGGGTCGGCGGCAGCTTCCGGATGGCGTTCCGCAACTTCAGCACGGGCAACAGCCATTCATTTGGCGGCCGCTACCTCGAACTCACGCCCGACGCACGCATCCGCTACACCGACCAGTTCGACGACCCGAACCTGCCCGGCGAGATGGTGACCACGGTGAACCTGCGGACAGTGGCCTGCGGTACCGAACTGGACATCGTGCAGGAGGGCATACCGGAGGCGATCCCCACCGAGTTCTGCTACCTCGGCTGGCAGGAATCGCTGGAGCACCTGGCCCGGCTCGTGGAGCCCGAGATACCCGACTGAAGCTGCGGCGCCCCCTGAAATGCAGCGCCGCCCTTCGAGGGGCGGCGCGTGGGCAGGCGGGCCTGGAATGCGAGCACCTCAGTTGGTGCCGTCCCCGCCGATCGGGCCCATCTGGCGGCTGAGGTCGGACCACTGCGACCAGCCCGACGACTTGCCGGCATCGTAGCGATAGCCCCGCGAATCGTAGGCGCCCGCATCCTTCATCATGTCGCTGCGGACCGGGCCCTGCGGGCCGGCCGAGGTCGGCTCCATCGAGTCGTACATGTCGCCACTGCCTTGCGTGTAGGCCTTGTCGGTGAGCGCCTTCACGCTGTCGTAGAAATCGTTGTACTCCGCCTGCGCGGTGCCCATCGGCACCACTGCGAGGACGCCGCCCACCACGAAACCGGCTGCCATCCTGGCCAAGAGACTCTTTTTCATGTTGTCCTCCGTTGAGTGGATCCCCCCTGAAAGACAATGGTGCCAGGGCCGGCGGGCCTGCCCGCGCGGCCCTGCCGGCCTGCGGGGCGGCGTTGGGCGCCGCCTCCACAAGGCCGTCGCGGACTGCTCCGCCCGGGAAGCGGTTTCGCATCCACGTTGACCACACTTCATGATAGTCGACGGTTTTTGTCGGAAAAGGACTATCTGAAGCGCGGGATCAATCGGCCGCAGCCCGCAGCGGGCCGGGCGGATGCGCCGGCGGCACCACGTCGTCGAGGGCCAGCAGGCCGAGCACCCCGGCCACCAGCGCGCGGTGCGCCGGCGGCGTGCTGGCGTACCAGCGGGAGAGGTAAGCGCGCAGGCTGCTGCGGGCGTCGGCCGGGTCGAGGTTGAGGTAGGCCAGCGCCTGCCAGTTGTCGGGGTCGTGCTCGAAGAGGGGCAGCAGCAGGTTGGCGAGCACCTCGTTCTTCTGGCGCAGGTAGGGGTCGCGGCGCAGGCTCGCCTCGTTGTCGCGCAGCCAGGCGGCCAGCGGCGCCTCGGCGGGCAGCATGCGGTGGCCCTCGCCGATCAGCAGCTCGAAGAAACCCCGCAGGCGCCCTGCCTCGCCCACCCACTCCGGGCCCGGCGGCTGCGCCTCCCAGCGCTGGGCGAGATGGCGCAGGGTGAACAACGAGGCCGTCTCGCACAGGGCCTCCTCGAACCACTGGTTGTCGCGCTGGACGGCCGGCTGGGCATCGTAGTTGGACAGCACATGGCACAGCTCGTGGGCGAACTCGTAGGCATACAGGTGCCAGTTGTCGTCACGGGCGTGCAGGCGGATGCGGTATTCACCGCCACTGCCCCGGCCATACAGCGCCACCGGCGGGCCGTCGGTGTGGGTGACGACGATCGGCGCCCTGAACTGCCCCGGCGGAAAACGCGCCATCAGCGTGTCGGCCACCGCGTGGAGCACCGTCTCGATGGACTCCTTGCGCCCCCGCCCCCAGCCCCCGCCCTGCACCTGGATCGACAGGCCCAGCTTGCGGCCGGCGGGTTTCTTCTGCGGCAGCTCCGCCCCGTCGGCCCAGGCCAGCGAACACGCCAACGAAGCCAGGATGAAGGGCACGCGCATCCCACGCCGTACCCATTCGGCGGCGCGGGTCTTGTGGAAGAAGAAACGCTGGCGTTTGTGCATGGCAGCCCTGCCCTCCGCGGCCGCTGTGTTGATTCATGATAGCCCGGGCGGCGGATCTCGCCCACGCGGCAGCGCAGAGGCCTCGCCGGACGGCCAGCGCGGCGCGACAATAGGCACCCTCACGCTCACCCCCTGGCCCGCCCCATGCCCACCCTGCTCCGCCCCAGCGTCTGCCCCCACGACTGCCCCAGCGTGTGCGCCCTCCAGGTCGAGGTCACCGCCGAGGGCCGCATCGGCCGCGTGCGGGGCGGCGACCAGCCCTACACCGACGGCGTGATCTGCGCCAAGGTGGCCCGCTACGCCGAACGCGCCCATCACCCGGACCGCCTGACCCGGCCGCTGCTGCGGGTCGGCGCCAAGGGCGAGGGCCGCTTTGCGCCGATTGGCTCGGACGAGGCCCTCGACCTGCTGGCCGCGCGGCTGCGCGAGGCGATGGACCGCCACGGCCCCGAGACCGTGTGGCCCTACCACTACGCGGGCACGATGGGCCTGGTGCAGCGCGGCGCCATCCGCCGCCTCGGCCACCTGGCCGGCTGGTCGCGCCAGCGCGAAACCTTCTGCGTCGCGCTATCCGACGCGGGCTGGCTGGCCGGCGTCGGCGTCAAGCGCGGCGTCGACCCACGGGAGATGGGCGACTCGGAGCTGATCGTGGTGTGGGGCGGCAACCCGGTGCACACCCAGGTGAACTTCATGCACTGGGTGCAGAAGGCCCGCCGCAGCCGCGACGTGCCGCTGGTGGTGATCGACCCCTACCGCACCGCGACCGCCGCCAAGGCCGACCTGCACCTGGCGCTGCGGCCCGGCACCGACGGCGCGCTGGCCTGTGCGGTGATGCACGTGCTGCTCGCCGAGGGCCTCGCCGACCGCGCCTACCTGGCCCGGCTGACCGACTTCTCCCCCGCCGTCGAGGCCCACCTGGCCGGCCGCACGCCAGCCTGGGCCGCGGAGATCACCGGAATTCCGGCGGACGACATCGTGCGCTTCGCCCGTCTTTACGGCTCGACGCCACGCAGCTACCTGCGCCTCGGCTACGGTTTCACGCGGCAGCGCAACGGCTCGGCGGCGATGCACGCGGTGAGCTGCCTGCCGGCCCTCACCGGCGCCTGGCAGCACCGGGGCGGCGGCGCGCTGTACAGCAACGGCGGCCTGTACGGGCTGGATATGCGCTTCCTGCACGGCCTCGACGCGGCGCCGCCGCCGGCCCGCCAGCTCGACATGGGGCGCCTCGGCGCGGTGCTGGCCGGCGAGCGGCGCGACCTGGGCGATGGCCCGCCGGTGAGCGCGATGCTGATCCAGAGCACCAACCCGGCGGTGGTCGCCCCCGACAGCCGCCGGGTGCGCGCCGGGCTCATGCGCGAGGACCTCTTCGTGTGCGTGCATGAGCAGTTCATGACCGACACCGCCCGGCTCGCCGACCTCGTGCTGCCGGCCACCACCTTCACCGAGCACGATGACCTCTACCAGGCCTCCGGCCACACCTTCCTGCAGGCGGCGCGGGCGCTGGTGCCGGCGCCGGGCGAATGCCGCGCCAACCACGACTTCATCGGGCAACTGGCCCAGCGCCTGGGTATCGGCCACCCGGCCTTCGGGATGGACGCCTGGCAGCTCGCCGATGCGGTGCTGCGGGCCTCCGGCAAGCCCGGCGCCGACGATCTGCTGGCGGCCGGCTGGCTCGACTGCGCCCCGCCCTTCGAGACGGCGCACTTCCTGGACGGCTTCGGCCACCCCGACGGGCGCTTCCGCTTCGCGCCCGACTGGGCCACCCACGGCGAGGGCCACGCCGGGATGCCGGCCTTCCCCGACCACCAGCCGGTGATCGACAGCGCCACGCCCGAGCGGCCCTTCCGGCTGGTGGCCGCGCCGGCCCGGCATTTTCTCAACACCACCTTCACCGAGACAGCCAGCTCACGGCGCGGCGAAGGCCGGCCGACCGCGCTGATCCACCGCGACACCTGCGCCCGGCTGGGGATCGCCGACGGCGACATCGTGCGCCTCGGCAACGCGCTGGGCAGCGTCGCGCTGCACGCCCGCCCGGCGGACGGCCTGCAGCCGGACACCGTGGTCGTCGAGAGCCAATGGCCCAACGCCGCCTTCATCGAGGGGCTTGGCATCAACGCGCTGGTGAGCGCCGAGCCGGGCTGGCCGGCGGCCGGCGTGGCCTACCACGACACCGCGGTGTGGCTGGAGCGCGTGGCCCAGCCCGGCCGCGACCTGCCGGACGCGAGCTGAGCCCCCCAGGGCCGGGCTCCGCCCAGCCCCCCCGTGGGGGTCAAGGAAACTTGGGGCGACTGCCGGCAAGCACGCCCACCGCCCGCCCCATCAACAGCGCATCCGCCGGCGACAGGCCGCAGGACGGGAACGGAAACCTACTGCCCGCTCAGGCGCTGGCCAAACGAAATGGCATAGGCCGGCGAGCGCATCCGCAGGATGGGGTCGGCACCGGCGCTGAAGCCGGCGCTCAGCACATTGGGGTCGAAATTGATGGGGGTGCAGGCCTCGCCCCCCGACCCGACGACGCTCAGGGTGCCGGCCTTGAACACCAGCCGGCCTGCCGGCCACCGGCGGGACGGGTCGTCATCCGTGTCCTCGGGCTCGCCGAGCACCATGATCCAGTCAAAGCGCACCGGCCCCTGGCGCAGCCTCTCCTCCAGCCGCTGCGGCAGGAAGTCTGCCGGCGCGCTGGCGATCTCGGCGGCATCGAGGCCCCGCTCGCCGTCCTGAGGCTGCAGATACCAGCGGACCTTGAGCTTGTCCCCCTGCCGCGTCTGCACATAGAAGGTGTGGAGGCCGTGGTAGGCGGTGGTGGCGTAGCTCCAGGGGGGCGGGTTGCTGGCCAGCCACTCGGCCTGGGGCCGGGTGTCCGGGTGCGCCTCCCGGTAGGCGGCAATCCGCCCGGCATCGGGCTTGCCGTCCGGCCCGGGCCGCTGGGCGCGCAACAGGCCCAGGAAGCTGTCCGGGTCCTTGGCGCCGAAGACCGGCGTACTGAGCATGGCGAGGTGGTGCAGCGTGCCGTCCGGCAACTGGAACTGGGCCGCCAGGCCCCGCGGCGAGCGCGCGCTATCCGGGACCCGGGGGTTGCCGCCGGCCATTGAAAAGCGCAGCTGGGCCGGCATGCCCGCCCCCGCGAACAAAGGGCTGGCAAGGAGCGTGCGCGCCTGCTCGCTCGGCACGAACTCACCCTGGGCGCAGACGCCCTTGGCGTGGCCCTTGCGGATGCCCTTGTGCTCGCCGCTCAGGGCGCGGAAGGCGTCGATGAAATCGTAGGGGCTGGCCGTGGGCGTCTGGGCGGCCAGAGGCAGGGCGAGAGTGGCGAGAGCGGTTGCGAAAGCACGACGGAGCATGGTGGGTTCCTCAAAAGTTTGGGGGACGACAGCTGGCCATCAGGGCGCGGACACCCGTCGCTCGATGAGCGCGGCAACCGCGTATTCGGCCGCCTCCACGGCCCCGGCCAGATAACCGGCATCCCGGCGCGCGGCTTCGCTGCCGGCCAGCCACAGGCGTTGCCGCCATTCGGCCGGCGCCGCCGCGAGGCCGCCGGACACCGGATGCTCACCCGCCTGCGCGTCGTCGGCGGTGGCGGTGAATGGATCGGCGGCCCAGTCCTTGAACAAGGTGGCGCGCGGCGCGCCGGCCTCGGGGCCGAACAGGCGGGCCAGCTGCCGGACGGCGGCCTCCACGATGGCCGCCTCGCCATACTGCGCCCGCTGCGGGGCAGGCACCCCGACAAAGCCGAACAGCGCCGCCTGGCCCGACGCGGTGCTCGCATCGTGGATCTCGACCAGCGGCCCCAGGCTGCTCTGGGCCGTGCCGGAGAGCCCGGCCTCGCGCCAGAAGGGCCGCTCGTAGCACGCCAGGAACTTGGCGTGGGGCGCCATCCAGGTGGGCGTGTCGCGCCAGCTGCGGGCCGTGGCGGCGTCGAGCGGCGGCGAGAACTCGACCGTCGCCGCAAGGAGGCGTGGCGGCAACGCAAAAATGACGTCGCTCGCCACGAGGCGCTGCCCGCTCCCGTGGGCATCGACAAAACCGGCCTCCACCCCCGACCCGCTGAGGGTGACATCGGTCAACCGCGCCCCGAGCCGGATGCACGACGCCGGCAGCCCGGCCGCGAGGGCCGCGACGAGGGCCCCGGAGCCTCCGGCGATCCGCATCGACGGCGGCTCCTGGCGCATCCCCTGCAAGCGCCGCGGCGGCTCACCGCGGACCCGCTCGAAGAGCATGTCGCCATCGCTGTGCTGCTCGAAGGCCGGCAGCCCGAGCCGGCGCACCAGCGCCCCCATTGCCGGCTGGATGTCGGGCCAGAACCACGACGGACCGAGGTCGAAACCCTCGCCAGAGAGCGCCTCACCCGCCCCCGCCGTGAGAATCCGCCCCCCGAGCCGCGTGCGGGCCTCGAGCAGCACAAAACCAATGTCGGCCTGGCGAAGATGGTGGGCAGCGACGAGGCCGGCAAGGCCGCCGCCGACGACGAGGACGGGAGGGTTCATTCGCGCGCTCCGTATGGCGGGCGGAAAGGGCGGGATGTTCGCACCACCGATCGAGGGGCTGCAAGCGGTGCGGGCCACGCCGGGCGCCGCATCTGGATCTGATTGGACCAGCTTTGACGCCGCGGTGACCAGAAGGTCACCAGACAGTCCGGCCTGCTATGCCAGTCAGACGACCTCGGCCATCAGGCTGATGCGCTGCGCGGTGGCCCGGACTTCCTTCATCCGGCCGCGGCCCGGCAGCACCTTCTCCGAAACCGTCACCAGGCCAGCCCTCGCCAGCTCGTCCACATCCCGCTTGACCGCACTGCGGTCGCGGCGGAGGCGCTCCGCGATCTGGGTGATCGAGCCGGGCATCTCCTTGATGGCACGCAACAGCGCGAGCCGCGCGGTGGTGATCAGCTTCACCACGTCCGCCGGGTCCTCGAAACTGGTCGTGCTCTCGCTGGGCAGTGCCTCGTTGCGATCCGCTGCGCGT
>JAEUNU010000296.1 GCA_016789125.1 Zoogloea sp. | reverse complement strand
CTGAGGAAGCTGGAGGATAGCGGCGCGTCGCCCTCGCCGGCCGTGCCGACCTCGTCGAGGCCGAGGGTCTGGTAGGTGGCGATGTGCACCTTGGCGTTGCGGGCGGCGTTGAGCCCTTTCTCGGTGGTAACGATGCGCACGCTGCCCTTGGGGAAGGCCAGGGAGAGCTTGTTCCAGGCCTGCTCGCGGAGTTCGTCGCGGTCGCACAGGAACAGCGCCGGCTTGGCGAGCCGGCCGGCTTCATGCAGGCGCCACAGCAGGTTGGCGGCGATGACGGTCTTGCCGGCGCCGGTGGCGAGGCTGAGGAGGATGCGGGCGGGCGCGCCGGCCTTTTCGCAGCTCAGGACCTTCTCGAAGGCAGCTCGGATCGCGGCGTCCTGGTAGTAGCGGGGTTTGTTGAAGGCAGCCGCGTCGGCCATGAACAGCAAGGCCGACCCGGGCGCCGTGATGTCGATGCCCGTGTCGGTGGCGTAGCGGGCGGTGAGGGTGTCGTGGGTGGGGAAGTCCGGCAAGGGGAAGGGGCCGGCGGGGGTCTGCGTGCCGCGGTCGAATTCGGCGTAAAGGTGGCCGTTGGTGGCAAAGACGTACTGCACGTGAAAGCGGGTGCAGTCGGCGTAGCCCTTGGCCTGTTGCATCCCTTCCTCGGGATTGCGGGTTTCGGCCTTGGCTTCGAGCACACCCACCGGCAGGGGCTTCTGCATGCCCGGCGCCTGCACGCACAGCAGGTAGTCGGTGCGCCCGCCGCCGCTGCGCCGGCGCCCGCGGTTGCCGGTGGGCTCGACCGGGGCGGGGGTTTCCATCTTGAGCTTCCAGTGGGCGTCGTAACCCTTGCTCCGCAGGACGGGGTCGATCAGGTAGAAGCGGGTTTCGGATTCGTTGTAGCTCATGATGAAAACGGATCATGCCGGCGGGGATTGGCTTGATGACGTTTATATCACGGCCGAGGCGCAGGGCAAGGGAGGCTGGCACGGGTGCAGGCTGGCGCGGAGCCCTTCCGACAGCCTTGACCGGGGGGCGGCACCCGGGAGGCCCGCTGTACCCCAGGGGCCTCAGGCATGATGAGGATGGGGGTGGAAGCTCTGGTTGCCCTCACCCGGCAAGGGGAGGGCAGGGCGGGCTCAGCCCCCCACCGCCACGCTCACCACGCCGCTCCACTGGCCGACCTGGGCGTCGCGGAGGCGGTAGATGGCCTTGTATTTCCAGACCGCGCCGGTGGCGGGGGTGGGGGTGGTGTCGGTGTAGTCGGCGCCGCTGGCGACGGTGGCGAGGCTGAAGCCCTGGCCGTCGCCGCGGTCGGCCCAGATCTCGATGGCCTCGGCGTCGCCCTTGGGCCACTTGATGACCGGGTGGCCGGCCTTGATGCCGATCTCGAGGGCGGGTTTCCAGTCGCCGGTGTCCACGGCCTGCTCGGCGCCGATGATCTGCAGGTCGCGGCCGATCGCTTCGTTGTAGTTGCGGGCCGTCTTGAGGCGGGAGACGAGGGCGGTGAGGCGCGGCACGATGCCGGGGGCGACGTCCTGGGCCGGCGCGGGCAGGTCGGGGACGTGGGGGCGGGGGTTGACGCTCACGCCGCCGTCGCGCTGGAAGTTCTTGAAGGCCGTCCAATGCCGGGCGTTGGCCTGGATGGCGTTGGTGCAGGCGATGGCGTCGCGGAAGGCCTCGGCGTCGGCCTGCAGGCCGGCGATGTCGAGGGCGCTGATTTCGAGGGTCTCGGCATAGGCCGGCAGGCGGTTTGCCAGGTGTTCGAGCAGCTCGGCCTTGCCGCTGTCGTCCTTGGGCAGGTAGTAGTTCTTGGCCATCTTGAGTCTCCTGTTGAGGGGTGCTGCATGTCTGGCAGCGGTGGCCCGGAAAGTCCGGGAACCCGCGCCGGGATTGGGTTGGCGCAGTTTCAGGGGCCGCCGGAGGGCACGCCGGAGCGCGTCTCGCGGCCGATCTTTGGCGTCACAGACATCTTTTTTGACGTGACAAGACCACGGCTGGGCGTGGCCCAGCCATGGCGAGGCGTGACTTTGCCCCGGCGTGGCGTGACAACATCGTCAGGGCGCATGCAGAAATCATCGGGAGGCATCACCGAATGGCCGAGAGGCATCACGCGATCGCCAGGAGGCATGAAAGAACGGCGGCGTGACATGAAAAAAGGTCGGATCGCCGTGCCGCCGCGGCTGCGTCATGCCACCCGGGCCTGGAGTGGCGATAAAGAATCTTCGGGCGACGTGTAGCCGCGGCGGAGCGGCATGGCCCGGTGGCCGCGCGGCGACAAGCGATGCACGCGGCACGCCACCGGCGGAACTGGCGATGCCGCCGGAGCTCAGCGCGATGTGATTCCGGAAGTCTGTGCCGTGGCTGCGGGGCCGGGCGGCCTGGCGCGGGAGCGTGGGGAGCATGCCGAAAGCCATGTTCTAGATGCTGGCGGTCTATTTGCCCTGGATGATAGGGGTGAGCGCCCGGCGCTGGCAACAGGAAATGCCAGGTGGGAAGTGGGGAGTGGGGCTGTCGGCCGGAGCCTGTCAGGATTTTTGTGCGTTGCTCACACAAGCCGCCTCAGTAGAGGCTCGGTGCATCCGGAAAGCCCCTTCTGAACCTTTGATCTGCGGAACAACAGGCGGGGAAGTCCGGCGCAGCTGTCTGAGCCCGCGCAGCGGGCGAGTTCTGCGCCGGCCGCCTGTTGTGAGCAGCGCAGGGGTTGTCGTCGGCGAAGCCGACGACCGGTGAAGCGGGGTCGCCTTTCTTGCCTACTTCTTTGGCGACGCAAAGAAGTAGGGCGCCCGCCGGGCGTAGGCGGGGTTTCGCGAAGCATCGCTTCGCGCCGCCGCAGCCGGCCGGGTGTGCAAACCCGGCCGTGGAATCGGGAACCGGCGATGCAAGGCCAATTAACGGAAAGCCCTTGGTCCCCATCAGCGAACAGGCGCAAGCCAGCCGCCCGTCGGAACGTTAAACAGGAGACAGGCTGCTGGTTCCCATCAATGACCAACAAGCTGCTCGCCCGCGGAGGCGGAATGGAGGATCTACCCCCGTTTTACCGGCTGCGTGCGACTGAAGTCGCACCTACAACCGCTCCACGCCCCGTGGCATAAAGGACCAAGCCGCCGGGGCGAATTCATTTGCCCGCCGAGGCCAGATGAAGGATCTATCGAGGTTTTGCCGGCTGCGGGCGAGCAGGCTTGCCCCTACAGGGAAGCCTGGGTGTCCGCGTGGCAACGGCAACGGCCCGGGCGGCCGCTCAGACCAGGTCCGCCGGCATCACCGCCCGCAGCACGGTCTGGGTCTCGTCGTCGCGGACGCGGTTGGTGAACCACCACAGGGCGCCCTTCTTGATGGTCCAGTCGGCCTCCTGGCCGGACAGCAGCAGCGCGGCCAGGCGGCCGAGTTCGGGTTGGTGGCCGACCACCAGCACCGAGCCGCCGGCGTCGGGCCAGCCGCAGGCGGCGAGGAGGGTGGTGATGTCGTTACCCGGGGCGAGGCCCGGAACGATCTCGAAGTTCTGGGTGAAGGCGCTCGCCGTCTGGCGGGTGCGGGTGGTGGGGCTGACCAGCACGCGCAGCTTCTTGGGGCGGCGCTTCTCCAGCCATTCGGCCACCTTGTGGGCTTGCTTGATGCCGCGCTCGGTGAGTTCGCGGGTGCTGTCCGGCAGTCCGTCCACGGCTTCGGCGTGGCGCCACAGCAGCAGGTCCATGGTCTCCTCCTTTTTTATTGAAGGCGCGGAGTCTGGGGCCGGCAGGTTACGGGGTGATGACTTGTTCATCGCCGCCAGGGGGACTTGCCCCACAGGATGGGTTCGAGGGCGGGCAGGATGTTGCGGCGCAGGCGGGCGATCTTGGGGGCGTGCCAGCCGGCCACGAAGGCGGCGCCGCTGCGCAGCTCGGGGTCCTTGCCTGCCCAGGCCTTGAGGCGGCCGCGGGCGACGGCTTCGTCGTTGATGTAGCCGAGGGTGTCCTGGATCTCGGCCAGCTCGTTGGCGTAGCGGACGGTGGCCTTTTCGGGCAGCAGCGGCAGCAGGAACTCGATGGCGTAGCGCAGCCGCTTGAGGGACACGCGCAGCTCGTGGAGCTTGTCGGGGTGCAGGTCGGCGGCCGCGGCGTAGCGCTTGCGGGCGCGTTTGCGCAGCTGGGTGAGCTGCAGGCGGGCGAAGGTGGTGAGGTTGGCCGACTTGACCAGCGAGTCGCTCTGCAGGCCGTGGAGGTCGGCGGCGAGGGCCAGCATCTGGCGGCCGTGGCTGGCGGCGAGGAGCTGTTCGCGGGCGGCGGTCTTCTCCCGGTCGCGGCGGTCGACGGCCATGGCGATGAGGCGCTGGGTGGCTTCGTCGGCGAGGCCGGATTCGGCCACCGGGCTGAGCACTTCGGCGAGCATCACGTCGAGGTCGCGGGCGGCGCCGAGGCCGTCGGCGGCGTCCTTGAGGCCGTCGGACCAGCGGCTGACGAAGTCGGCCGGCAGGGCCGGGCTGAACAGGCGCAGGGCCGAGCGCAGGCGACGCAGGGCGACCCGCAGCTGGTGGATGAACTCGGGGTCGTCGCTCTCGCGGGCGCCGGATTCGTTGGCCTGCCAGAGGGCCAGGCAGTCGAAGCCGATGATGCGGAAGGCGTCCACCGGCGAGTGCTCGGCGGCGAGACGAGAGGGCCGGGCCTTGGCCGGGCGCAGGGCGTGGTTGGAGAACAGGCGGTAGCCGCGCTCGGCCTTGCTGACGTTCTCGGGGGTGAGGGGCAGGGTTTCGGCCAGCTGCAGGGCGAGGGCGTAGAGCTCGGTGGGGTCGCCCTCGACGAGTTCGAGTTCGAGCTCGCAAAGGGGCTGGCTGCGCTCACCGGCCTCGATGTGGCCGTTGTCGATCATCGCCAGCACCTTGACGCCTTCGCGGGGGGTGAGGATGACGGTCTCGCGGCGGAAGTGGGTGGTGAACACCGGCACCAGGCGCGGCTGGAGCTCCTCGAGGCGCTTGCGCACGTCGTCACGGTCGATGGCCGAGAAGTCGAAGCAGGCGTTGGCGTAGGGCTGTTCCCACTCGGGGCGGGAGGACAGGCCGGCCACCGATTCGGCGGCGCATTTGACTGTCTGCAGCCAGCGGCTGCCGGCCTTGCGGGTACGCACGGCCATGCGGCGCTCGCGCAGCTCGAGATCAACGGTGTCGAAGTAGGTGTTCTCGAGGGTGCAGGCGCGGCCGTCGCGGGGGGCTTCGGCGATCAGCGGGTGGCGGCGCAGGGCAGGCAGGGACTTCTGGGGCAGGGTCAGCTTGAGTTCGATCTCGTGGCTCATGGCGGTGCCATCGGCTAGGCAGGGCGCCCGCGGGATGCGGGGGTGCGCACAATTCTAGACCCGATGGCGGCGCGCTGTCTTGCGCGCCCATGTGACAGCCCGGCCGCTCAGCCGGCAGCGAAAAGCGCTTCGGCGTAGCCCCGCTGGCCCTTGTTGCCGAGCCAGGCGATGGCCACCTTGTCGCCGGCCTTGACGCCGGCAAACTGGAAGCCGAACAGGGGGTTGGCCGACACGGCAGTGCCGAGGCCGCCCTCGATCACCGGCCGGCCGTTGATGCTGAGGGTGACGGAGGTGATGAAGTGGGCCGGCACGGCCAGCCCGGCGCCGTCGCGGCGCTGGCCGGATTCCATGGGGTGGGGCAGCAGCACGCGGACTTCTCCGTCGCTGCCCTTGACGGTGGCGCGGATCTTGATGGGGTCGGACATGGATTTCTCCGGTGTTTACTGGCCGCAGCCGCCGACGGTGACCTTGATCTCGCGGAACACCGTGTAGTGCCTGCCACCGGCGCTGGCGACGATGCGCAGGCGGGAGCTCTCGCCCATCTTGAGCCTGGCCTGGAAGCGCGGGGCGGCCGGCGGGGCGAAGTTGAACTGCAGGGCGAGGGGGAAGGGGTTCTTGTCGACCAGCACCGACAGGCGCGTGGTGCCGGGGATGTTGCTGATGACCTCGATCGGCACGGCGGCGCCGTTCTCGGCGATCTCGGGGGCCTTGAGGATGATGTCGGTGCTGGCCTCGGCGCCGGCGGCACCGATGAGGCGCAGGGCGTCGGTGGCCGAGCGGGCGTCGAAGGCGGCGCGGTTGAAGTCCACGGCGAGTGCCTGGCCAGGGCGCAGCAGGCCGCTGCCGACCAGGCCGGCCAGAACGCCGGCGCTGCCGAAGGCCTGCAGGAAGTGGCGTCGGCTGCCCATTCAGGCCTCCGCCTTCCAGTGGCCCGACTTGCCGCCTTCCTTCTCCAGCAGGCGGATGCCTTCCATCGTCATGCCCTTGTCGATGGCCTTGCACATGTCGTAGATGGTGAGCAGGCCGACCTGCACGGCGGTGAGGGCCTCCATCTCGACGCCGGTGCGGCCGACGGTTTCGGCGGTGACGGTGCAGCGGAGGGTGGTGTCGCCCTCGACGCTGAAGTCGGCCGCCACCCGGGTGAGGAAGAGTGGGTGGCACAGGGGGATCAGGTCGGCGGTGCGCTTGGCGCCCTGGATGGCGGCGATGCGGGCAATGCCGATCACGTCGCCCTTCTTGTTGTCGCCGGCCAGGATGCGCGCCAGGGTGGTGGGCTGCATCACGATGCGGCCTTCGGCGCGGGCGACGCGCCGGGTTTCCGATTTGGCGGAGACGTCCACCATGTGGGCCTGGCCCTGGGCGTCGAAGTGGGTGAGGGTGTCGCTCATGCTGCCTCGCTGGGTGGGGTCGGGGAACGTCTTGGCGGGGTCGCGTATCATAGCATCGTGAAAAATCGCCTGATCGCCGCGCTGCTGTGCGTGGCCCTTTTGCCCCAAGGCTTCGCCCAGACCCTGCCGGACCTGGGCGACAGCGCCTCCGCCGACCTCTCCCCGCTAGCCGAGCAGCGCCTGGGGGCGCAGATCATGCGCGAGATCCGCTGGCGCGACCCGGCCTACCTGCGCGATCTGGAGGTCGAGGATTATCTCAACCACCTGGGCGGGCGCCTGGTGGCGGTGAGCGACGGGGCCGGGCTGCCGTTCCAGTTCTTCGGGGTCGATGACAGCTCCCTCAACGCGTTTGCGATGCCGGGGGGCAACATCGGCGTGCATACGGGCCTGATCCTGGCGGCCCAGAGCGAATCCGAGCTGGCCGGGGTGATGGCCCACGAGGTGGCCCACGTCACCCAGCGCCACATCGCCCGCATGCTGGGCCGGCAGAGCGAGACCGGGCTCGTGATGCTGGCCTCGCTGCTGGTGGCGGTGCTGGCCGCCAAGTCCAGCCCGCAGATGAGCCAGGCGGCGATCATGGGCGGGCAGGCGGCGGGGCTGAGTTCGCAGCTGGCCTACTCGCGGAGCTTTGAAAACGAGGCCGACCGCATCGGCCTGCAGAACCTCACCGCCGCGGGTTTCGACGTGCGCGGCATGTCGGCCTTCTTCGAGCGCCTGCAGAAGAACAGCCGGCTCTACGAAAACAACGCGCCCGCCTACCTGCGCACCCACCCCCTCACCGGCGAGCGGATCTCCGAGATGGAGAGCCGGGTGATGCAGATGCCCTACCGGCAGGTGCCGGATTCGCTTGATTTCCAGCTGGTGCGGGCCAAGCTCCGGGTGGGCGTGGTGGCCCCGCGGGAGGTGCTCGAGGCCTTCGAGCGGGCCGCCGCCCAGGGCTCGCCGACGCTGGCCGCGCAATACGGGCTGGTGCGGGCCTATCTGAGCACCCGGCGCCTCGACGATGCGGAGCGGGCGATGGACGTGCTCCGCAAGCGGCACGTGGCGTCTCCGATGATCGCCGGTCTGGAGGCCGAGCTGCGCCTGGCCCGCCGTGACCCGGCCGGGGCGGCGCAGATCTTCCGCGACGCGCGGCTGCGTTTCCCCCAGGCCCGGCGGCTGCTGCACGGTGAGCTGGAGGCCCTGCTGGAGGCCGGCCGGCCGGCCGAGGCCCTCGAGCTCGCCAAGGCCGAGACCCTCGCCCGGCCGCCCAGCTCCGGCCTGTGGGAGCTGCGCGCGCGGGCCGAGTCGG
This sequence comes from Zoogloea sp., assembly GCA_016789125.1. Taxonomy (GTDB): domain Bacteria; phylum Pseudomonadota; class Gammaproteobacteria; order Burkholderiales; family Rhodocyclaceae; genus Zoogloea. Next base: position 736 of record JAEUNU010000296.1, on the reverse strand, counting down.
CGCTGGGCAAGCGCCTGGCCCAGCACCGTTCGCTGGCCGAGGTGTATGCGATCCAGGGCAATTACGCGGAGTCGGCCAACCAGCTGGCGCTGGCCCGGGCCGCGGGGGACGGGGATTTCTTCGAGCAGTCGGCGGTGGATTCGCGGTTGCGGGAGGTGCGCGTGCTGCTGGAGGAGCAGCTGCGCGAGACGCGCCAGCAGCGCTGAGCGGGCCGGTGGCAGGCGAAGCCGCCACCGGGGGGCAGTGTTTACAGGCGCCCGTAGCGCACGCAGAGCGCCCACACCAGGTCGGCAAAAGCCTGCTGGTTGAAGCGGGGGCGGCCGCTGACTGTGAGAGCCAGCCGGGTGCGCCCCACATGCATCGGCCAGAAGCTGAGGCCGCTGATGCCGGCGGCGTCGACGTTGCCCCAGCCGTCGAGGAGGTGGTCGCCCAGCTTGGCCAGGGCCGCAGACTGGCGCTCGGCCACCGACAGCATGTCGGCACCGAGGGCGGCCAGGGCCTCGCCGGTTTCGTGGTCGTAGCCGCTCATTGCCAGGCAGAAGCCCATGCTGTCGGCCAGCACCGCCTGCCCGGTGTCGCTGAGCTGGGCGAGGAACTGCGGCAGCGCGGTTTCGAGGGTGCCCAGCGGGGCGGCCCGCGGCGCGGGCCAGGCTTCCAGGCTGGCGTCTTCCTGCAGGCGGAGGAGGGGCGCGAGGGCGGCTTCGGTGTCGGTCTCGCCGGTCCACGCGCTGGCCAC
>JAEUNU010000295.1 GCA_016789125.1 Zoogloea sp. | reverse complement strand
TACCTCACCCACAAGGCCGACATGCTGGGCTACCACCCGCAGGTCATCCTGGCCGGCCGTCGCATCAACGACAGCATGGGCAAGTACGTCGCCGAGCAGGCCGTCAAGCAGATGATCCAGAACGGCCACAACATCAAGGGCGCCGACGTGATCGTGCTCGGCCTCACCTTCAAGGAAGACTGCCCGGACCTGCGCAACAGCAAGGTGATCGACGTGATCAACGAGCTCAAGAGCTACGGCTGCACCGTGCATGTGCACGACCCGGTGGCCGAGTCGGCTGAAGCCGAGCACGAATACGGCGTCAGCCTCACCGCCTGGGACAAGCTCCCCCGCGCGGCGGCCATCGTCGCCGCGGTGGCCCACAAGCAATACGCGCAGATGGGCGTCGGTGCGCTGTGCGAGAAACTCGTCCCGAACGGCGTGTTCGCGGATGTGAAGAGCTTCTACGATCCGGCGGCGCTGGAAGCGGCCGGGGCCAAGGTGTGGCGGCTTTGATCAAGGCCCGGGCCGCTGTGCTGCGGTTGGCTTCGTCCCTCCTGCTGGCCGGCCTTGCCGGTGGAGCCTGGGGGGTGGGGCTGGCCGAGCCGGCGGCCGACCCGCGCCCGCTCGTCGAGCAGGCGCTGGCCTTCGAGCACGGCGAGGGGGTGCCCCGCGACCCGGAGCATGCCGCCGAGCTTTACTGCGAGGCGGTGCGGCTCGGCAATGCCGAGGCCATGTACAACCTCGGCTGGATGTACGCCAACGGCCGTGGCGTGGCACGCGACGATGCCTACGCCGCCACGCTGTTCGAGATGGCCTTGTTCAAGGGGCATCCGGGCGCCGAGAAAGGCCGCCGCCTGGTGGGTGAATACACCGGCGACGTGCCCGACTGCCTGAAGCCCGCGGTAGCGCGCTACGCCTTTGCGGCCACCCGCGAGAACTGGGACACCCAGAAATACCTGGCCTCCCTGCCCGAGCGCAAGAAGCGGGTCGTCGAGCTCATCACCACGCTGGCGCCGCGTTTCTCCATCGAGCCGCGGCTGGCGCTGGCCATCGCGACCACGGAATCGAACTTCGACATCAACGCCACCTCGCCCAAGAACGCCATGGGCGTGATGCAGCTGATCCCCGAGACGGCCAGCCGTTTCAACGTCAAGGACAGCTTCGACCCGGTGGAGAACATCAAGGGTGGCCTGGCTTACCTGCGCTGGTTGCTGGCCTACTACCGGGGCAACGTGGCGCTCGCGGTGGCGGGCTACAACGCCGGCGAAGGCGCCGTCGACCGCTACAAGGGTGTTCCGCCCTACAAGGAAACCCAGAACTACGTGCGGCGCATCCTGGAGTTCTTCCCGCGTACCGAGCACCCCTTCGACGCGGGGATTGCTGCAGCTTCGCCTGCACTGCAGGCGCTCAAGGCGGTCAAGCCCTGATGACGGGGCTGCCGTGCCCGGCAAGACGCCGGCTGCTGGCGCTTTTGCTGCTGTCGAGTCTTGCCCCGCTTCCGGCCCGGGCCGATTTTCCTGCCACGGTCGCCCGGGTCAAGCGGTCGGTCGTGGCGGTCGGCACCTACGTTGCCATCGGCAACCCGCGTTTTCGGTTTCTCGGTACCGGCTTTGTCGTGGGCGACGGCAATCGGGTGGTGACCAACGCCCACGTGGTGGCGTCGGCGCCCGAGAGTGGTGACGAAAAGCTCGTCATCGCCATGCCGGGCAGCGGGCGGCAGGTCGTTGCCCGGCCGGTTCGGCGCGAGGCGTCCGACCCGGATCATGATCTGGCCCTGCTGGGCTTCGACGGCCCGGCGCTTCCGGCGCTGGCGCTGGGTGACTCGAACGCCGTGCGTGAGGGGCAGGACGTGGCGATCACCGGTTTTCCGCTGGGGGGCAGTATCGGCATCGTGCCGGTGACCCACAAGGGGATCGTCTCGGCGCTCACGCCGATCGGGCAGCCGGTGGCGTCGGCGGGGCAACTGGATGGCCGGATGGTGCGCCGGCTGGCGGCGGGCGGCTACCCGGTGCTGCAGCTCGACATCGTCTCCTATCCGGGAAACAGCGGCAGCCCGCTCTACGACCCCGAAACCGGAGAGGTGCTGGGCATCCTCAACATGGTCTTCGTGAAAGGCGCCAAGGAGACGGCACTGACCAATCCCTCGGGCATCTCCTACGCGATTCCGGTCAGTTTCCTGAAGGCGCTGCTGAACCCCTGATCCCGGGCGGGTTCAGGGCTTGAGAGGTTCAGCAGTACAAGGGCCGGGGCCTTGCACCCCGGCGTTTTCTGGCGCTCAGGCCAGCTCGTCCATCGGCACGCAGCTGCAGAACAGGTTGCGATCGCCATAGACGTCGTCGATCCGGTTCACGCTCGGCCAGAACTTGTTGTCGCCCACCCAGCTGAGCGGGAAAGCCGCTTCCTGGCGCGAATACGGGCGGTTCCACTCGCCGATGAAGTCGGCCTGGGTGTGCGGGGCGTTCTTCAGCGGGTTGTCGTCGGCGGGCAGGCGGCCGTCCTCGATGGCGCGGATCTCGTTGCGGATCGACACCATCGCGGCGACGAAGCGGTCGAGTTCACCCTTGTCCTCGGATTCGGTGGGCTCGACCATGATCGTGCCGGCCACCGGGAAGGACATGGTGGGGGCGTGGAAGCCGTAGTCCATCAGGCGCTTGGCGATGTCGACCTCGCTGATCCCGGTGGCCGCCTTGATCGGGCGGATATCGAGGATGCACTCGTGGGCGACGCGGCCCTGGCTGCCGGTGTAGAGCACCGGGTAGTGATCCTTGAGCTGGCTGGCGACGTAGTTGGCGTTGAGGATCGCCACCTCGGTGGCCTGCTTGAGGCCGCGGCCGCCCATCATCGTGATGTACATCCAGGAGATCGGCAGGATGCTGGCCGAGCCGAACTGTGCGGCGGACACCGCGCCCTGGCCGGCGTTGGGGCGGTCTTCGGCGCCGGTGGCGGCCACCACGTGATCGGCCATGAAGGGCGCCAGGTGGGCCTTGAGGCCGATCGGGCCCATGCCCGGCCCGCCACCGCCGTGGGGGATGCAGAAGGTCTTGTGCAGGTTCATGTGGCTCACGTCGGCGCCGATGGCGGCGGGGGAGGTGAGGCCGACCTGGGCGTTGAGGTTGGCGCCGTCCATGTAAACCTGGCCGCCGTACTGATGCACGGTGGCGCAGATCTCGCGGATGGCTTCTTCGAACACGCCGTGGGTGGACGGGTAGGTGATCATCAGCGCGGCGAGCTTGTCGGCGTGCTGGGCGACCTTGGCCTTGAGATCGGCGACGTCCACGTTGCCGTTGTCGTCACAGTTGACCACCACCACGTCCATCCCGCACATCTGAGCCGTGGCTGGGTTGGTGCCGTGGGCCGACTTGGGGATCAGGCATACGGTGCGGTGATGGTCGCCGCGGGCCGCGTGGTAGCGGCGGATCGCCACCAGGCCGGCGTATTCGCCCTGGGCGCCGGAGGTCGGCTGCATGCAGATGGCGTCGAAGCCGGTGATCGCCCGCACTTGCGCGGAAAGGCCGTCGATCATCTCGAGGTAGCCGGCGGTCTGGTCGGCCGGGGCAAACGGGTGGATGTCGGCGAACTCGGGCCAGGTGACGGGGATCATCTCGCTCGTGGCGTTGAGCTTCATGGTGCATGAGCCCAGCGAGATCATCGAGTGGTCGAGGGCGAGGTCGCGGTTCTGCAGGCGCTTGAGGTAGCGCAGCATCTCGTGCTCGGTGTGGTGGGTGTTGAACACCGGGTGGGCGAGGATCGCGTCGCTGCGCAACAGGGCCTCGGGCAGGTTGCCGCCGCGGGCGGCGACGGCGGCGTCGAGGGCGGCGGTGTCGGCGCTGGCGCCGAAGGCTGCGAGCAGCGCGGCGATGTCGTCGCGGGTGGTCTTCTCGTCGATGGAGACGCCGAGGGCGTGGCCATCCACGTGGCGCAGGTTGTAGCCGGCGGACTGGGCGGCGGCGTAGATGGCGGCGGTGCTCGCGCCAGTCTCGATCTGCAGGGTGTCGAAGAAGGTATCGGAAGCCAGCGCCAGGCCGGCGCGCTTGAGGCCTTCGGCCAGCATCGCGGCCAGGCGGTGCACGCGCGCGGCGATGCTGCGCAGGCCTTCGGGGCCGTGATAGACGGCGTACATGCCGGCCATGTTGGCCAGCAGCACCTGGGAGGTGCAGATGTTGGAGTTGGCCTTCTCGCGGCGGATGTGCTGCTCGCGGGTCTGCAGCGTCATGCGCAGGGCGGTCTTGCCGCGGGCGTCCTTGGAGACGCCGATGATGCGGCCGGGCATGGAGCGCACGTGGGCTTCACGGGTGGCGAAGAAGGCCGCGTGGGGGCCGCCGAAGCCCAGCGGCACGCCGAAGCGCTGGGCCGAGCCGAGGGCAATGTCGGCGCCCAGTTCGCCCGGCGACTTGAGCAGCACGAGGGCCAGCATGTCGGAGGCGACGGCCACCACTGCGCCCTTGGCCTTGAGCTGGGCAATGGGCGTAGCGATGTCGGCCACCGCGCCGCGCTCGTCGGGGTATTGCAGCAGCGCGCCGAAGACTTCGTGGTGGGCAGCCTCGGCGACCGGCCCGATGATCAGCTCGAAGCCGAAGTATTCGGCACGGGTGCGCAGCACGTCGAGGGTCTGCGGGAAGACGCCTTCGTCCACGAAGAAGCCCTGGCCCTTGGCCTTCGAGACGCGGCGCGCCATGGCCATGGCTTCGGCGGCGGCGGTGGCTTCGTCGAGCAGCGAGGCGTTGGCGAGCTCGAGCCCGGTGAGGTCGATGACCATCTGCTGGTAGTTCAGCAGGGCCTCGAGGCGGCCCTGGGAAATCTCGGCCTGGTAGGGCGTGTAGGCTGTGTACCAGCCGGGGTTTTCCATCACGTTGCGCAGGATGACCTTGGGCGTGATGGTGTCGTAGTAGCCCATGCCGATGAGCGATTTCTTGACCACGTTCTTGCCGGCGATGCCCTTCAGGCGGGCCAGGGCCACGTGCTCGGGCGTCGGTTCGCCCAGGGCCAGCGGTGCCGGCAGGCGGATGTCGGCGGGCACGGTCTGGCCGATCAGCGTATCGAGGCTGTCAACGCCGAGGGCGGCGAGCATCGCGGGCAGCTCGTTGGCACAGGGGCCCAGGTGGCGGCGGATGAAGTCGTCGCCCTGTTCGAGGGTGGCGAGCGGGGCGGAGAGAAGGGTCTTCGACATGGGAGAAATTCGGGTTGGGTTACGGCGGGCGGGGCGGCGAGGGGCGCCAGCGGCGCCCCGGCTGAGGCGATCAGCCGTTGGCGACGGCGTCGTAGGCCTCGGCGCTGAGGAGGCCGTCCACGTCGGCTGCGTTGGCCGGCTTGATCTTGAACAGCCAGGCGCCGTAGGGGTCGCCGTTCACGGCCTCGGGGGCGTCCACGGCTTCCTGGTTGGCGGCGATGATCTCGCCGGCCACCGGGGCGTAGATGTCGGAGGCGGCCTTGACCGATTCGATCACCGCGATGGATTCCTTGGCGTCGACGACGCGACCGGCTTCGGGCAGCTCAAGGAAGACCACGTCACCGAGGGCCTGCTGGGCGTGGTCGGTGATGCCGATGGTGAGGGTGCCGTCGGATTCGGTGCGGACCCACTCGTGGGATTCGGTGTAGCGGAGTTCTGCGGGCGTGTTGCTCATGGTGATGTCCTTTTTTGAATGGTTGAAGATTGGGGAAATCGGATGGCGGTCAGATCAGGGCCTGGCCTTTGCGGACGAAAGAAGCTTTGACGACGCGGGCCTTCAGGCGCTTGCCGCGGATGTCCACCTCGACGCTGTCGCCCGGCGCCACGCCGAGGGGCAGGCGGGCCATCGCGATGGCCTTTTCGAGGGTCGGCGAGAAGGTGCCGCTGGTGGTTTCGCCTTCGCCCCGGGCGGTGAAGACGGCCTGGTGGGCGCGCAGCACGCCCTTGTCTTCGAGCACCAGGCCGAGCACCTGGCGGCTGGCGGGCCTGGCGAGGAGGGCGGACTTGCCGACGAAGTCGCGGGCGGCGTCGGAGAAATCCACGGTCCAGGCGAGGCCGGCGTCGAGGGGCGAGATGGTCTCGTCCATGTCGTTGCCGTAGAGGGCCATGCCGGCTTCGAGGCGCAGGGTGTCGCGGGCGCCGAGGCCGCAGGGCTTGACGCCGGCGGCTACGAGGGCGCTCCAGGTGATGGTGGCCTGGTCGACGGGCAGGGTGAGCTCGAAGCCGTCTTCACCGGTGTAGCCGGTGCGGGCAATGAAGAAGTCGCCCCAGGCGGCGGCCTGGAAAGGCTTGAGCGCGGCAGAGGCGGCTTCGCTGCCGGGCAGGGCGGCCCAGGTCTTGGCGCGGGCGTTGGGGCCCTGGACGGCGATCATCGCCAGGTCGCGGCGGACGGTGAGCGTCGCATCGAAGCCGCCTTCGGCGAGGCGGGCCTGCATCCAGGCCACGTCCTTGTCGGCGGTGCCGGCATTGACGACGATGCGCCAGGCGTTGTCGGACAGGTAGTAAACGATGAGGTCGTCGATCACGCCGCCTTCCGGGTTCAGCATGCAGGAGTACAGCGCCTTGCCCGGCTCGGCCAGCTTGGCCACGTCGTTGGCGATCAGGCCGCGCAGGAAGGCCTTGCTGCCGGCGCCAGCGAGGTCGAGGGCGAGCATGTGGGAGACGTCGAACATGCCGGCATCTCGGCGCACCGCGTGGTGCTCCTCGATCTGGGAGCCGTAGTTGACGGGCATGTCCCAGCCGGCGAAGTCGACCATGCGGGCACCCGCGGCGACGTGGGTGGCGTGAAGGGGGGTGTGGTGGGGCATCGGGGTGTCTCCGGCAGCAATTTTCTCAGTGTAGAAAAACAAAGGGGCCGCCGCGACCATTGATCGCGGCGGCCCCATCTGTCCTTTGTACCTGAGAGATTGCAGCCGACCGCGATTCGTGGCGTATCGTGCTGCGTGCCCCTTCGGTGGATGCCACCCACTGCGCCCTTGGCGCCAGTGGTGAAATCACTCTCCAGATTCTTGATTCGTCGGCGGTCCGTTTGCCTGAGCGGTTCCGGGGGTTGCGCCTTCGGCGGCTCGCTGGTCCTGATGATGCTGGCGAGCGCTCTCCCACACGACGCGCGCACCTTACCACCGGCCGGCGGGCGGCGGCAAGGGTCTGATACACTGATGAAAATGAGCCTTACCCAAAAACCTTCCCGGAGCCGCCACCTGGGCATCCGGGGTTTGCGCTATCACCTTCGCGAGTGGGGCAGCGAGGGTGCGCCCAAGCTCTTCATGCTGCATGGCTGGATGGACGTCTCGGCGTCCTTCCAGTTCATCGTGGATGCGCTGGAGGCCGACTGGCACGTGATCGCGCCCGACTGGCGCGGCTTCGGGCGCACCGAATGGCGGGGCGACGCCTACTGGTTTCCCGATTACCTCGGCGACCTCGATGCGATCGCCCGCGCCTTCGCGCCGGACGAGCCGCTGCGCCTGGTGGGCCACAGCCTGGGCGGCAACGTGGCCAGCCTGTATGCTGGCGTGAGGCCGGCGCGGGTGTCCCACGTGGTTGCGCTGGACGCCTTCGGCCTCGCCGACACCCTTCCCGAGCAGTCGCCGGGGCGGATCGAGAAATGGTTGCGGGAGCTCGAAGCCCCGGCGAAGTTCAGGGCCTACGCCGATCAGGCCGCCCTGGCCGAGCGGCTGATGGCTGACAACCCGCGGCTGGAGGCGGGCAGGGCGGCTTTCCTGGCCGGGCATCTGGGCGAGCCGGATGCCGAGGGGGCCTATCGCCTCGCCGGCGACCCCGCCCACCGGCGGGTGAACCCGGTGTTGTACCGCCGCGCCGAGGCGATGGCTGCCTGGCGGCGGGTCACAGCGCCCGTGCTGTGGGTGGCGCCGGCCGAACCCGACCTGCGCCGCAGGATGGGCGTGAGCGACGCAGCCCACGCCGAGGCGCAGGCTTGCTTTCGTGATTTTCGCGAGGTGCAGGTGGCCGATTCCGGCCACAACCTGCACCACGACCAGCCGGACGTCGTTGCCCGGATCATCGAGTCATTCTTGCTGTCGAAGGAATCATGAACGCTCTCAACGCCGACCTGCATTGCCATTCCACCGCCTCCGACGGAACCCTCGCGCCCGCCGACGTGGTGCGCCGCGCCCACACCAACGGTGTCGATCTGCTGGCGCTCACCGACCACGACGAGCTGCTCGGCATCGCAGAGGCGGCAGCAGAGGCGACGGATCTCGGCCTGCGCTTCGTGCCGGGGGTCGAGATCTCCGTGTCGTGGCTCGACCAGACGCTGCACATCGTTGGTCTCGGCGTCGATCCGGCCAACGAGGCGCTGGCTGCCGGGTTGGCCAAGGTGCGTGGTGGCCGTGACGGGCGGGCGATGCTGATTGGCGAGGAGCTTGCTCGGATCGGCATCCACGGGGCCTTCCAGGGCGCCCTGCGTTACGTCGGCAACCCGGCCCTGGTGAGTCGCGCGCACTTTGCCCGCTACCTGGTGGAGATCGGCATAGCCAGGAACGTGCACGACGTCTTCCTGCATTACCTGGCTCGCGGCAAGCCGGGCTACGTCGAGCACGTGTGGGCGACCCTCGAGGACGCGGTGGGCTGGATCAAGGGCGCCGGTGGGCTGGCGGTGATCGCCCACCCGGGGCGTTACCGCCTCGGCAACGCCGAGATGCACATCCTCTTCGAACAATTTCGTGACCTGGGCGGCGAAGCCGTCGAGGTTTCCTGCGGTGCCCACGACGGCGGCCAGCTGCTGGCCTTTGCCCGGATGGCCCGCAAATATGGTCTGCTGGCTTCCCGGGCATCCGATTTTCACGGCCCCGAAGACAGCCCCATCGACCTCGGGCGGGCCTCGCCGCTGCCGCCCGACCTCACGCCGGTGTGGACGCGCCTGGCCTAGTCATCTCGTTTCCGAATCATGGCTCAATTCTTCTCCCTACATCCCGAACAGCCCCAGCCGCGCCTCGTCAAGCAGGCCGCGGAGATCATGCGCAAGGGCGGCATCGTCGCCTTTCCCACCGATTCGGCCTACGCCCTCGGCGGGCTCACTGGCGACAACGCGCTGCTGGCGCGCATCCGGCGCATCCGCGGCGTCGATGAACGTCACCATTTCACGCTGATCTGCCGTGATCTCTCCGACATCGCCACCTATGCGCGGGTCGACAACAGCCAGTACCGGCTGCTCAAGGCGACCACGCCGGGCGCCTACACCTTCATCCTCGAAGGCACCAAGGAGCTGCCGCGCCGTGTGCTGCACCCGAAGCGCAAGACGATCGGCCTGCGGGTGCCCGACCACCCTGTGGTGGCCGCGCTGCTGGCCGAGCTCGGCGAGCCGATGCTCAGCTCGACCCTGCTGCTGCCCGACGAGGAGACGCCCCTCACCGACGCCGAGGAGATCCGCGAGCGTCTCGAAAAAGAGGTCGACCTGATCATCGAGGCCGGCCCCTGCCGCGGTGAGGCCACCACCATCATCGATCTCACCAGCGGCACGCCCGAACTCATCCGCGAAGGGCGGGGCAGCCTCACCCCCTTCGGGCTTTGAGTGCAGGCCGAGGCGGGGCTGTGTGCCGGCTCTGCTAGAATCGCAGCCCCCTCCGGACCGACTCCATGCAAGATTTCATCTCGACGCTGACCATCTGGGCGCTGCCCGTCCTGTTCGCCATCACGCTGCACGAGGCGGCCCACGGCTATGCGGCCCGCCACTTCGGCGATCGGACCGCCGAGCTGGCGGGGCGCATCAGCCTCAACCCGCTGCGCCACATCGACCCGATGGGCACCATCGTCGTGCCGGCCCTGATTCTCGTCACCAGCAGCCTGGCGGCCGGTTCGGCGATGCTCTTCGGCTGGGCCAAGCCTGTGCCCGTAAACTTCGGCCGTCTGCGCAGCCCCAAGGCCGACATGCTGTGGGTCGCCGCCGCAGGGCCGCTCGCCAACCTTTTCATGGCCATTGGCTGGGCGCTGCTGTTCCGGGTGGCGATGATGATTTCCGAGAGCGACTACGCGATCCCGCTGGCCCGGATGGCCGACGCAGGCATGCAGATCAACGCCGTGCTGATGATCCTCAACCTGCTGCCGCTGCCGCCCCTCGACGGCGGGCGCATCGCGGTGAGCCTGCTGCCCGCCGGCCCGGCCTACAAGTTTGCGCAGCTCGAGCCCTACGGCTTCCCCATCCTGTTGCTCCTGCTGTTCACGGGTATCCTTGGCGACATCCTCGGCCCGCTGGTGGCCATCTTCCGTTTTGTTCTCGCAATCGTTTTTGGACTTTGACAATCGACCATGTTCGCTGAACGCGTCCTCTCCGGCATGCGCCCCACCGGGCGGCTCCACCTCGGCCACTACCACGGCGTCCTGAAAAACTGGGTCAAGCTGCAGGCAGAGTACCCCTGCCTGTTCTTCGCAGCCGACTGGCACGCGTTGACCACCGACTACGACAACCCGAAGGGCATCGAAGCCAGCGTCTGGGAGATGATCGTCGACTGGCTGGCCGCCGGCGTCGATCCGGCCCAGGCCACCATCTTCATTCAGTCGAGGGTGCCCGAGCATGCCGAGCTGCACCTGCTGATGTCGATGATGACGCCCCAGGGCTGGCTTGAGCGCGTCCCCACCTATAAAGATCAGCAGGAAAAGCTGTCCCACAAGGATCTGTCTACCTATGGCTTCCTGGGCTACCCGCTGCTGATGAGCGCAGACATCCTGATCTACAGGGCCGACAAGGTGCCGGTGGGCGAGGACCAGCTGCCCCACGTCGAGTTCACCCGCGAGCTCGCCCGGCGCTTCAACCACATGTACGGCCGCGAGCCCGGTTTCGAGGAGAAAGCGAAGGAGGCGATCAAGAAGCTCGGCTCCAAGCGCGCCAAGCTCTACGACGAGTTCCGCACCCGCTTCCAGCAGAACGGCGACGAAGAAGGCCTGGCCCTCGGCAAGGCGCTCCTCGAGGAAGCCCAGAACCTCTCTATGGGTGACCGCGAGCGGCTCTACGGCTACCTGGAAGGCAGCGGCAAGATGATCCTCGTCGAGCCCGGCGCGCTGCTCACCGAGGCCTCGCGCATGCCCGGCCTCGATGGCCAGAAGATGTCCAAGTCGTACGGCAACACCATCTTCCTGCGCGAGGAGGCCGAGTCGCTCAACAAGAAGATCCGCACCATGCAGACCGACCCGGCGCGGGTCCGCCGCACCGACCCGGGTGACCCCGAGAAGTGCCCGGTGTGGCAGTTCCACGTGATCTACTCGGATGAGCCCACCCGCAACTGGGTGACCCAGGGCTGCAAGAGCGCCGGCATCGGCTGTATCGAATGCAAGCAGCCGGTCATCGACGCCGTGCTGAAAGAGCAGGACGCCATGCGCGAGCGCGCCCAGCCGTATCTCGACGACCCGAGCCTCGTCAAGAGCATCGTCGCCGACGGTTGCGACAAGGCCCGCAAGCTGGCCCAGGAAACCATGCGCGAAGTCCGCGACGCGATGGGGCTGAGCTACAGCTGATGGGCGAGGCCCTGCTCCGGCGTGCCTTCCGCACTTGGAGGCCCGCCGATCGCGTGCTAGTCTCCGCCCCTGGAGTGCAAGGGTGAGCGCCGTCGCCGATGTGGCGGTGCCAGTCGGCCTGCCGGAAGCCGTGGTCGGCCGCATGTACGGCGAGCCGATCTTCGATCTGCCAAAGGATCTCTACATCCCGCCCGATGCGCTGGAGGTGATCCTCGAAGCCTTCGAAGGGCCGCTGGACCTGCTGCTCTACCTGATCCGCAAGGCCAACATCAACGTCCTCGACATCCCGATGGTGCCGTTGACGGCCCAGTACCTCGAGTACGTCGAAGCGATGCGCCACCACAACCTCGAGCTGGCGGCCGATTACCTGCTGATGGCGGCGACGCTGCTCGAGATCAAGTCGCGCATGCTCTTGCCGCGGCCGCCGAAGGCCGGCGAGGCCGAGGAGCTCGACCCCCGGGCCGAGCTTGTCCGTCGCCTGCTCGAGTATGAGCAGATCAAGCGGGCCGCCGCGCGGCTCGACCAGCTGCCGCGGGTCGAGCGGGATTTTGAATGGGTGGGGGTCTTCGTCGCCGAGAAGGTGGTCGAGCGCCAACCTACCGTCACGCTGCACGACCTGCAGCTGGCTTGGCTGAAGATCGCCCGGCAGAGCCGCCTGAAGCGCAATCACACCATCCAGCGCGAGGAGCTATCCGTGCGCGAGCACATGACCCTGATCCTGCGCAAGCTGAGTGACGATGCCTTCGTGGTCTTCGAGACCCTGTTCGATCACACCCTCGGCCCAGCGGGCTTGGTGGTGAGCTTTCTCGCCACCCTGGAGCTCGTCAAGGAGCGCCTGGTGGTCGTAACCCAGAACGAGGCCTTTGCGCCTATTTATGTGAAACGTGCAGATGCTGCAGCCGGATTCGACTGAAGAGTTCAAGCGGGTGCTCGAAACCGCCTTGCTTGCTGCGGCAGCGCCGCTGCCGGTTGGCGAGTTGCGCCGCCTCTTTGAGGACGATCCGGGGCCCGAGGCCGTGCGCAGCGCCCTCGCCGAGCTCGTGGATGACTGGCAGGGGCGCGGCGTCGAACTGGTGCAGACGGCCGGTGGCTGGCGTTTCCAGACCCGCCTCGAATACCAGGTGTATCTCGACCGGCTCAAGCAGGAGCGCCCGCCCAAGTATTCCCGGGCGGTGCTCGAGACGCTCGCCATCATTGCCTACCGCCAGCCGGTGACCCGTGGCGATATCGAGGACATCCGGGGTGTCGTCGTCTCGACGAATGTGCTCAAGACCCTCGAATCGCGGGGGTGGGTGGACGTGGTGGGCTACCGGGACACCCCCGGCCGCCCGGGTCTGTATGCCACGACCCGAAAATTCCTGGAGGACCTTGGCTTGCGCAGCCTGACCGAGTTGCCTCCGCTGACTGAAATCGAAAGGATCATGGATCTTGTTGAGGTTCCTGTGCTTGCTCAGGAAGTCCATCAAGAAACAATGACTTAGATCGTTCTGAGGATTGGTTTCGATTGCGTTTTCAAGGCCGTGTACCCGCTGTGTACGCAAAAATCCTTGAAGTTCGACCCTGCAGGTTCTATCCTTCAGGGGCCTCGTGGTCAGAGGCGTCACGGTGAAGAGTCCCGAGGTGTTCGCTGAAAAGCGGGCTCGCGAGCCTGGGGCATGGAAGCAAAGGGCGGTAGGTCTTCGGATCTACCGCCCTTTGTCTTTTAGGTCTCCGACTCGGGTTTCTGGCTACGGCGTGCGGGGTTCGAGGGTGATGACTTGAGCGCGGCTCTTGCCTTTCCTGTGCGCGCTACCGCAGGCTTCGGCTCGGTCGCGTGAGTTGTGCTCTCAGGGGGGGCAGGTTCTATGACGGAATGTCTTCTCTCGTCTTGAAGTTCCTCGACGATCTTTTCCGCCATCCAGCGGAGTAGGGCGCTGCGGGCCTTGGCGAGTTCTTCCTCTCTCTCCTTTGAAAGGATCAAGGTTGATTTCGGTTTCGGCGGTTCTGGATCGTTATCCATAGTCATGTTCCCATTCTCTTCTCAAGTTGCAGCTCTGCCCGTATTTCTTCGCTGCCGGCTCTGATCTTCTCGAGGCGAAGCCGGTAAGCCGCCCACGACTCCCCGGGCCGGGGTGGCTTGCTCGAATCGATCTCTTGCCGGAATTCCCAGGGCTTTCCGGCAGGTGTGGTGCGCTGCCATCCGGGCGGGTCGGCCCGGGTGCTTTGCAGGATGCTGTCTAGCAGCCCGACATTCAGGCTTTGCGAACTCCCTGTCCGGCGGCGCAGGCCCTTGGCGCGGGCGATGGCCTTGTCCAGCCGATCCGGCGTTTCGGCCTTTGCCGCCAGCGCTTCGAGGGCCAGGCCGTCCCGGTGGGTGTCGATTCCGGCGGCGGCGAGCTTATCCACAACCCACTGCGGTACACGTAAACGAACCTGATTCTTGATGTGTGCCCGGTTCGGCGGCTTGGTGGCGTCGTATCGCACGCCGGGTATGTGCTTGAAAGCCAGTGTGCGCGCGGGTTTGCTCGTGCCCGGTGCTGTGCATGGTGCTGTGCCCTCACCGTGCCCTGTTTGATCCGGGCGAGCGGAAGCGGTAGCCGCGAGCGGGAGGCGATAGGCCAGCCGCCGGCCGGGCAGGCGGTGCAGCATGCCCACCCGTTCAAGGCGCTCTAGCGCGCCCCGGATGCTCTTCTCGGTGGGCTGCTCGATCTGTGTCCCTGCGCCCCTGGGGGTGTGCGTTTCACAGTAGGTGATCAGCATGGCGAGGCTGATCGGCCGGCGGCGGCCGGTGATGCCGGTCCGGTAGTCCATCCACCAGCGCAGCATCACGTAGACCTCGAAGGCGAGGGGGCCGGCGCCGTGCAGGGTTTCCAGCTCGATGCCCCTCAGGGTGATGAGTTGCTCGACGGGGTTCATGGGCGCCCCTTCGAAACCTTGGCCAGCGCTGCGGCCAGGGCGTCGATAGCCCGGCCACAGGCGGCAACGCGGTCCAGGTTGTCTTCGGCCAGGATCCCGACCGTGAGAAAGCCGGCATCGATGAAGCCGAAGACCTCCGCCGCGGCCTGGTGCAGTTCGGGCGCGGCTTCGATCAAGGCTTCGTTGCCATCCGCTTCGGAACAGTCGCCCCACGAATACAGCTCGCAGATGGTCTTCCTGTCCGGGCCGGTGCCGGCGGCAATGGTCCGGTGCCCCACGCGGCGCCAGGGGCCGGGTGTGTGCGATGTGCTCATGATGCGTCCCCCACCAAGCGGGTTTCCGGCTGCTTGCCCAGCGCCTGGACGCCGGCAAGCTCTTCTTGATGCCATTCCGCGAGAAGCTCCTGAAGGTTCGCAGCGCCTTCAATCACGCTGGGCAGATCGGGGCCTTTCTTCCCAAGAATGCCTTCTTTGACCTCTCCGTTCGGTCTCACGATGATCCACGCCAAGGTGTCAATGTGACCAGTGCGGGCAAGGTTGGAAATGGTCTCGAGGTCATC
>JAEUNU010000276.1 GCA_016789125.1 Zoogloea sp. | reverse complement strand
GGCGCCGGGAATCGGCCACCTACGCCGTTGGATGGGGACGAAAAGGCTGTGATGGCCAGCGGCAAGGAGTTGGTCCGCGTGGAGCGTGACCTCCAGACCGGGGAGTACCTGCGGGTCGTCAAGCCTGCCCTCGCATCCGAGAACTACTTGGGCAAGAACTGCGTTGGTTGTCACCAGGTTCCGGTGGGAAGCACCCTTGGGCTGGTGAGCATGAAGGTGTCCCTCGACAAGGTGAACGCGGCCGTCGATACCTTCATGTGGCAGAGCATCCTGAGTGCGCTGGTGATGTCGCTGCCGCTGATCGCCTTCGTGGTGTTCTTCGTGCGGCGCTTCGTCGTCGGGCCGCTCACCGAGATGAACGCCAGCTTGGGCGAGATCGCCAAGGGCGAGGGCGACCTCACCCGGCGCCTCGAGGTGGCGGGGCGCGACGCGATCGGGCAGACCGCGGCCACCTTCAACGCGATGCTCGCCACGATCGCCCAGCTGGTGCGGCAGGTCGGCGAGTCGGCGGGGCAGGTGACGGGCTCGGCGCGGCAGCTGTCCTCCGGCGCGGTGCGGGTTGCCGACGGGTCGAGGCGCCAGAACGAACACTCCTTGCAGGTCGCGGCGGCCGTCGAGAGCGTCGCGGCGGGGATCGCCAGCGTCGCCGCGAGCGCCGAGCGCGTTCACGGGCGCTCCCAGGAGAGCCTGCGCCGCTCGGACGAAGGCACCCAGACCCTGGTCCGCCTGGTGGCGGAGGTGGATCAGGCCGAGGGCGCGGTCCGGCAGATGGCCGATTCGGTCGAGCACTTCGTCGATTCCTCCACTTCGATCACCACGATGACCCGGGAGGTCCGCGAGATCGCCGAGCAGACCAATCTGCTGGCGCTCAATGCGGCCATCGAGGCGGCCCGTGCCGGCGAGCAGGGCCGCGGTTTCGCGGTGGTCGCCGACGAGGTGCGCAAGCTGGCCGAAAAGTCGGCCCGCTCGGCGGGTGAGATCGACAGCGTCACCTCCAGCCTGGCGCGCCAGTCGGTGGCCGTGCGCGAGGCGGTCCATGCGGGGCTCGAGCATCTGGAGTCCAGCCGCGGGGCGGTGGCGATGGTGTCGAAGGCCATCGCGGCGGCCAACGAGTCGGTGGTCGCGGTCGGCCACGGCCTAGACGAGATCGCCGAGGCGACCGAGCAGCAGCGCACCGCCAGCGCCGAGGCAGCGGCGGGCATCGAGGCGATCGCCGGGATGGCCCGCGAAAACAACGCCGCCGTCGAGACGACGGCCGATGCCGCCCGCGAGATGGAGCGCCTGGCCGCCGAGCTGCAGCAGGCGGTGTCCCGCTTCCGCGTCTGAAGGCATTTTGGCGGCAAGCCCCACATCTCGTGGCTGCAGGGCGAGGTTCCGGGGCTAAAATACAAGATTGGCAACAGCCCATTCGCTACAAGACGGAGCCCACCAGATGCCCCAGTACCGTTCCCGCACCTCCACCGCCGGTCGCAACATGGCCGGTGCCCGCGCCCTGTGGCGCGCCACCGGCATGAAGGACGGCGATTTCGAAAAGCCGATCATCGCGGTGGTGAACAGCTTCACCCAGTTCGTGCCCGGCCACGTGCACCTCAAGGACCTCGGCCAGCTGGTCGCCCGCGAGATCGAAGCTGCCGGTGGTGTGGCCAAGGAGTTCAACACCATCGCCATCGACGACGGCATCGCGATGGGCCACGGCGGCATGCTCTACTCGCTGCCCAGCCGCGACCTGATCGCCGACAGCGTCGAGTACATGTGCAATGGCCACACGGCCGACGCGATGGTGTGCATCTCCAACTGCGACAAGATCACCCCGGGCATGCTGATGGCCGCGCTGCGCCTCAACATCCCGGCGATCTTCGTCTCCGGCGGCCCGATGGAGGCCGGCAAGGTGAAGTGGGAAGCCAAGGTGATCTCCCTCGACCTCGTCGATGCGATGGTCAAGGCCGCCGACAGCAGCTGCTCCGACGAAGAGGTGAATGCCATCGAGCGTTCCGCCTGCCCGACCTGCGGCTCCTGCTCCGGCATGTTCACCGCCAACTCGATGAACTGCCTCACCGAGGCCCTCGGCCTGTCGCTGCCCGGCAACGGCACCGTGCTTGCCACCCATGCCGACCGGGAGCGCCTCTTCAAGGAAGCCGGCCGGAGCATCGTCGACCTGGCCCGCCGCTACTACGAGCAGGACGACGAGTCGGTGCTGCCGCGCTCCATCGCCAGTTTCAGGGCCTTCGAGAACGCCATCAGCCTCGACGTCGCCATGGGCGGCTCGACCAACACCGTGCTGCACCTGCTGGCCGCGGCCAAGGAGGCCGGTGTCGATTTCAAGATGCAGGACATCGACCGCATCTCCCGCAAGGTGCCCTGCCTGTGCAAGGTGGCGCCGGCCGTGGCCGATGTGCACATCGAGGACGTCCACCGCGCCGGCGGGATCATGGCGATCCTGGGCGAGCTTGCCCGTGCCGGCCTGCTCCACACCGACCTGCCGACCGTCCACAGCAAGACCCTGGGCGAGGCACTCGCCACCTGGGACGTGATGCAGGCCCACGACGCAGGCGTCTTCAATTTCTACAAGGCCGCGCCGGGCGGCGTCCCGTCCCAGGTGGCCTTTAGCCAGGACCGCCGCTGGAACGAGCTCGACATGAACCGTAGCCAGGGCGTGATCCGCGACAAGGCCAACGCCTTCAGCCAGGACGGCGGCCTCGCCGTGCTGTACGGCAACATCGCCGAGAAGGGCTGCATCGTGAAGACCGCCGGTGTCGATGAGTCCATCTGGACCTTCACCGGCCGCGCCCGCGTCTTCGAGAGCCAGGAAGACGCCGTTGCCGGCATCCTCGCCGACCAGATCGTCGCCGGCGATGTGGTGGTGATCCGCTACGAAGGCCCCAAGGGCGGCCCGGGCATGCAGGAAATGCTCTACCCGACCAGTTATCTCAAGTCGAAGGGCCTCGGCAAGGCATGCGCGCTCCTTACCGACGGGCGTTTCTCCGGCGGCACTTCGGGCCTCTCCATCGGCCATGCATCCCCCGAGGCCGCATGTGGTGGCGCGATCGGCCTGGTGGAAGAGGGTGACGTCATCGAGATCGACATCCCCAACCGCCGCATCCACCTCGCGGTGAGCGAGGCCGACCTGGCCAGCCGCCGCGAAGCCCAGAACGCCCGTGGCTGGAAGCCCGCCAACCGGGTGCGCCATGTGTCGGCGGCGCTGCAGGCCTATGCGGCGCTGACCACCAGTGCCGATACCGGCGCAGTGAGGGATGTCACACAAATTCAATCCTGAATTTGTCGGATTTTGTAATATTGAGGGCCTAACGTAAGTTAGGCCCTTTTTTATTGGCTTTGTTGAATCTTTCCTCCTTCGATGCGATCCGGCGCATTTCCACGCGGCTTTGCGCTTCGAGCGTGATTCCATTCCGGGCGGTCCCGACGCCCGCTGCCTAGCATCGTATTCACCACCACAGGCCCGACCGATCATGACCTCTGCCCTCGTTTCTTCCCCCGTCTGCGGCCCGGCCTGCCTTGTCCGGGAGGTCGTGGCGCGTGCCGAATGGGAGCGCCTCTACCGGCTGCTGCCGATGCCGCACATGGTGCAGGCCTGGTGTTACGGCGAAGCGAAGGCCGCAGAGGGCTGGGGAGTGGAACGTCTGGTGTTCGAGCGGCACGGCCAGCCGCTGGCAATCTGTCAGGTTCTGGTCAAGCGCCTGCTGGGCCTGCCGGTGGCCGCCCGTATCAATCGGGGCCCCCAATTCCTGGCGGCCCGTCCGTCCGATGCCGACGGCCGCGCGGTCTATGCCGCCCTGCGCCAGCGCTGGCGCTTCGGGCGCCGTGGCGTGCTGCTGATGGCGCCGGGGCTGGTGGAGTCCGAAGCGCTGCGGGCCTGGTTGCGGGCGACGGGCTTCCGGACCCGCGGGGTGGCCGGCTGGTGCTCTGCGACTCTCGACCTGACGCTGGGCGAGGAGGCGCTACGCAGGCAGCTGGCGGCCAACTGGCGCAATCACCTGAGCGTGGCGGAGCGGGGCGGCTTGCACTTCGAGCTGTCGTCGGCGCCGGAAGCGGTGGACTGGATGCTCGAGCGTCATGCGGAGCACATGCGCGAGAAGGGCTTCTCCGGGACGACGGTGAGCTTCCTGCGGGCCTTGCAGCGCGAGGCGCCGGAGGATTTCTTCGTGGCCCGGGCCCTGCAGGGCAGCGCGCCGCTGGCTGGGATGATCGTCTTCCGCTTCGGTCGCAGCGCCGAGTACTTCGTCGGCTGGTACGGGCCGGAGGCGCGCCAGGCCAAGGCCGGCAACTTCCTGCTGTGGAACGCGGCCCTGGCCATGGGCCGTCTGGGCTGCGAACGCTTCGACCTGGGTGGCTATTCGTCATCGGAGGGCTACGGGCGTTTCAAGCAGGACATGCGCGGCAGCGAATATCACCTCATGGAGGAGTGGCTGGCTTTCTGAGCGCCAGCCGCCGGCCTCAGCCGAGCTTTTTCTCCATGAACAGGGCCTGGCCCATGGCCGGGTCGAGCTGGTAGCCCTCGAAGCCGAAATCCAGGTAGGCACGGCGCGCACCGTGGTTGCCCTCGAGCACCTCGAGGGTCAGCTTGCAGCAGCCCCGCTGGCGGGCCACCGCCTCGGCGTGCCCGAGGAGCGCCCGGGCGATGCCCTGTCGGCGGCAGTCCTGGTGCACCACGATGTCGTGCACATTGAGCAGGGGCTGGCCGGCGAAGGTCGAGAAACCCTCCACACAGTTGATCAGCCCGACCGCACGTTGCCCGCCGTCGCTTGCCCGGTAGGCGAGGTAGCTGAGCACGTGGGGCCGACGGCGCAGCTCGGCCGGCAGGCGCCGGCGCAGCGCGTCGCTCATCGGCTGGCCGTTGCCCGTGGGGCTCTGCATGTAGTGGTCGAGGAGGGCGAGGAAGTCGCCGCAGAGGCGTGGGTCGTCGAAGTCGGTGGCCACGATGGCGAGCCCTGCGTCGCCGGCGGAGTCGGTTTTCATGGGGAGCGCGTTCATTTGCCCGAGACGGCGTAGAGAAAGCCCACCGTGAGTGCGGTCAGCGTCAGGATGATCGCGCCGGCGACGAGCAGGATGGGGGTGTAGCTGACGATGGCAAAGTGCTTGCCGCAGTGCTTGCAGCGGAAGTACTCGGTGAAGTTGATCCCGGCGAACTTGTGGGGCTGGATGCGCGAGGTGCGCACATTGGTGCTCTTGCAGTGGATGCAGTGGGGGTGCGCGTGGCGGATCAGGGCGTAGCGCCGGGCCGGCCGGCTGCTCCGCTTCTGTGCGGCCTGGTCGGGGGTGGCCGCAGCCGGTGCATCGCCTCCCGGGGGCAGGCTTTCCGGGGCGGTGCTGGCAGGGGCTTCACTGGTCGGTGCTGCGTTCCCGGGTTCCCGGCGCATGGTCGGGGTGACGCCGGGCCCCTTGTGCCGGTCGGCCGAGCGCCGGAGCCGCATCTGCGAGCGCCGGCGAATCACGAAGCCGGCGAGAACGGCGATGAAGGCCAGTGCCGTCAGCCCGGCGATCTTGATATAGGGCTTGATGAGCTGCCAGATGGCAGCAGGGTCGGGCGCCGGCGCGCCCGGTGCCTGGGCGCCCTCCTTGGCGGCATTCCTGGCCCGCAGCTCCTTGAGCTTTTCGTGGCCGTGCCAGGCTGCATCGGCGGGGCTCATGCCGCTGCGGGCGAGGAGCAGCGCGTCTTCGAAGGTGAAGCCCGCTTCCCACCAGGCCAGCCGGTCGGAGGGGGTGAAACCCTCGCGCTTCCATTCGCTGGGGTCGGAGCGGTCGAGGTCGGCCATCAGGGTGGTCGTGCTGCGTGCCGACTCCAGCCAGAGGCGTGCTTCCTGAGGGTCGAAACCCTTGTCGGCCCAGGTGCGGGCCACCACCGGCGCGAAGCTCGCGCGCATCCAGTCGACCGCCTCCTGGGGCTTGAAACCGTAGCTTGCCCATTCCTGGGCGGTATGGGGCTTGAGGCCGGAGTCCTCCCAGCGGCTGATCCGGACCGGTGCCGGCAGCGCCGTATCGTCGGCGCCCGGTTTGGCGGGCGCTGCAGCGGCGGGGCGTTGGGCGTCGGCTGCTGCGCCGTGGGCCAGGGGGGGCGCGGCGAGTGCGATCACTGCGGCGATGGCGGACAGATAGACTTCTTTCATGGGGCGAAGATAAAGCAGGCTCACGCCTGGTTTCAGCGAAGTTGTCGGAAGGTGCGAAATAAGTCATGACCCGCGCGCCGGCCACGGGGCCGATGGCGTGTCGGGGCATGTTTGCCGAGTGGCATTTTCCCATGACAAAGGGGTGTCCGGTTCCCGAATTGTGTCTGCTTGTGCATTTCGTTCGGGGGAGAGGGCTGTCGTGGCCTCCCCGAGGGCTCGCAATTCCGCCGCCGAAAGGCGTATCGTGGCATCGAGAGGTGCCGGCGGACGGCTTGCCGGCGCCCGGGTGGAGACAGTCAATGCACGAAATGTCACTGGCGGAGGGTATCCGCCAGATCGTCGAGGATGCGGGGCGCAGGCAGGGGTTCCGGAAGGTGAAGACGGTGGTGCTGGAGATCGGCCAGCTCGCCGCCGTGGAGCCCGACAGCCTGCGCTTCTGCCTGGATCTGGTGTTGCAGGGCAGCATCGCCGAGGGCGCAATCCTGCAGATCGACAGCCTGCCGGGGCGTGCCTGGTGCGCCCGGTGTGCCGAGACAGTGCCGGTGGCCGCCTTGTATGATGCCTGCCCGCGCTGCGGTGCATATCAGCTGCAGGTGAGCGCTGGCACCGAGATGCGGGTCAAGGAGCTTGAAATAGAGTGAAGGCGGTTTGAAATGTGCAATGTGTGCGGTTGCGGCAGCGGGGAGACCCGCATCGAAAGTGAAGCAGGCAGGCCCGGGCCGGTCTATCGCTGGGCCCCGGTGCGGCGCCGTCGTGCGTCCACTTCCCCGGTCGAGGCTGGCCCTCCGCCGCCGGTGGCGACTGGGGAGGGGAGCCTGCACTTCGGTCATGGCCCGGCGGGCGCCCACGCCCCGGGCATGAGCCAGGCCCAGATGGTGAAGATCGAGCAGGACATCCTCGCCAGAAACGACGGTTTTGCCGATGACAACCGCCGCTGGCTTGCCGAGCGGGGAGTTCTGGCCCTCAACCTGGTCTCCAGCCCCGGCTCCGGCAAGACCAGCCTGCTGGTGCGTACCATCGCCGCGCTGCAGGCCCTGCCGCAGCCGGTGCCGGTGAGCGTCGTCGAGGGCGACCAGCAGACCAGCTTCGACGCCGAGCGCATCCGCGCCACCGGCGCTCCGGCGCTGCAGATCAACACCGGCAAGGGCTGCCATCTGGACGCCTCGATGGTGGGCCGTGCCCTCGACAGGCTGGCGCCCCCCGAGGGCAGTGTGCTGCTCATCGAGAACGTCGGAAATCTGGTCTGCCCGGCGGCCTTCGACCTGGGCGAGGCGGCCAAGGTGGTCGTGCTGTCGGTCACCGAGGGTGAGGACAAGCCCCTCAAGTACCCCGACATGTTCGCCGCAGCCAGCCTCATGCTGATCAACAAGACCGACTTGCTGCCCCACCTGAGCTTCGACATGTCAAAGGCCGTCGAATTTGCCCTGCGGGTCAATCCGCGCCTCCAGGTGATCCCCCTGTCGGCCACCACCGGCGAGGGTTTCGAGGTCTGGCTGGACTGGCTGCTGGCCCGGCGCAAGGCGGCCCGCATCGCCCGCGCCGAGCGGCTGGCGGGCCTGTGTGAGGCAGTCGACGACTCCGCCGCCGCCGGCGTGGAAGGGTGAGCGCCCGATGCTGATCGTCGTCGATCCGACCCGTGTCGCCCGCCGTCTGCGCGTGCGCGGGGTGGTCCAGGGGGTGGGCTTCCGGCCCTTCGTCTATCGTTACGCCCGCAGCCTCGGGCTTGCCGGCTGGGTGCGCAATGACGGTGGCGGGGTGGAGATCGAGGTGCAGGGCAGCGAACCCCTGGTCGAGGCCTTCACCCGCGGCCTGGTGGCCGAGGCGCCGCCGCTCGCGCGTATCGACCTCATCGAGCCGGAGGTGATCCCGCCCGACGACGGCCGCCGCGACTTTGCCATCCTGCCCAGCGCCGGAGGCACCGTGGCCACCGCCATCGGGCCCGACGTGGGCGTCTGCTCCGCCTGTCTGGCCGAGCTGTTCGACCCCGCCGACCGCCGCTGGCGCTACCCCTTCATCAACTGCACCCATTGCGGCCCGCGCTACACCATCACCCGCAGCCTGCCCTACGACCGTGCCCGCACCAGCATGGCCGGCTTCGAGCAGTGCCCGGCCTGCGCGGCCGAATACGCCCACCCGGGCGACCGGCGTTTCCACGCCGAGCCCAACGCCTGCCCGACCTGCGGGCCGCGGCTCAGCCTCCACGAGCCCCACGGCGTGCCGGCCCTGGCCCGCGACGCCATTGCCGAAACCCTGCGCCGCATCCGTCTGGGCGAGATCGTGGCGATCAAGAGCCTCGGCGGTTTTCACCTCGCCTGCGATGCCACCAACCCCGAGGCCGTCGCGCGCCTGCGGGCGCGCAAGCAGCGCCCCGACCGGCCCCTGGCGCTGATGCTCGCCAACCTTGCCAGCGCTGTGCCGCTGGCCCGGCTGGATGGCCCGTCGGCGGCCACCCTGGCGAGCCCCGAGCGCCCCATCGTGCTCCTCGACAAGCAGGCCGGCTTCGACGCCCGCCTGCCCGGCGTCGCGCCCGGGCTCGACGAGGTGGGCATCATGCTGCCCTACACGCCACTCCACTATCTGCTCTTCCACGAGGCCGCCGGCCGCCCCGCCGGCACTGGCTGGCTCGACGAAGCCCAGCCGCTGGCCCTGGTGATGACCAGCGCCAACCCCCACGGCGAGCCCCTTGTGCAGGGCAACGACGAAGCCTTCGGGCGCCTCGCCGAGATTGCCGACGTGCTGCTGATGCACGACCGGGACATCGTCGTGCGCTGCGACGACTCGGTGCTCCGCCTGCGGGCCGATCTGCCGGCCGGGCCGGCAGACGCAGCAGGGGCGGGCGTCCAGTTCCTACGCCGGGCGCGGGGTTTCACGCCGCTGGCGATGCCGCTCCGGGAGGCTGGCCCGCCGGTGCTCGCCTTCGGTGCCCACCTCAAGGCCACCCTGTGCATGGCCCGCGGGCGCGAGGTCTTCCTGTCCCAGCACATTGGCAACCTCAACAGCCCGGCCGCCTGCGCGGCGCTCGACGAGGCGGCCGAGCACCTGCAACGCATCCTCTCGGTGCGTCCGGCGGCCGTCGCCCACGACGTTCACCCCGACTACTATTCCACCCGCGCGGCCCTCGAGATGGCCGAGCGCCTCGGGGTGCCGGCGGTTGCTGTCCAGCATCACCACGCCCATATCGCCGCTGTGTGCGCCGAGCACAGTCTCGATGGCCCGCTGCTCGGCCTTGCCGCCGACGGGGTCGGGCTCGGCACCGACGGCATGCCCTGGGGCGGCGAGCTGCTGCAGGTGGACGGAGGCGAATGTCTTCGCCTGGGCCATCTCGCCCCGTTGCCGCTGCCCGGCGGCGACCGAGCGGCACGCGAACCCTGGCGGATGGCCTGCGCCGTGCTGCATGCCCTGGGGCTGGCCGACGAGGCCGCCCGGCGTTTCGCCCACCAGCCGAACGTCGCCCAGGTGCTCGACATGCTGGCGCGGGGCACCCGCTGCCCGCCGGCCACCAGCCTCGGCCGCTGCTTCGACGCTGCCGCCGGCCTGCTGGGCCTGTGCGACACGATGACTTTCGAGGGCCAGGCGGCGATGCTGCTCGAGACGGCCGCCCGTGGCTATGGCGAGGCGCTCCCGCTGCCCGGCGCCCACCACATCGACCGCCGCTCGCCCGACGGGCCTTCGGTGCTCAATCTGTACCCGCTCTTCAAGCAGTTGCTCGACGAGACCACGCCGCCGCGCGGGGCCGCGCATTTCCACGCCAGCCTGGTGGACGGGCTCGTGCACTGGATCGCCGACGCTGCCGAAGCCACCGGCCTGAGGCGCGTCGTGCTGGCCGGCGGCTGCCTGCACAACCGCGTGCTGGCGGCCGGGCTGCGCCACCGGCTGACGGCCCGCGGGCTGGCGGTGTTCGAAGCCCAGCACGTGCCGCCCGGCGACGGTGGCATCGCCCTCGGCCAGGCCTGGGTTGCCCGGGCGCAGCTCATGAAGGGGAGCGCATCCTGAAAAAATCGGCCCACACGCCGGACACCGTGCGCTGGCTCGAGGACATCCCCAACGTCGGCGTCGCGGTGGCGGACGAGCTGCGCACCCTCGGTATCACGGCGCCGACCGGGCTCGTCGGCCGCGACCCGTGGGCCCTGTATGCCGAGCTCAACGCTCGCCGCTGCTGCCGCCACGACCCCTGTCTGCTCGACACATTCATCGCCGCGACGCGCTTCATGGCCGGCGAGCCGGCCCGGCCCTGGTGGCATTACACCGCCGAGCGCAAGGCGCGCCAGGCGGCCGGAAAGGATTGACCCCATGTGCCTCGCCATCCCAACCCGCGTGGTCGAGCTCCTTCCCGACAGCCAGGCCCTGGTCGACCTGGGTGGCGTACGCAAGGTGATCTCCCTGGAGCTGGTGGACGACGTCGCGGTGGGTGACTACGTGATCGTCCATGTCGGCTACGCGCTGACCCGGCTCGACCCCGACGAGGCTGCCCACACGCTGGCCTTGATGGCCGAGGCGGGCATCGACGTGGGCAGTGCCTGCCCATGAAGTACGTCGACGAGTTTCGCGACGGCGAACTGGCCCGCGGCATCGCCGCAGCCATCGCCCGCGAGGCCAGCCCGGCGCGCCGCTATGCCTTCATGGAGTTCTGCGGCGGCCACACCCACGCGATCTCCCGCTACGGTCTGGCCGACCTGCTGCCGCCCCAGGTGAGGATGATCCACGGCCCGGGCTGCCCGGTGTGCGTACTGCCCATCGGGCGCATCGACCAGGCGATCCGGCTCTCCCTCGACGACGGCGTCACCCTGTGCACCTACGCTGACACGCTGCGGGTGCCGGCCTCGGCGGGCCTCACGATGCTTCGCGCCCGGGCCCGCGGGGCCGACATCCGCATGGTTTACTCGGCCGCCGAGGCGCTGGACCTGGCGCGCCGCGAGCCCGGGCGGCAGGTAGTCTTCTTCGCGATCGGCTTCGAGACCACCACGCCGCCCACCGCGCTGCTGATCCGCCAGGCGGCGGCCCTGGGCCTCGCCAACTTCAGCGTGCTCTGCTGCCACGTGCTGACGCCGCCGGCTATTGCCGCCATCCTCGACGCCCCGGAGGCCCGGGCGCCGGGCGGCGTGGCCCTCGACGGCTTCATCGGCCCGGCCCACGTGAGCACCGTGATCGGCAGTCGCCCCTACGCCCGCTTCGCCGCCGCGTACAAGAAACCGGTGGTGATCGCCGGCTTCGAGCCCCTCGACGTGATGCAGTCGATCCTGATGCTGGTGCGCCAGGTGAACGACGGCCGCGCCGAGGTCGAGAACGAGTTCACCCGCGCCGTCACCGACGAGGGCAACCTCAAGGCCCAGGCGCTGATGGCGGATGTCTTCGCGCTGCGTGAGCACTTCGAGTGGCGCGGCCTCGGTGTGCTGCCGCGCTCGGCGCTGCGCATCCACGAGCGCTACGCGGCCTTCGATGCGGAGGTCCGTTTCGGGCTTGCCTACACGCCGGTGGCCGATCACAAGGCCTGTGAGTGCGGGCCGATCCTGCGCGGGGTCAAGGCGCCCCTCGACTGCAAGCTGTTCGGCACCGTGTGCACGCCGGAGACCCCGATGGGGGCCTGCATGGTGTCGTCCGAAGGCGCCTGCGCGGCGCACTACACCTATGGGCGCGTGCGTGACGGGTCTGGCTGAGGCTGGCTTCAGATCCGCGCCACGCCGCCGATAGAGCTCCAAATGGGCCCGCATGGGGCTTGAGGAGACAAGACATGAAGTTGTTCACCAAGCTGCGCGGGGCGTCCCAGTCGGGCGTCGCCACGCTGCAGTGCCGTGCCGCAGAGCTGGAGCAGGCCGTTGCGGCCCTGGCGATCAAGCCGACGTTCATCAGCGGCTACGTGTCGCCCCACCTCGATATCGAGCAGGTCGCCCGCACGGTGACGCGCCAGTTCCCCGGGGTGCCGGTGATGCTGTGCTCCACCGCGGGCGAGCTTTGCTCCGCCGGCGAGGGCCTTTACTGCAACACCGGCGATCAGTGGGACCGGGTGGTGCTGCAGTGCTTCGATGCCTCGCTGATCTCCCAGGCCTGTGTCGTGGCGGTGCCCCTCGGCTGCGAGGACATCCGCGCGGGCCGCGTCGATGCCCCGGTCAAGGAGCGCATCGCCCGGATCGCCCGCAACATCCAGGCGCTGCAGGTACCGATGGAAATCGACCACCGGGACACGCTGGCATGTGTCCTCTTCGACGGCCTGTCGGCGTCCGAGTCATTCTTCATGGAGGCGCTCTACGACTCCGGGCGCTTCCCCTGCCTGTTCGTGGGCGGCTCGGCGGGAGGCAAGTTCGACTTCCGCAATACCTGGCTCCATGATGGCACCCGACGCCTCGAGAACCACGCCCTGATCGCCTTCCTGAAGGTCGCCCGGGGCACCCGCTTCGGCGTGCTGAAGAGCCAGAACTTCGTGCCCGAGGGCGTGCATTTTCCGGTGCTCCACGCCTCCCTCGAGCAGCGCTACGTGAGCGACGTGATCGATTCCGACGGCCGCGTGGTGTCCTTCATCGACGCCCTGTGCGCCCACTTCCGCTGCGCCCCGCGGGAGCTGGAGGCCAAGCTGGCCGACTACTCGTTTGCGATCCAGGTCGGCAAGCAGATCTTCGTGCGCTCGGTCGTGCGGGTCGATGTCGAGGCCGGGCGGGTCTATTTCTACTGCGACATCTCCCCGGGCGACGACCTGCTGCTGGTGCGCCGGACCAAGCTGGTGCAGAGCACCGAAGAGGATTTCCGGCGTTTCATGGCCGGCAAGCCCGGGGCGCCGGTGGCCGGCATCCTCAACGACTGCATCCTGCGGCGCCTCAACAACGACAAGGATCTCGCCCATGTCCGCCAGGCGCTGCCCTGCGACCAGATGGCGGGCTTCTCGACTTTCGGCGAGATCCTCGGCCTCAACCTCAACCAGACCCTCACCGCCGTGTTCTTCTTCCGCGTGCCAGAGGGCGCGGGCTTCCGCGACGACTACGTGGACAACTTCGTCGCGCACTACGGCGAGTTCAAGGCCTTCTTCCTGCGTCGGCAGGGTGCCAAGCTGGCCGGCCTGTCCAAGCTCATCGTCACCCAGATCGACGACTACCAGGCCCAGCGCTTCGACAGCCAGCTCGATGCGTCCAGCTTCGACGAGGGCATCGCGCCGGTGGTGCATGGCCTCAACAGCCTGGGCCGTACCCTCAAGGCCTCCCGCGATCTGCGCGAAAGCACCGCCCTGCAGCTCGAAGAGTGTGCGGGCGACCTGTACGCCTCGGTGGGCGTGCTGGCCACCACCGCAGACGAGCAGGCGAAGGTCGTCAGCCAGGTGGGCGACACCGTTGACGAGCTGTCCCGGCAGGCCGGAGACGCCGCTGGCAGCGCGCGCAACCTGGCCCGTTCCAGCGGTCGCATCCAGGGCGTCGTGGAGATCATTCAGCAGATCGCCGACCAGACCAACCTGCTCGCCCTCAACGCCGCCATCGAGGCCGCCCGCGCGGGCGAGGCCGGTCGCGGGTTCGCGGTGGTGGCCGACGAGGTCCGCAAGCTGGCCGAGAAGTCGCGAACCAGCGCCGGGGAGATCGGTGCCGACATCTCGACCCTGGCCGCCGAGATCGACCGGGTCGCCCAGGAGATCGGGCGCCAGGCGGAGGATGTGTCCGGCGTCTCGGCCATGCTGCAGGATATCGAGGCCTTCAGCAGCAAGAGCACCGAAAGCGCCGGGCACGCAAGGCTCGTCGCCGATACACTCAAGAACCTCACCGACAATCAGCTGAGGCAGGCCTGACCCGCTGCGTGTCCGTCGCGGTCAGGGCTGCCGCCGTGCCCGCCCCGATGAAGAAAGCCTACCTCCGCCCCCTCGACCTCGCCCACGCTGCCGTCGACCTCTCCCACGGCGGCGGCGGCCGCGCGATGCAGCAACTCATCGGGGAGCTGTTCGCGAAGGCCTTCGACAACGAATGGCTGCGCCGGGGCGACGACGGCGCCGTGCTGCCGGCGCCGGTCGCCGGCGAGCGGCTGGTGGTCGCCACCGACGCCCATGTCGTCTCGCCGCTGTTCTTCCCCGGCGGCGACATCGGCTGTCTCGCTGTGCATGGCACCGTCAACGACGTGGCGATGATGGGCGCGCGGCCGCTCTACCTCGCTGCCAGCTTCATCCTCGAAGAGGGTTTCCCCCTGGCCGATCTTGCCCGCATCGTCGCCAGCATGGCCGCCGCGGCGAGGTCGGCCGGCGTGCCGGTAGTGACCGGCGACACCAAGGTGGTGGAAAAGGGCAAGGGGGACGGCCTCTTCATCACCACCACCGGCGTGGGTGCGCTGCCGGCCGGGCGAGAGCTGTCGGGGGCCAATGCGCGCCCCGGCGACGCGGTGATCGTCTCGGGCACGCTGGGCGATCACGGCATGGCGATCATGGCCCGGCGCGAGGGCCTTGCCTTCGAATCCGAGATACGCTCCGATACGGCGGCGCTCCACGGCCTCGTCGAGGCTGCGCTGGCGGCCGCGCCAGGCCTGCGGGTGCTGCGCGACCCGACCCGTGGGGGCCTCGCCGCCACCCTCAACGAGATCGCCCGCCAGTCGGGTGTCGGCATCGTCCTCGACGAGAAGGCGCTTCCCGTCGATCCCCAGGTGGCGGCGGCCTGCGAGTTCCTCGGCCTCGACCCCCTGCACATCGCCAACGAGGGCAAGCTCATCGCCATCTGCGGGGCGGACGAGGCCGACGCCCTCGTCGCCGCGCTGCGTGCGCATCCTCTCGGGTTGCGGGCGGCGCGGGTCGGTGAGGTGTGTGTCGATGAGCGCTGTTTCGTGCAGATGAAGACCGCGCTGGGCGGTCGTCGCATGGTCGACTGGCTGGCCGGTGAACAACTGCCGCGAATCTGCTGAATTCCCTCAAGCCGCTGTTTTGACGGCCGTAGTTCAGGGGTATCTATTGCCATAGGTATTTTCAGCAATGAAAATCTCTGATTCCAGCCTGGCGCTCCAGGCCACCAGTTTCCGCGCGAGCCGGATCGAGGTGGCGGAAAACCTGTCGGCCTGGGGCGGCCAGGGGGCCACGGTGGAGCGAGGAGGTCGGGCCTTGCCCGAGGTGCGTGTTTCCGAGGCGGCCCGGGAGGCCTTGCAGGCCGACGAGAGCGCCGCGGTGGGTGCCTCCGCGGAGGACGCGCCGCTCGATCCGAAGCTGGAGCTGGTCAGGGCCATCGTCGAGATGCTCACCGGGCGCTCAATCCGGGTACTCTCCAGCGAGGACATCCAGGCCGATGCTGCGCCGGAAGGGCAGGGCGGCGGCAGGGCGGAATTCGGCATCGAGTATTCCCGCAGCGAGACCGTCGAGCACTACGAGGCGGCCAGCTTCGAGGCCGCGGGCAGGGTTCGCACCGCCGACGGGCAGGAGCTCTCCTTCAGCCTGAGCCTGTCGATGGAGCGCTACGAGAGCGAGACCCGCAGCTTCCGCCTGCAGGCGGGCAGCGCCCCGGCGAAAGACCCGCTGGTGGTCAATTTTGCTGCGGACGCGGCGAGCCTGCGTAGCCAGCGCTTCAGCTTCGACCTGCTGGGCAACGGCCAGGAGGTGGACATGCCCTTGCTGGGCGAGGGCAGCGGCTTTCTGGTTCTCGACGCCCTGGATAGCGGGCGGGTCGAATCCGGGCTGCAGCTATTCGGGCCGACCAGCGGTGACGGCTTCGCCGACCTGGCGGCCTACGACAGCGACGCCAATGGCTGGATCGATGAGGCCGACCCGGTGTTCAGCCGCCTCGGCGTGTGGACGCCGGACGCCGCGGGCGGCGGCGCGGTGCGAAGCCTGGCTGCGGCCGGGGTCGGCGCCCTGGGGCTCGACCGGGTCGCCACGCCCTTTACGCTCAAGGACGGCGCCGAGTTGGGAGCGGTCCGCAGCTCGGGCGTCTATCTGCGCGAGGCCGGCGGTGCCGGCACCCTGCAGCAGGTGGATGTGGTGGTCTGATCAGGCCTGGGTGCGCTGCCGGAAGCCTTCGGGCACCGGCGCCGGCCGCCTCGCCGTGTAGTCGAAGAACAGGATGCCGGTCTTGCCCCGGGCGACCTCGCGGCCGCTGGCCTTGTCGCTGGCCCGCCACATCAGGTCGCAGCCGTACTTGTTGAAGTCGGCAGGCGCGATCTGGAAGACCAGCGTCTCGCCGTGGAAGGCTTCGGATCTGTATTGCATGGCGGCATCGGCGACGACGATGCCGACCCCTTCCACGTCCAGCTCGGTGTAGTCGAGGGACTTGAAGAAACGCACCCGGGCCTCGGACAGCAGGCCGATCAGGGCCGCGTTGTCGAGGTGGTGGCCGTAGTTGATGTGGCCGATGTAGATCGGGATGTCGGTGGTGAACAGGAAGTGCTCGGGGAGCTCGATGATCACGCGGGCCATGGGCGCGTCCTTGGATGGTTTGTCGGTGGGCGGATTATCGCAGGCCGGGCCGATTGCCGGCGGGCGGCGTGGCGGGCAGAATGGGCCGCCCATCCCGATCCGGAGCTCGCCCGTGGAACGCTTCACCATCTCTCTCGACGAAGAGCTGGCCCGCGCCTTCGATGCGTTGATCGCCGCCCGCGGCTATTCCAACCGCTCCGAGGCGGTCCGCGACATCTTGCGCGGCCAGATCGAGGCGAGCCGCCTGGCGCGGGAGGACGCGCCCCACTGCATCGCCAATCTGTCCTATGTCTTCAATCACCACGAGCGCGAGCTTGCTGAGCGGGTGACCCACGACCAGCACGCCCATCACGACCTGTGCGTGGCAACACTGCACGCCCATCTGGATCACGATAACTGCATGGAGAGCGTGATCCTGCGCGGGCCGACCGACGCGGTGCGGGCCTTCGCCGATGCCCTCATCGCCCGTCCCGGCATCCGCCACGGGCAGCTGAACCTGGTGAGCGCCGAATTCCGGGAGCAGCCTCACAGCCATTCCCACGCCCACCCAGAGGGGCATGGCCACCCCCACGGCCACTATCGGCCCCGGAGCTGAGCGGCCCGCCCGGCCCGGGGCGTCGAATTCTGCCGCCGGCCAGCCGGGGCAGGTATGCATTAAAATAAAAACTTCTTACGCGCCCGGTGCCGACCCATGTCGCCCCTGCCCAACGATAGTCTCGCCCTCGTCCTGCTGGTCTTCGTGCTGGGCGTGAAGCATGGTTTCGATGCGGACCACCTCGCCACCATCGACGGCCTGACCCGCTACAACGCCCGGTCGCGACCGCGCATGGCGCGCTTCTGCGGCAGCCTGTTTTCCCTCGGCCACGGAGCGGTGGTGGTGGCCATCGCGCTCGCGGTGAGCCTGCTTTCCGGCAGCTGGATGGTGCCCGAGTGGCTGGAGCTTTCCGGTGCCTGGATCTCCATCGCCTTCCTGACGCTCCTCGGTCTGCTCAACCTGCACGCCGTGTTTGCCGCGCCGGCCCACGAGCTGGTGCGCCCTGTGGGCTTGAAGGGGCGCTGGCTGGGGCGTCTGGCCCGGGTGTCGGACCCGCTCGGGGTTGCCTTCGTGGGGGCGCTGTTCGCCCTTTCCTTCGATACCGTGAGCCAGGCCGCGCTGTTTGCCGTGGCTGGCGCGCAGGCCGGCGGCTGGCAGCATGCGGCGGGGCTGGGCCTGGTCTTCATGCTGGGCATGTTGATTGCCGATGGAGCCAATGGTTTGTGGATGGCCCGGTTGATCTCCCGGGCCGACCGCGTCGCGCGCATCGCCTCGCGGGTGATGGCCCTGGCGGTGGCGGGCATGAGCCTGCTGGTGGCGGCCTATGGTGCCGCCCGTCTGGCCCTGCCCGGGCTCGAGGCTTGGGGAGAGGGCAAGGAGCTGATGCTCGGCGGAAGTGTCATCGTCGTCGTGTTCGTGAGTTTCCTGCTCGGGCTGCAACTGGCCCGCCGTGATGCCCGGCCCCTGGGCGCCTGAGTGGCTCGCCGCCTCGTGGTTCGGCGCGGTGGGCGATGTCCGTGTAGCATTCGCCGCCGCTCGGGCTCGCGCCGCGACATCCGCTCGGCGACTTGACCGGGTTCAAGGCCGTCTCCTCCCTGCGCGGGCACTGTGTGTGTCCGCAGGGCGGCAGCCTTGCCCCGAGATGTGACATCGATGATTGCCGTGAGTCCCACTTGAGAATCGAAAGCCTTCCCGTTCCTGCGCCAAACCCGTGCCCGGGCCTGACGGCTCGCCGGAGTCCGGCTTGAAAGACAAAGGGTTCCTTTACGCCCTGGGCGCCTCCGTCGTGGCCCACGGTCTCGTCCTGGCGATAGGGGGCAGCCTGCCCTCGCCCGTGCAGGCCCCGCGTCTCATCGAAGCCCGCCTGGCGCCCCAGCAGGTGCCCGAGATGCCCGTTGCGGCGGCGCGGCCGCAGCCGCCCGTCGCGCAACGGCCCGAGCCGGTGCGTCCGGTGAAGGCGCCACCCAAACACGAGGCGGTGGCGCCGCCGCCGCGCCTGCTGTCGCCGCGCAGCGAGCCTGCGGCGCCCAGTCTTCCTGCCGCCTCCGGCACGCCCATCGCGACGCCCGGCAAGGCGGATGCCGCGCCGGTCGTGGTCGCGGCGCCGGCTCCGTCACCGGCCGCCGGTGCCAGCCGTCCGGCGGCTCCCCCTGGCTACTCGCCGCCAAGCTTCGGAGCCCGTTATCTCGACAACCCCAAGCCGGCCTACCCGATGCTCGCGCGCCGCCGGGGGCTGGAGGGAACCGTGCGCCTGGAGGTCCGGGTGTCCGCCGAGGGTATCCCGACGGCGGTCAAGGTGCGCGAGAGCGCAGGCCACGAGGCCCTCGACGATGCCGCCACGACCGCCGTCTGGCACTGGCGCTTCGTACCGGCCCGCCGCGACGGGGAGGCTGTCGAAGGTGTCGTGGTGGTGCCGATCCGTTTCCGCCTGGGCGAGGACGAGGCTGCCTGAAGCGCAGATTTCCGGGCCTGCAGGGCCCCTAGCCACCGTGCTCACAAAGAAATGTAGATAGTGTTTGACAGGGCGGATGATGATGTCTAAAATGCGCAGCTTCTCGCTTGGAGGGGTTCCCGAGCGGTCAAAGGGATCAGACTGTAAATCTGACGGCACTGCCTTCGAAGGTTCGAATCCTTCCCCCTCCACCAACAGTTTATAGCTGTGTGCTCAGTCGTGAGTTCTGCGGCGTGAGCGGTGAATGTGAGTCGTTGCGTTGTAAAGCGGGTGTAGCTCAATGGTAGAGCAGAAGCCTTCCAAGCTTATGACGAGGGTTCGATTCCCTTCACCCGCTCCAGGTTGAGTGTGTGAGGCCCATGTAGCTCAGTGGCAGAGCACTCCCTTGGTAAGGGAGAGGTCGGCAGTTCAATCCTGCCCATGGGCACCATCGATTCAGTGGTGCGGCATTCAAAGTAGTTTTCCAATTTCCTGATTTTTTGCGGAGTTGATGATATGGCCAAGGAAAAATTCGAGCGGAAGAAGCCGCACGTGAACGTCGGGACGATCGGTCACGTTGACCACGGCAAGACGACCCTGACGGCGGCGATCACGACGGTGCTGTCGCGCAAGTTTGGTGGTGAGGCCAAGGCCTACGACCAGATCGATGCGGCGCCGGAAGAGAAGGCTCGCGGCATCAACATCAACACCGCTCAAGTCGAGTACGAAACCGATGGTCGTCACTACGCCCACTTGGACTGCCCGGTTCACGCC
>JAEUNU010000237.1 GCA_016789125.1 Zoogloea sp. | reverse complement strand
ACTCCGCATCATCAAGGACGAGCACCGCAACCTGTGGCGCATCGCCATCACCCTTGACCGGATCATCGAGGACATGAAAACCGACGGCAAGGTGGACGCCATCTTCCTCGGCTCGGTATTCGATTACTTCGAGCAGTACGTCGACGACTGCCACCACCCCAAGGAAGACGACTACCTCTTCCGTCTGCTGCGCCAGCGCAGCCTTGATGCCGCCGCCGTGCTCGACCGCCTGGAGGCCGAGCACCGCAGCGCCCCGGCCAATTTGAAGGGCCTGCGCGACAAGCTCGCCCGGGCAGCGAGCGGGCAACTGCCGGTGGCCGACCTCGCCGAGGCGCTGCGCAGCTACCTCGCCGGCCTGAAGGAGCACGTCCGCATCGAAGAGAAAGAGATCTTCCCGCTTGCCACCGCCGCCCTAACCGCCGCCGACTGGCAGGAGATCGACGCCGCCTTCCTCGACAACGCCGACCCGGCCTTCGGGGCCCAGGCCCAGGCCGGCTTCCGTGAACTGTTCCACCGCGTGGCCAGCCTGGCGCCGGAGTCCGTCGGCCTCGGCGCCCACAGCGGCGGCGAGCTCGCCGCGCCGGCCTCGGCCCCGGGCGGCGTGCTGCTGAAAGTGGAAGGCCTGGAGAGCAGCTACGGCCGCATCAAGGCCCTCAAGGGCATCAGCATCGAGGTGCGCCGCGGCGAAACCGTGGCCCTGGTGGGTGCCAACGGCGCCGGCAAGACCACCTTCCTGCGCAGCCTGTCGGGCGTGCAGCCGATGAGCGGCAAAATCACCTTCGACGGCGAGGACATCTCCAGGCTCCGCGCCGACATGCGCATGCGCCGCGGCATCTGCCAGTCGCCCGAAGGCCGCCAGGTATTCGGCCCGCTCTCCATCGAGGACAACCTGCGCCTGGGCGCTTACACCCAGCCCAAGGCCCGGGTGGAGGGCGACCTCGACAAGATCTACGCGATGTTTCCCATCCTCAAGGAGAAGCGCAAGCTCCCCGCCGGCACCCTGTCGGGCGGCCAGCAGCAGATGCTCGCCATCGGCCGCGCCCTGATGGGCCGCCCCAAGCTGCTGCTCCTCGACGAACCCTCGATGGGCCTCGCCCCGCTGCTGGTCGAGGAGGTCTTCAACGTGGTCAAGGCCCTCAAGGCCCAGGGCATGTCGATCATCCTCGCCGAACAGAACGCCTTCTCGGCGCTGGCCATCGCCGACCGCGGCTACGTGCTGGAAACCGGCAGCGTCACCCTCACCGGCACCGGGCGCGAGCTGAGCGAGGATGAACAGGTAAGGGCGGCGTACCTGGGGATGTGATGCGGGGGGCGCTGGCCGGATCGATAGTCAGGGGCCCACCAAGCGCCCGCCTCGCCAGTGGCAGCGAAGACTATGAGGGGTGAGGTACTACTGCGACTGACCGATGTCCCGCGCCGGCGATGACTCGGCCGAAACCCGCTCGAGATGCGAAAGAAGCTCCTGGCGCTCGAGACGGGCCGCCTCGGCGGCGGCAAGATTGCCCATCTCGGCTTCCACGTCGCCGAGCTTGTGAAGACTGATGGAAAGATCGCGTAGCGCCTGGGGCGTATCGCCCAGGCTTGCACGCAGTCGCCTGCAGAGTTCCAGACTCTCCCGGTAGGCCGCCGTGGCAGCCAGGAGATGGCCCACCTGGCGCTCCACATCGCCGAGCCTGTTGAGACTGACGGAAAGGTCGCGGAGCGCCTGAGGTCTGTCGCCCAAACTCGCCCGTAGTCGCCTGCGGAGTTCCAGACTCTCCCGATAGGCCGCCGTGGCAGCAGGGAGATGCTCCGCCTCGCGCTTGACGTCGCCGAGCTTGTTGAGACTGACGGAGAGATCTCGCAGCGCCTGCGGCGTGTCGCCCAGGCTCAGCAATTGCCTGCGGAGTTCCAAACTCTCCTGATAGGCCGCCGTGGCGGCAGGGAGATGGCCCACCTCCAGCTCGACATCGCCGAGCTTTTCGAGACTGATAGAGAGATCGCGTAGCCCTTCGGGTGTGTCGCCTAGGCTCGCCCGCAATCGCCTGCGGAGCTCCAGACTCTCCCGATAGGCCGCCTCAGCGGCAGTGAGTTGCCCCGCCCCGCACTCGACATCACCGAGCTTGTTGAGACTGACGGAGAGATCGCGCAGCGCCTGGGGCGTATCGCCCAGGCTTGCCCGCAGTCGCCTGCAGAGTTCCAGACTCTCCCGGTAGGCCGCCGTGGCAGCCAGGAGATGGCCCACCTGGCGCTCCACATCACCGAGCCTGTTGAGACTGACGGAAAGGTCGCGGAGCGCCTGAGGTCTGTCGCCCAGACTCGCCCACACTTGCCTGCGGAGCTCCAGGCTTTCGCGATAGGCCGCCGTGGCGGCCAGGAGATTCCCCACATCGCGCTCGACATCCCCGAGCTTTCCAAGACTGACGGAAAGGTCTCGAAGCGCCTGAGGCGTGTCGCCCAACCTCGCACGCAGCACCCGGAAACGATCGACGACTTCACGCGCTGTCTCCAGCGCCGTAAGTAGGGAACCATCCTCGTGAAAGCGCTCCGCTTTCTGCGAGCTTTCCACCGCTCCCGCACGAAAACCCTTCACATCGATCGCCTCGGCCGGCACATAAATCCGATCATCATGAGGCAGCACCGCTACGAACTGCCTGATGCTCCACAGATCAGGGGCCCAGGTGACCACGGCCGGGGCCATGGCCTCCGGCAGTTGCAGGAAGAGCGGCCGGGGGCAGTCTTTTTCGAGGGCGCTGCGACTACGGTTTAGCGCAGCCAGGGTCTGCTGGCGTGCCGCCTCCCAGGCCGCCTCGCCGGGCCCGGTGGTCAGATCGATCCACAGGGGCGCACGCCAGTCGTGAAAGCGGCGGTCCTCCCCCTCGGGGAAGGCCGCTTTGAGCACCACCTCCACCGCCGCCTCGGCGGCCTCGGGCCGGACCCGCTGCAACAGGTGGCTGCGCAGACGGGTTGCATCCTCGATACGCTGCTGCAGGCGTCGGGACACCCGATGGTCGTCGCCGAAAACGAGGTAGAAGCCGAAACCCTGATTCCAGTCCAGCAGCAGCTTGATCTCGCTCCAGATGGTCTCGAAATCAGCCTGCCCGGAGCTTTCAGACATGTTCGCGCACCAGCGGCGGCACCTGATACCAGGGGCTGCCGTTCTGGTAGTCGAGCACCAGGGAGTGATCGAAGAGGCGGATGATGGGCGGCAGATCGGCGGCCAGGTCCTTGATATGGCCGGACGGGTTGTCACCGTTGTCCATGAAGCGCCTGAGCCATTCCCGATCGGGGCCGGTGAGCCATTGCAGCGGCTGGGCGGCCTCGGCCAGGGCATGGATGACACTCGGGGCGTCCACCGCCGTGATCGGCAAGGCCACCCTGCTCAGGGCCGCCTTGCGGGCCAGGGTGCGCAGCAGGTTGAAGAAACGCCGCACATTGCCCCCCGACATCCAGGCCAGATGGTTCATCACCGTCTCGTCGAGAATCTCCCGCCATTTCGGAAAGCGACGGTCAACAATCTCGCGCATCCTGCAGATGCCGTCTTCGTTGCGGCTGCCGTCGCGCTGGATCACCTTGAAATTGGGTAGGGCCACCGATTGCGAAAAGCCATTGCTGACCCCAGGCAACACCGCATGGAGATAAGGCGGCGCGGAGTACACCACGAACAGCGACGTGAACTGCAGGCGGGCGGGCTCGTTGAAGAACACTTCCTTCAGGCTGTTGAACAGTTTGGCCTCATCGCCGGAGGGCGCGGAAATGCGCTCCAGGGAGTCCACCACCAGCACGATCTTTTCACATTGTGTGTGGCGACGGATGGTGGCTGCGACCTCGTCAGCAAACTTTGCCGCCTCATCGAAGAATGCCGAAGAGGACTGGGCAAAGCTGATCAGCTCCTTGCGAAAATCCGGGTTTTCCTGAAGCGTGGCCTCGACTTCAAACGAGGCCCCCGTGTCACCGAGGGGTGCAATGAGCTTGGGTTTGAGCTCCACCTTGGATTGGAAGAGACGCTTCGTGCGCCGCCAGATGGAATCGTTCAGCGTGTCCTGGCCAAGTTCCTGTCGCACGGCATCCGCCAGCCCGGCCAGCGCCGTCATCAACAACTCCGCCAGGCTCAGCTGGGGATCGTTGAGGTTGAGGTAAGTGCTGGCGTCGCAGTAATAGGCCGCGATGCCGTCCTCCCGCAACTCGGTGACCAGGCGATTGAGTTCGGTAGTCTTGCCCGCGCCGCGCAATCCGCTGAACAGATAACAGCCCCCCGTCCGCGGCTCCCACTGGATGTATTGCTTAAGGTTGGCAACGGG
The DNA here is from genome assembly GCA_016789125.1 of Zoogloea sp. GTDB lineage: Bacteria > Pseudomonadota > Gammaproteobacteria > Burkholderiales > Rhodocyclaceae > Zoogloea. Next base: position 3,788 of record JAEUNU010000237.1, on the reverse strand, counting down.
GTCGTGCTCGTCATCGGGAGAACGATTTACATAAACGCCGCTAACGTCGGCGCCCCCTTGGGCGCTCTCGGGCAGGGCATTGAAGAAATCCTTGAGCAGGTCGGCTGCGGGCATGGCGGGGCACGGAAAATCGGTTCGAGACCCGATTCTAGAGGCAAGCGGGAGTGGCGCAAACATCCGGCTGACAATAGCCTCCCGCAGAACCGGATTTGCCCAGCACGGCGCCGGCCCACGGATCTCGGTCGCAAGGGGGAACCGGCAGATGCCGCCAGGCAGGATTTCGCCTCCATCCGGCGTGCTGGCATCGGTTAGCCGCGCCGCCCGGCTTGAGCTCCCCAAGTCCTTTCTTGCATGGTTTCCGAGTTGTCCCGCGGCGTCCCCGATAGCTTGCGGGCCACCGCGCGAGCCTCGCGACGCGTCGCGAAGCCATTCATTTAGGCTATGTCACCGTTGCCTGTGGAACCGCGCCCCAGCAATCTGTCTGAATATACAGTTTTGCTGCGATCAGGAGGGTGGCGATGAAATGGGTGGCGGCACTCGAAGATCGGGCGGCGCCACCCGACCAATCCGTCATGCATCTCGATGACCGCCTTACGTCTCGCTGCCACTGCGCCACGTTTTCACTGCGTGATGTCTAGCGACAGCTGCGGCTTATCACTCCACCACTGAGGGATGTCTTTTGGCAAGGCGTGGCAGCATTCCGTCACGGCGTCACGCCAGTCGATGATTGCGCCAGGCACTCCCCGGCGATGATGTGGTGTGGAGAAAGACTCCTAGCCAACGGGCGGTGCCTCACCGAGTGCGGCTTTCAGCTTGCTCAGCTGTGCCGTCACCTCGGCCATCGCGCCCTTCAGGCTTTCGGGGTCGGTGTCGGGCCGCTGCCGCAGGCTCTCATCCACGCGCCTCGCCGCCTCGGCCAGGGCGTTGGCGCCCAGGGTCGCCGCCACGCCCTTCAGCGTGTGGGCGATGCGCCGGGCCTCGGTGGGCTCGCCGGCGCGCAGCTTCGCCTCCAGCAGCGCCATGTCATCCCGGTGCGAGCTGGCCATCGAGCGCAGCAGGGTGATGAGCTTGTCGTGCTTGCCCCGCAGCGCGATCAGGCCCCGCCGCACGTCCATCCCCGGATCATCGGCCAGCCGGGCGAGGATCTGCGCCGGGCTGCACTGCCGGGCCGGAGGGGATGACGCCGCCGGGTCGTGGTGACCGGCCGGGTCCGCATCGCCTGCGCGCGCGCGCTCGGGCAGCCATTTGCCCAGGGTGGCGTAGAGCGCCGGGGGATCGACCGGCTTGGCGATGAAATCGTTCATGCCCGCCACCATGCAGGCCTGGCGGTCGTCGTCGAAGGCATTGGCGGTCATCGCGAGGATGGGCAGCTCGCGCCCCGCCGGCAGCTGGCGAATCAGGCGCGTGGCCTCGAGGCCGTCCATCTCCGGCATCAGCATGTCCATCAGGATCAGGTCGTAGCGCTGGGCGCGCATCATGTCGACCGCCACCCGGCCGTTCTCTGCCGTATCCACGGCCAGCCCGGCATCCCGCAGCAGCTCGGTCGCCACTTCACGGTTGATCGCGTTGTCCTCGGCCAGCAGCACGCGGGCGCCGGCATTGCGGCGGCGCAGCTCGGCGGCGCTGCCGGTCGAGGTGCTCTCGGCGGTCTGCACCGGCGCGCCATACTCCAGCCAGGCGGTGAGCCAGAAGCGGCTGCCGACCCCCGGGATGCTGTCGACCCCCGCATCCCCGTCCATCATCCGGGCCAGCCGGCGCGTGATGGCCAGCCCCAGCCCGGTGCCGCCGAACTTGCGGGTGGTGGACGCGTCGGCCTGCTGGAAGGCCTGGAACAGCTGCGGCAGCACATCGGGGGCGATGCCGATGCCGGTATCCTCCACCTCGAAGCGGATCAGGCAGCGGGTGTCGCCGGCCTCGAGCAGGCGGGCGCGCAGGGTGACGCTGCCCGCCGCGGTGAACTTCACCGCATTGCCGGCAAAGTTGAGCAGACCCTGGCGCAGCCGGGTGAGGTCGCCGCGCAGCCAGCGCGGCATCGGGCCGCTGTCGATGCGCACCGCGAGGCCCTTGGCGGTGGCACTTTCGTCGATCAGCGTCGCCACGTGGTCGAGCACGGCCTGGGGCGCAAAGTCGTGCGACTCCAGCTCGATCTTGCCGGCTTCGATCTTGGAGAGGTCGAGGATATTGTTGATGACCGACAGCAGGTGCCGCGCCGCCGCGTCGATCTTGTCGAGCCGGTCGATGTCGAGGGACGAGCTCGCGTCGCGCCGCAGCAGGTGGGTGAAGCCGAGGATCGCGTTCATCGGTGTGCGGATCTCGTGGCTCATGTTGGCCAGGAACACCGACTTCGCCTCGTTGGCCGCCTCGGCCTGCTCCCGCGATCGCTCGAGGGCCTCGGTCCGGTCCGCCACCAGCTCCTCGAGGTGTTCGCGGTAGCGGTCCAGCTCGGCGCCCATGTGCTTCTTCTCGGTGATGTCCTCTTGCACCGCCACGTAGTGGGTGATGCGGCCGTCGGGCGAGCGCAGGGGGCTGACGATGGCGAAGTCGATGTACTCGCTGCCGTCCTTGCGGCGGTTGCGGAACTCGCCCTTCCAGCTGTCGCCCGCCTCCAGGGCCGTCCATAGCGCGGCGTAGTCCTCCGCCGAGGTGCTCGCCGAGTGGAGCGTCCGGTGGGTCTGGCCGAGCATCTCCTCGCGGGTGTAACCGGTGTTGCCGATGAAGGCCGCATTGACGTATTCGATCCTGCCGTCGAGGTCGGAGATGATGATGCTCTCGGGGCTCTGCTCGACCGCCATCGACAGCTTGGACAGCTCCTTCAGGGCCGCCTCGGTGGCCTGCTGGGCGGCACGGGCGTCCTCCATCAGGTTGAGCGCCGCGAGGCGCCCCGCCCGGTGCGCCTCGAGCATCGCCTCCAGCGCCTGCTCGGCGTCCTTCTGCCGGGTCACGTCGAAGAAGGTGGCGAGCATGCCGTCGGGCAGCACGATGCCCGCCACCTGCATGTCGCGCACGCTGCCGTCCCTGGAGGTGATCCGGTAGATGTCGGCCTCGATATCACCGCCAGAAGTTGTCGCGCGGGTGACGGCAGCCTCCCAGCCGGCCCTCGCCTGCGCCCGGTAAACCTCGTCCGGGTAGGCCAGGCGCCACCAGTCCTCGACGTGGCGGAGCTCCGCCCTCGTGTAGCCGAAAACCTTTCCGAAGCGCTGGTTGAGAGCCAGCATGCGGCCGTCCGGCGCCACATAGGCCAGCGGCAGGGGCGCCAGTTCGAACAGCTGCCGGAAACGGGCCTCGCTCGTCTCGCGGGCCACCTGGGCCTCGGCCAGCTGCCGGTGTGCCGCGTTGAACTCGGTGATCTCGGCGGGGGCCGCGTCCGCCACCGCCGGCCGGGCCAGCGCCGCCAGCTGGCGGCCGATGCGGCGGCCCGCCCAGCTCCCCCCGGCAATGCCGAGCAGCGCCGCAATAGCGATCGCCGCGCCGAGCACCACGGCGGACCGCAACAGCGCAGCCCACTGGCTGCTGCGCGGGATCTCGAGCACCACGGACCAGGGCGACTGCTCCAGCCGCGCGACGATCCGCTGGTGCCCCGCCATGGACGGCGAGGCCTCGAAGCCCGGCGGCGAGCGCCGCGCGATGTCGGCACCGGCACCGTCCCGCAGGCTGATCGACCAGCCCTCGGGCAGCGCGAGCCGCTCGATGCGCTCCTGGAACCGGCTGGTCTCGAGGAGGCCCAGCATGAAGCGCACCGGCTGATCGCTGCGCAGCACCGGCATCACCAGGGCGATCCGCGGCAGCCC
>JAEUNU010000221.1 GCA_016789125.1 Zoogloea sp. | reverse complement strand
CCCTGAGCGGCGGCGTGAATGGCGCCAACCTGCGCATCGAGCTCAGCGGCCCGGCCGCCACGGCGGAGGCCGTGCAGGCCCTGGTGCAGCGCCTGGGCTACGCCAACACCGACTCCAGCCCCAACGCCAGCCGCACGCTGGCCCTGCGCATCACCGACGGTGACGGCGGCGCCAGTGCGCCCAATGTGCTCACCATCACGGTGACGCCCGAGGCCGACGGCACGCCGCCGGCCTACCCGCAGGAACAGGTGAACACCCACATCTCCGGCGAGCAGACCGGCCCGGCCATCGGCCGGCTGGCCGATGGCGGCTATGTGATCGCCTGGATGGCTGCCGAACAGGATGGCTCCAGCTGGGGCATCTACGCCCAGCGCTTCGACGCCTCGGGCGTGGCGGTGGGCCCGGAAGTGCGGGTAAACACCGCGACGGGTGGCGAGCAGAGCTACCCGCAGGTGGCGGGCCTGGCCACCGGCGGCTACGTGATCACCTGGCAGGACCCGAACGGCAACGACCTCAGCGGCTGGGGTGTGTTTGCCCAGCGCTACGATGTGGCCGGCAGCCCGGTGGGCGGGCAGTTCGTGGTCAGCACCACCACGCTCGGCTACCAGCTGCACAGCGTCGTCGCCAGCCACGATCAGGGTTTCGTGGTGGCGTGGACGGCTGACACCAGTGTGCCGGGCAGCAACGGCTACGACATCTACCTCACGCGCTACGACAACGCCGGCAATGTGCTCGGAACGTCCGAAGAGCGCGTGAGCGTAAGCCCGGGCGGCACCGACGCCCAGCCCGGCAACCAGGACCTGCCGCGCATCGCGGCTCACGCCGACGGCAGCATGATGATCGTCTGGCGCGACAGCAACGGCAACGACGGTAGCGGCTGGGGCATCTTCGGGCGCACCTTTGATGCCGTGAGCGGCAGCTTCGGCAGCACCGTCCAGCTCAACACCTACACCTACAGCACCCAGATCGACCCCGACGTGGCGGCCCTCGCCGATGGCGGCTATGTGGTGGTGTGGCGCGACGACAACGGCCGCGACGGCTCGGGCTACGCCACCTACGCCCAGCGCTTCGACGCCAGCGGCGCGGCGGTCGGCAGCGAGTTCCGCGTGAACGACAACATCTCCGGCAACCAGTACATGGCCAAGGTCAGTGGCCTGGTGACCGGCGGCTTCGTTGTGGCCTTCTACAACGACAGCGGCGAATACTGGGGCGACACCTACATCCGCGAATTCGACGCTGCCGGCCAGCCCGTCGACAGCGACCGGCGCGTGAACGCTGACAGCAGCGCCACCTACCGCAACCAGTACGAGCCGGCCATCGCCGACCTGGGCAACGGCAACTTCGTGGTCGCCTGGCGGGCCGACGGCAACGCCGACGGCAGCGCCTCGGGCATCTTCCAGCGGGTCTTCGGTGACATCGCCGGGCTGCCTCGCGGCCCGCAGCCGGTGCTCGACGACCTGGCCCCGGCGGTCACCTTCGGGGTGGGCGACATGGCGGCCCCGCAGCGCATCGACAGCGACCTGCAGGTGTCGGCCGAGGCCAGCCTGGCGGGCGGCAGCCTGTGGGTGTATTTCACCAGTGGGGCAGGGGCCGACGACGCGCTGTCGGTGCTCAGTGGTGGCAGCGGCGCCGGGCAGATCGTTGTCAGCGGCAGCCAGGTGAGCCACGCCGGCGTGGTGATCGGCAGCATCGCCGGCGGCAGTGGCGGCGCGCCCCTGGTGATCAGCCTCAATGGCAGCGCCACGGCGGCGGCCGTGCGGGCGCTGGCCGAGAACATCGCTTACCAGTACACCGACGCCAGCGTGCCGGCCGGCACCATCCGTAGCGTCGCCTACCGGCTGTTCGACGGGGCAGGCATGGCTTCGGAATCGCGGGAGATCACGATCACCCTGGCGGCCAGTGCGCCGGTGCCCAGCCTGGCCCTCGACGATCTCGCCCCGGTGCTCAGCCTCACCGAGGGCCAGTCCCGCCTCGATACGGTGCTGGATGGCGCGGTGAGCCTCGTCCAGGGCGCGGGCGGCCTGGACGGTGCCGTGCTGACGGTGTCCTTCGTTGCCAACGGGCGGCCGAGCGACGAGCTCGGCATCGTCGCCGACGGCAGCGGCGCGGGGCAGGTGAGCCTCTCCGGGGCCGGTGACGTGAGTTACGAAGGCGTCGTGATCGGCCAGGTGTCGGGCGGCGGGCAGGGCGCCCCCCTGTCCGTTGCGTTCAACGCGGCGGCGAGCGTCGATGCGGTCGAGGCGCTCATCGAGCACCTCGGCTACCACAGCACCACCGCGGGGCCGCTGGCGAGCCGCACGCTGGAGGTCCGCCTGACGGACGCCGGCGGGGCGGTCACCGCCCGCAGCGTCACCCTCAACATCACCCCCGAAGCCAACGGCGCGGCGCCGCTCGCCGGCCAGGAGCGGGTCAACACCTACCTGCCCGGCGACCAGACCAACCCCGCCATGGCCACCCTGGCCGATGGCAGCTATGTGGTGGTGTGGCAATCCAACGGCCAGGACGGCAGCGGCTGGGGCATCCACGGCCAGCACTTCACGGCCGCGGGCGTGCCCATCGGCACAGAGTTCCAGGTGAACAGCTACACCACCAACAGCCAGGACGGGGCGGCGGTGGCGGCCCTGGCCGGTGGCGGCTTCGTGGTGGCATGGCGCAGCGAGAACCAGGACAGCAGCTCCGGCGGCGTGTATGCCCAGGTCTTTGGCGCGGCGGGCGAACGGGTGGGTGACGCGCTGCAGGTCAACACCGTCAGCACCTACGACCAGACCCACGCGGCGGTCCTCGGCCTGACCGACGGCGGCTTTGTCGTGGCCTTCGCCGACCAGGTGCAGGATGGCAGCAGCTACGGCAGCTTCGCCCAGCGTTACGACGCGGGCGGCAATGCACTGGGCGGCTTCTTCCAGCTCAACACCTTCACGGCTTACGAACAGTATCTGCCTGCACTCGCGGCCCTGCGCGACGACCCGGCCACGGCTGGCGTGAACGAGACGGGCTTTGTCGCGGTGTGGCGCTCGCAGTACCAGGATGGCTCCGGTTCCGACATCTTCGGCCAGCGCTTCAACACCAGTGGCGAGAAGCTGGGGAGCGAGTTCCAGGTCAACACCAACAACGTCGGCAACCAGTACAACCCGACCGTCGCCACGCTGGCGGGCGGCGACTTCGTCGTCGTGTGGTCCGATGAGTCCGACTACTCCGTGCGCGGCCAGCGCTACACCGCGGGCGGTGTGGCGGTGGGCGGCGAGTTCGTCGTGAGCACCCCCGACTTCCCGTCGAGCTACGAGCAGTATCCGCAGATCGCCGCGCTCGCCAACGGCGGCTTCGTGGTGGCCTGGGATGCCTACTACAACGCCACCGTCGGCGATTACTACAATGTCTGGGCCCAGCAGTTCGACGGGGCCGGCAGCAAGGTGGACGGCCCGCTGCTGCTCAGCGACAACGCCACCAACACCCAGCTCTACCCGGCCATTACCGGGCTTGCCGGTGGTGGTTTCGTGGCGGCCTGGGCCAACTCCGGCCTGGATCAGCCGGGCGTGGGCGACTACGGCGTTTACCAGCGCCTGTTCGGCACGGCAGGTACGCCTGCGCGGCCGGCGAGCCCGCAGCTGCTCGACCTGGAATCCGAGGTCAGCTTTGCCGAAAACGCCGTGAATGCCGCCCCGCAGCTGCTCGACCCGGGCCTGCGCGTGGTCGAAGGGGCGTCGCCCAGCTTCGACGGTGGCGTGCTTTCGGTGGCCGTGCTGCAGGGCTACGGCAGTGGCGCCGGCTACGATGCCGAAGGCCCGGGGCAGGACGTATTCACGATCCTCCATGAAGGCAACGGTGCGGGCCAGGTTGGTGTGGCCGGCAACGTCGTCAGTTTTGGCGGGCTGCAGGTGGGCACGCTGGAGGGCGGCCAGGGAGGCCTGGCGCTGCAGGTGCGCTTCAACGCCGCGGCCACCGCCGAGATCGTCGAGCAGGTGGCCGAGCGGCTGGCCTACCGCAACGTCTCGTCGGCCCCGACCGCGTCGCGCCTGGTGGAGGTCGTGGTGAGCGATGGCCACGGCGGCCAGAGTGTCGCGCGGACGATCACCGTCAACGTGGTGGCCGAGCTTGATGGCAGCGTGCCCCTGCCGGCGGGCGACACCCGCGTCAATACCTACACCACCGACACCCAGATCTTCCCGGCGGTCATCCATCTGTCTGGCCCGAGCGCCGGCCAGTATGTGGTGATCTGGCAGTCCAATGGCCAGGATTCGGACGGCTACGGCGTGTTTGCCCAGCGTTACGACGCCAATGGTGCGGCCATCGGCGCCGAGTTCCAGGTGTCCACCACGACGCCGGGCGGCCAGGGCGCCGACTCGGGCGTGCGGGCGGCTGCGCTGGCCGATGGCGGCTTCGTGGTCGCCTGGGAGGCGCCCGACGGCTGGAGCCGCGGCGTCTTCGCCCAGCGCTTCGACGCGGCCGGCTTGCCGGCGGGCGCCGAATGGCGGGTCAACCCCGCCGTCACCTACGACCAGCTTCAGCCGACGCTCGCCGGCCTCGCCGACGGCGGCTTCGTGATCGCCTACACCGAAGAGAACGGCGACGGCAGCAGCTACGGCACCTTCTTCATCCGCTACGACGCGGCGGGCGTACCCCAGGGGGCGCCGGTGCTGATCAACGAGAATCCGGCGGGCGGTGGCACGGCCTTCACCACCGACAACCAGTCCTTCCCGCAGCTGTCGGCCCTCGCGGGCGGCGGCTTCGTGGCCACCTGGCACTCCTACGTCCAGGACGGCAGCGCGTGGGGCATCTACGCGCGGCTGTTCGACAACAGCGGCGCGCCGACCTCCGACAGCTTCCAGGTGCACACCACGGCCCCCGGCAGCCAGGAGCGGCCCGACGTGGCAGCCCTCGCCAACGGCGACTTCGTGATCGTATGGACCAGCGACAACGACCCGGGCAGCGATGCCGAAGGGGTGTTCATGCAGCGCTTCACCGCCGCCGGCGTGCCGGTGGGGGGCGAGACGCTGGTCAATAACGGCGGCAGCGCATCCCACTACGACGCCTACGCCCGCGTGACGGCCCTCGACACCGGCGGCTTCGTGGTCGGCTGGGAGGCCGAGGATGGCTGGGGCCGCGGCTTCTACATCCAGCAGTACGACGCCGCCGGCAGCAAGGTGGACGGCCCGCAACGGGTGTCCCGCAACCCGTCCAGCGACCAGAGCTACGGTGACGTGGAAGGCCTGCCGGGCGGGCGTTTCGTGGTCGCGTGGTCGGCCACCAACGAGGACGCGGCGGGCTCTTGGGGCATCTACCAGAATGTCTTCGGGGCACCGGGCTCGGTGCTGCCGAGCCAGGCGCCCGAGTTCAGCAACGTCGTCGCCAGCGTCGGCTTCCAGGAGAACAGCCTGGGTACGCCGCAGCTGCTCGACACCGCCATCGGCCTGTTCGACGGCGATTCGCCCGACTTCGCCGGCGGCCGGCTGACGGTCAGCGTGATCAGCGGCTACTCCAGCCTCAACCAGGACATCGGCGACTACCGGGGCGACCAGGACAACTTCTCCATCCTCGATGAAGGCTCCGGCGCCAGCCCGGTCAATGTGCTGGGCAGCCAGGTGCGCATCGGCACCACGGTGATCGGCACGCTGCTCAGTGACGGCCAGGCCGGGCGCGATCTGGTGATCGAGTTCAACGCCAGCGCCACCCAGCCCCTCGTCGAGCGGGTGATCGAACGGCTCGCCTACCGCAACCCGTCCTCCGACCCGGTGGCGAGCCGGCAGGTGAGCATCAGCCTGTCGGACGGCGACGGTGCCACCAGCACGCCGCAGGTGCTGCAGATCAATATCGCCACCGAGCCCGACGGCGCCCAGCCCCTGGGCCAGCCGGAGCTCGTCAACACCTACCAGACCGCCGAGCAGCTGTTGCCGGCCGCCGCCACGCTGGCCGACGGCGGCTACGTGATCGTCTGGCAGTCGGTGGGCGAGGACGGCTGGGACAACGCCATCGTCGGCCAGCGCTATGCGGCCAACGGGACGCCGGTCGGCAACGAGTTCAAGGTGAATGCCTACACGCCGGGCGCCCAGACCTCCCCGGCGGTCACCGGCCTGGCCGATGGCGGCTGGGTGGTGACCTACACCGACCAGTGGCGCGACGGCAGCGGCTACTCGGTGTGGGCCCAGCGTTTCGACGCGGCGGGCAGCCCCGCGGGGGCCGAGTTCCGCGTCAACAGCTCGACTTCAGGCAACCAGTACGATTCGGCGGTGAGCGCCCACGGCACGGGCTTCGTCGTCGCCTGGTTCTCGGACGGTGAGCGCAACGGCGAGTACTACGACATCTTCTTCCAGCGCTACGACGCCAG
>JAEUNU010000183.1 GCA_016789125.1 Zoogloea sp. | reverse complement strand
GCCGGTGGTGGACTACCACCGCAAGCTGGTCGGGCGGGTCACGGTGGCCACGGTGGTGGACTTCATCCGCGAGGAAACCGAGAACGAGCTGCTCAGCCAGGCGGGTCTGAAGGAGGGCGAGGACATCTTCGCCCCGGTGTGGGACTCGGTGAAGAACCGCTGGGCCTGGCTGGCGGTGAACCTCGTCACCGCCTTCTTCGCCAGCCGGGTGATCGGCGCCTTCGAGGGCTCGATCGAGAAGCTGGTGGCGCTCGCCGCGCTGATGCCCATCGTGGCCGGCATCGGCGGCAACTCGGGCAACCAGACCATCACCATGATCGTGCGCGGCATCGCCATGGGCCAGGTGCAGGACGACGCCCTGACCCGCCTCATCAAAAAGGAGATGGGCGTCGCGCTGGTCAATGGCATCGTGTGGGGCGGCCTGCTCGGCGTGCTGTCGTGGGTGCTCTACGGCAGCGGCAAGCTGGGCGCGGTGATGACCGCCGCGATGACCCTCAACCTGCTGCTGGCCGCCCTGGTGGGCGTGCTGGCGCCGATGATCCGCAACCGCCTGGGGCAGGACCCGGCGGTGGGCTCCAGCGTCATCATCACCGCCGTCACCGACTCGGGCGGTTTCTTCATCTTCCTCGGGCTGGCGACGATCTTCCTGATGTGAGCCGGCAGCGCTCGGTGGGGGGCGACCTGTAGGTGCGCACCTACACGCCACACCAACCGGCGCGGAGCTCAGCCCGCCTCGGCCGCGAACCAGGCCTCGGCGGCGGCGACGGTGCTGTCGATGTCGGCCTCGGAGTGGGCCGCCGACACGAAGCCGGCCTCGAAGGCCGACGGGGCGAAGTAGTGGCCGGCGTCGAGCATGGCGTGGAAGAAGCGGTTGAAGCGCTCCTTGTCGCAGGCCATCACCTCGGCGTAGTTGCGGGGCACGGCCTGGGCAAAGTACAGCCCGAACATGCCGCCCACCGAGTCGGCGACAAACCGCACGCGATGCTTCGCCGCTGCGGCATTGAGGCCCTCGACGAGGCGCAGGGTGCGGGCGCCGAGGGTGTCGTAGAAGCCGGGCCGGGCGATCTGCTCGAGGCTGGCGAGGCCCGCCGCCACCGCCACCGGGCTGCCCGACAGGGTGCCGGCCTGGTACACCGCGCCCAGCGGGGCGATCTTTTCCATGATGTCGCGACGGCCGCCAAAGGCGCCCACCGGCATCCCGCCGCCGATCACCTTGCCCAGGGTGGTGAGATCCGGCGTGATGCCGAACAGCCCCTGCACGCCCCGCGGGCCGACCCGGAAGCCGGTCATCACCTCGTCGAAGATCAGCACCGCGCCGTGCTCGGTGCACAGCCGGCGGAGCAGGTGCATGAACTCGGCCGAGGGCTTGATGAGGTTCATGTTGCCGGCGATCGGCTCGATGATCACGCAGGCGATCTCGCTGCCGCGGGCCTTGAAGGTTTCCTCGAGCTGGGCCGGGTCGTTGTAGTCGAGCACCACGGTGTGCTTGGCGAAGTCCTCGGGCACGCCCGCGGAGGACGGGTTGCCGAAGGTGAGCAGCCCCGAGCCGGCCTTCACCAGCAGGCTGTCGGCGTGGCCGTGGTAGCAGCCCTCGAACTTGACGATCGCGTCGCGGCCGGTGAAGCCACGGGCCAGGCGGATGGCGCTCATCGTCGCCTCGGTGCCGCTGGAGACGAGGCGCACCATCTCCATGCTGGGGAGCAGCTCGCACAGGCGCTCGGCCATCTCGATCTCGCGCTCGGTGGGCGCGCCGAAGGACAGGCCGTCGAGGGCCGCAGTGCGCACCGCCTCGACCACCACCGGGTCGGCGTGGCCGAGGATGGCCGGGCCCCAGGAGCCCACGTAGTCGAGGTATTCCTTGCCGTCGGCGTCCCACACCCGGGCGCCGAGCGCCTTCTTGAGGAAGCGCGGCGTGCCGCCCACCGAACGGAAGGCCCGGACCGGCGAATTGACGCCGCCGGGGATGGTGCGCTGGGCGCGGGCAAAGAGTTCTTCGTTGCGAGTGGTCATGCGGAAGGTTCCTGTGTGGAGCGTTCGAAGAGCCCGGCGTAGGCGGTCGCACGGGCGGCCGGGTCGGGGGCGGAGAAGACGTCGCTGATCACGGCCAGCAGGCTGGCACCGGCGGCGACGAGCGGCGGCGCGTTGTCGAGGGTAATTCCGCCGATCGCAGCCACCGGCAGGCCGAGCTCGGCCTTCGCCCGGCGGAGCAGGTCAAGGCCGGCGCGGGGCGCATGGGGCTTGGTGGGCGACGGGTAGACTGCGCCAAAGGCCAGGTAATCGACGCCGGCCGCGGCGCCCGCCTTGGCCCGCGCCCATTCGTCGTAGCAGCTGACGCCGAGGATGCGGCCGGGCCCGAGGGCACGGCGGGCCTCCGCCGGGTCGCCGTCGTCGCGGCCCAGGTGGACGCCGTCGGCGCCGATCGCCAGCGCCAGCGCCAGGTCGTCGTTGATGATCAGCGGCACGCCGGCGCCTCGGCACAGGGCGAGGAGGCGCGTGGCCTGGTCGCGGCGGGCGGCGGCGTCGGCGAGCTTGTTGCGGTACTGGACGAGGGCCGGGCGGGCGGGCAGCAGGGCCGCCACCGCGGCGAACAGGGCATCACCGTCGGCCTGGTCGGGCGTGACGAGATAAAGGCCGGGCGTGAGCATCGATCAGTTTTCGGCGTCGTCGTCGAAGGAGCGGACCCAGAAGAAGCGGTCCGGAATGTACTGCCCCATGCCGGGGCGGAAGGCCGCCACCAGGCTCTGCCAGGTGAAGCCCTCGGCCTCGAAGACCGCCTGGGACACGTCGAGGCCATGGGCCAGCGCCCCGGCCAGCGCGGAAGCCAGCGTACACCCCGAGCCGTGGTAGCTGCCCTGCAGGCGCTCCCAGGCGTCGGCGCGCAGCACGCCGCGGCTGCCGTAGAGGGTGTTCACCACCTGGGGCGTGTTGGCGTGGGAGCCGGTGATCAGCACGTACTTGCAGCCGGTGGCCAGGATGCGCCGGGCGCAGGCCGACATGTCGAGCTCTTCGTGATCGTCGTGGCCACGGGCGGCCAGCCGGCGCGCTTCCATGGTGTTGGGGGTGATGACGGTCGTCTGGGGCAGGATCAGTTCGCGCAGGGCTTCGAGCATCGCCTCTGAGGCGAGCTCGTCGCCGCGCCCGGAGGCCACCACCGGATCGACCACCACCGGAATATGAGGGTAGTCGGAGATGATCTCGGCGATCACCTCGATGTTCTCGACGCTGCCGAGCACCCCGAGCTTGAAGACCTGCACCGGCATATCCTCGAGCACGGCCCGAGCCTGTTCGGATACGAAGTCGGCATCGACCGCGAGGACATCCTCGACTCCTGCGGTGTCCTGCACCGTGAGCGCGGTGATGACGGTGAGCGCGTGGCAACCCATGCCGGCGAGCGTCAGCATGTCGGCCTGGATGCCGGCGCCGCCGGTGGGGTCGGCGGCGGCAAAAACCAGGACCAGAGGAGGAGTGAGATCGTTGCGCTGGAGGGTCATTCGGGGAGACGAGGACGCACAATTTTAACTTCGACTGCGCTACCATTCACGATCTGGCCGATTCTAGCCGAAATCACAGCGAGTCTCACCCACATGCCTTCCCCATACAAGTCGTGGATGTGCCTGATCTGCGGTTTCATCTACCACGAAGCCGACGGACTGCCCAAAGAGGGTATCGCGCCCGGCACCCGCTGGGACGACATTCCGCCCAACTGGACCTGCCCAGATTGTGGCGCCCGCAAGGAAGATTTCGAAATGATCGCAATCTGAGGCTTATTCCTCAGCTGGCATTATTTGCCTCGCGTTAAAGTTCACGCCGGTTAAGACATCGGCAAACACCCCGGAGACTGATGGTGAATCTAAGCGGCATCAAGGTCATGGTCATCGACGACAGCAACACCATCCGCCGCAGCGCAGAGATCTTCCTCGCGCAGGCCGGCTGCCAGGTGGTGCTGGCCGAGGACGGCTTCGACGCCCTCGCCAAGATCGCAGACCACGCGCCCGACCTGATCTTCGTCGACATCATGATGCCCCGCCTGGACGGCTACCAGACCTGCGCGCTCATCAAGAAGAACCCGCGCCTCAAGGGCACGCCGGTGATCATGCTATCGTCCAAAGACGGCCTCTTCGACCGCGCCCGCGGACGCCTCGCCGGCTCGGACGAATACCTCACGAAACCTTTCACGAAGGAAAGCCTGCTCCGCTCGGTGGCCAGTTACACCCACGGACGTCCGGCCTCCACGAACGATTGACTGTCAGAAACCCGCCCCCATGCCGATCAAGAAAATCCTCGTCGTAGACGACTCCCCCACCGAGCGTCTCGCCCTGTCGGAAGTCCTCGTCAAGAACGGGTATCAGGTCGTCACCGCCGAAAGCGGGGACGAGGCCGTCGTCAAGAGCAAGAGCGAACACCCCGACCTGATCCTGATGGACGTGGTCATGCCGGGCACCAACGGCTACCAGGCCACCCGCACCATCGTGCGCGACGACGCCACCCGCGACATCCCGGTCATCATGTGCACCAGCAAGGGCCTCGAGACCGACAAGATCTGGGGCATGCGCCAGGGCGCCTTCGACTACATGGTCAAGCCCATCGACCATACGACGCTCCTCGAAAAGATCCGGGCCCTCGGCTGAAAGCACCCCATGGCGAAGCGGATCAGCCTCCACGAATTCCAGGCCGGGCTCGCCCGGCGCCTTGCCGAAGCGCACGACACCCGCGCCTCGGCGCTGCTCGCCGTGCACGTGGGGCAGCGCAACTGGCTCATCGACCTCACCGAGGCCGGCGAGATCCTGGCCGTCCCGCCGCTGGCCACGGTACCCCTCGCCGAGCCGTGGTTCCGCGGCCTCGCCAGCGTGCGCGGCAACCTCTTTGGCGTGGTCGATTTCGCCTCCTTCCACGGCGACGCACCGGTCGCCCCCGTGGGGCACGCCCGCCTGCTGCTGATCGGAGTCCGCCACGAGCTCAACTGCGCGATCCTGGTGAGCCGCGCGCTGGGCCTGCGCTCCATCGACGATTTCGAAGTCGCCTCCAGCACCGCCGACCCCGAACACCCCTGGATCGGCGACGTGCTGCGCGACTCCCTCGGCACCCCGTGGACCCGCCTCAAGGTCGCCGAGTTGCTGAACCATCCGCGTTTTCTGGACGCCGCTCAATCATGAACAAACATTCTGGAGGAGCAGCGGGCCCCGCTCGCTGAAGAAAGACAAAAATGGCATTCAAGCTACCGGGACTGTCGCTGGGCAGCAGCAAGGCTGCGTCCGCCACTGTAGACACCATCATGGACTCCAGCAGCGGAGGCCAGGAGGCCGCCGCCCTGCCGATTCTGCGCGGCAAGAGCGCCGCAGATCAGCTACGCGTGCTGCGCGTTCCCTTCCTGATCTTCGCCGCCCTGACCACCGCCCTGGTGCTCTACCAGATCCGCGTCAGCAGCTTCGGCACCGCCTACGTGGACGGCGCCGGCCAGATGCGCACCCTCTCCCAGCAGATCGCCAAGGCCAGCCAACTCGCGCTGCAGGGCGAGCCCAACGCCTTCGGTGAGCTCGAGCAGAGCCGCGCCCAGTTCAACCAGCTCCTCGATGCGGTCACCAACGGCGGCGACGTCAATGGCACCGGCGTGCCGGGCGGCAGCAGCGCGGTCGAGGCCGAGCTCGCCGCGGTCACCGAACTGTGGCGCAAGACCGACGCCAACGCCGAGAAGGTGCTTAAGGAAAAGAAGAACCTCACCGCGCTGGGTGCCTCGGTGGCCAGCATCAACGCCAAAAACCCGCACCTGCTCGAGCTCTCCGAGCAGATCGCCGCGCTCAAGCTGCAGGGCGGCGCCTCCCCCCGCGAGATCGCCACCGCCAGCCAGGTCGTGATGCTCACCCAGCGGATCGCCAAGAACGCCAACGCGCTGCAGGTCGCCAACGCCATCGATCCGGACGTCACCTTCCTGCTCGGCAAGGACACCAACACCTTCCGCGAACAGCTCGAACAGCTCCAGAAGATGACCGCCGAAGGCAGCGACGCCAAGGCCAAGCTCAACGAACTCGAAGCCGTCGCCAAGGACAACCTCGCCGCGGTCAGCGCCATCCTCGGCAGCATCCAGCTGCTCGTCCAGGCCAAGCAGGCCGGCAGCCAGATCTTCCAGGACTCCAGCGCCCTCCTCGAGAAGACCACCGCCCTCACCGAAGGCTACACCGGCGCCTACACCGGCTTCTTCACCTGGGTCTCGCTGGCGATCATCGTCTGCGCCCTGCTCGCCCTGGCCTGCCTGGCCCTGATGGCCAAGACCTACAACGACGACATCGCCCGCCGCCACAAGGCCGCCGAACAGCTCCGCGACGCCGCCGAAACCGAGCGTAACGGCACCCAGCAGGCCATCCTGCGTCTCATGAACGAGATGGGCGACCTGGCCGACGGCGACCTCACCGTGCGCGCCACCGTCACCGAAGACATCACCGGCGCCATCGCCGACTCGGTCAACTACACCATCGAAGAGCTCTCCGTGCTGGTGCGCCGCATCAACGACGCCTCCGTCCGCGTGACCACCGCCACCGAGTCCGCCCAGCGCACCTCCGACGAGCTGCTCTCCGCCACCGAACGTCAGGCCCAGGAACTGCGCCTCGCCGGCGAGACCGCCCAGAGCATGGCCAGCTCCATGAGCGCCGCCTCGGAAGACGCGCTGCAGTCCGCCCAGGTGGCCCGCCGCTCCCTGGAGGCCGCCCAGAAGGGCGCCGCCGCCGTGGAAGACACCATCAAGGGCATGAACGACATCCGCGAGAAGATCCAGGAAACCTCCAAGCGCATCAAGCGCCTGGGCGAGTCGTCCCAGGAGATCGGCGAGATCGTCGAGCTCATCTCCGACATTACCGAACAGACCAACGTGCTCGCCCTCAACGCCGCCATCCAGGCGGCCTCCGCGGGCGAAGCCGGCCGCGGCTTCTCGGTGGTTGCCGAAGAAGTGCAGCGCCTCGCCGAACGCTCCGCCGAAGCCACCAAGCAGATCGGCGCCATCGTGAAGACCATTCAGACCGACACCGGCGATGCCGTTGCGGCCATGGAAAACGCCACCCGCGACGTGGTCGACGGCGCCCGCCTGTCCGAAACCGCCGGCCAGGAGCTCGCCGAGATCGAGCGCGTCTCCGCCGAAACCGCCGCCCTCATCGAACGCATCTCGGCCAGTACCGAAGTGCAGGCCAAGGCCGCCACCCAGGTGGCCGAAAAGATGAAGAACATTCTCGCCATCACCGACCGCACCACCACCGGCACCCAGCAGACCGCCGTCTCCATCGGCGAGCTGGCCGACCTCGCGATCGAACTGAAGGGCTCGGTCTCCGGCTTCAAGGTCTGACCCTGCAGACCCGACAGCCCCCCGACCTGGAACGGATTCCGACCGAAAAGCATCGATGAGCCCAGCACACGAACTCGACCTCGGTCCGCTGACCTGGGTCAAAGGCGAAATCGACCTGGCCCTCGAGCGAGCGACCACCGCGCTCGCCGAAGCCGGGTCCGTCCCGGACAGCGCCGGCAAGATCAAGTTTGCCCAGACCCACCTCCACCAGGCCCACGGCGCCCTGTCCATCGTCGGCCTCGACGGCCTGACCCAGTTCTCCGAGCAGCTCGACCGCCTGCTCGGCGAGATGGCAGGCGAACAGATCGCCGCAACGCCCGAAGTCCGCCGCCTGGCCAGCCGCTGCATTGCGGCCATCGGCAACTACCTCGACGAGCTCACCCGCGGCCAGCCCGACCAGGCCTTGCGCCTGTTCTCCCTCTACAGCGAGCTCGCCGCCGCCCGGGGTCTCGAAGCCCCCACCGCCGGCGAGCTGTTCTTCCCCGACCTGTCCCGGCGTCCGGCCTTTTCCCAGCCTGCCGACACCCGCGACGACCCGAAACGGCTGCGCGCCCTGCGCGGGCGCTTCGAACGGGGCCTGCTCAAGTGGTTCCGCAACAGCGACGACCCCGCGGGCCCCCAGGAAATGCGCGAAGCCGTGGCCGGCATCGAAAGCATGCAGGGCAACCCCGCCTCGCGGGCCTTCTGGTTTGCCGCCACCGCCTTCTTCGACGCCCTCGGCCAGCAGGCCATCCCCAGTGACGCCGGCGCCAAGCGCCTGTGCGGCCGCATCGACGGCCAGATGCGGCGTTTCATGGAAGGCTCGGCCATCGTCGCCGAGCGCCTCATGCGCGACGTGCTCTACCACGTCGCGATCGCCGCCGCCGACTCCCCGGCCATCGGCGCCGTGCGCAGCGCCTACGCGCTCAGCAACCTCATTCCCAGCGGCAAGCGCGGCATCAGCGACATGCCGCTGGCCCCCATCCTGCGCAAGCTGCGCGACGAACTCTCCTCCGCCCGGGAAGCCTGGGACCAGTTCTCCAAGGGCGGCGCCGTCGGCCTGCCGCGCTTCCAGGACGCCATCGCCCCGGTCATCGACCAGGCCCGCGCCCTCGACCAGCCCGAAGTCGCCGAGATTGCCGCGGCCCTCGGCGACCTGGCTCGCTGGCTGCGCCAGGATCCGCTCCGCCTCACCGACGCCCTGTCGATGGACGTCGCCACGACCATGCTGGTGCTCGACACCCGCCTCGACGCCCACGCCCGCCCCGATCTCACCGAAGACATCCAGATCGGCAGCCTGCTCGACCGGCTCAAGGCCCACCAGCGCGGCGAGCGCCTCAGCCCGCTCGCCATCGTCGAGTCCGACGCCCAGAGCCGCCAGGTCAACCGCCAGCTGGTCCACGAGATCCAGACCAGCCTGGCCGAAGTCGAGCAGAGCCTCGACAGCTTCTTCCGCGCCCCCGGCCAGACCGACATCCTGGCCGCCGTGCGCGCGCCGCTCAAGCAGGTCGAAGGCGCCCTGTCGGTGATGAACGAAGACGCGGCCATGCGCCTCGTCCAGGACGCCGCCGCCCGCATCGCCGCCCTCTCCGCCCCTGATGCCGACACCGGCACCGAAGCCTTCGAAGAAATCGCCCACCGCCTGTCGGCCCTCGGCGTCTACATCGAAGCCCTGCAGCACGGCCCCGCCGACCTCGAGCGCATCCTGCGCCCCGACGCCGGCAAGGCCCCGGCCGCCGACAGCATCGAGGCCGAGCTCGCCCAGCAGAAGCGCGAAACCGCTGCCCTCGCCGCCGCCCTCAAAGACAACCCCGAAGACGTCGGCCTGCGTACCGAGCTCCAGCTCAACCTCGAGAGCCTGCGCCAAGACGCCTCCCTCACGGCCGACCTCGAACTCGAAAAGCAGGCCCGCCAGGCCCTCACCCTCCTCGACGCTGGCGAACTCTTCACCGAAGCCACCCCGCTGCCCCAGACGCCCGCCGCCCCGGCCCTCTCCGCCGAAGCCACGCGCCTGCTCGAAGCCAGCGAAGAAGAACTCGACGCCGAACTCTTGGCCATCTTCCTCGAAGAGGCCGAGGACGTCCGCGACACCATCGCCGCCCGGCTCGCCGAGCTGGTCCGGAACCCCCACGACGTCGAGGTGCTCACCACCATCCGGCGCAGCTTCCACACCCTCAAGGGCAGCGGCCGCATGGTCGGCCTGCGCGACTTCGGCGAAGCCGCCTGGGGCATGGAGCAGACCCTCAACCACTGGCTGCGCCTCGAGATCCCCGTCACCGACGAACTTCTCGGGCTCATCGGCGATGCCCACGCCGACTTCTCCGCGTGGATCGACCAGATCAAGGCCGGCGCCGGCATCCACAAGGACGTCAGCGCCCTCCTCGCCTCGGCCGAGCGCCTGCGCAGCAGCAGTGACGCACCTGCTGCAGAAGCCATCGTGCCGCCCCCCGCCGCGCCCGCAGCTCCCGCGGTCGAGCAGCCCAAGCCGGCCAAGGCTGCCCTGGACATGGCCGCCACCCAGGTCATGTCCAATTTCAGCTTCGGCGCCCTGGAGGACGATGCGGCCCTCGAGGCCCTGGAAGCCCTCGAGAACGAAGTGCTCGAGAACGACGCCTTCGAGCCCGTCAGCTTCGAGCCCAAGCCCCTCGAACCCGACCTCTCGGATCTCCCCATCCTCGACTTCGGCGAGCCCACGAGCACCGGCACCCCGGTGGCCGAGACGCCGCCCGCCCGCCCCGCCGACGCCGAGCCCGCGAACGTGGAGCCCGCCCCGGCGGCCTTCGACCTCGACTTCGAACTTCCCGGTGCCGCCCCCGAGGCCTCCCCGCCCGACAACGCCCTCGACTTCGACTTCACCCGCGACGAAACCCCCGCGGCACCCGCCGAGCCCTCGCCCACCGAGACCGCCCTCGACTTCGACCTCGAGCGCGGCAGCTACGCCGGCCCCTACAGCCGGGTCCCGGCCGACACCGTGCCGGCCGAAGCCCCGTCCGCCTTGCCGGCCATCGACGAAACCTCCCTCGATTTCGACTTCGAGCACGGTGGAGACACCCCCTTCTCCAGCGCCGAAGCCATCACCGTCGAGGAACTCGCGGCAGACGAAGCCCTGCCCATCGAGACGCCCCTCACCGAGACCGCCTTCGATCTCGACTTCGCTCTCGACGACACCGAGGCACAGCCCCTCGAGGAAGAAGCCCCTGCGCCGGAAGTCGTCGAAGCCATCACCCTGCCCGAACTCCCCGAGCTGCCCGACGACATCCTCACCGTTGACGAAGCCCTGGAAGCCCTCGAACCCGAGGAGCCCCAAGACCTGCTCGCCGAGGAAATCAGCGCGTCCGCCATCGAAGCCACGGAGCTCGAGCCCGAAGCCGAAGCCGAAGCCGGCGAGCCCATGGAGCCCGAAGCCGCCGCGCCCGCTCCCGAAGACGTGCTCGAGGCGGAAGCCCTGCTCGACGCCTTCGACACGCCCGCCCCCGAAGCCCCAGAGCCCCTCGAGTCTACCGACAGCGCCGAGAGTGCCGAGCTCAGCCCGGACGAAGTGCGACTCGGCCACGTCATCCTGTCGCGGCCCCTGTTCGACCTCTACCTGGTCGAAGCCCGCCAGCACGTGGCCACCCTGCGCCACGAGCTCGCCCGCCTGTCGGTCAATCCCAGCCTGGTCCCCGTGGCCGCCGCGATCCGCGCCGCCCACACCCTGGCCGGCATCTCCGGCACCGCCCGTTTCGAAGCACCCCAGCAGCTCGCCAAGGCTCTCGAGCTCGCCCAGCAGCGCCTGGCCGACCACGACAGCGCACCGGCCGCCGAAGAAACCGCCCTGCTCAACGCCGCCGCCACCGCGCTCGAAGGCATGCTGATCCAGCTCGGCACGCGCCAGCTGCCGGTCTCCACGCCCGAGCTCGTCGACCACCTGAACGACATTCAGGCCGGGCGCCTCGCCGAGGTCATCAGCCTGCGCAGCGAGGCCCCGGCACCGGCCGCCACGCCTCGCAGCCCCGAGCCCGCGCCGGCCCCGGCCACGCCCCAGCTGCGCGACGAGCTCGATACCGACCTGCTGCCGATCTTCCTCGACGAGGGCAGCGAGCTCCTCGACCAGCTCGGCACTTCGCTCCACAACTGGCGCACCGCGCCCGACGAGGCGGCCCACCCCGCCGGCATCGCCCGCCTGCTCCACACCCTCAAGGGCAGCGCCCGGATGGTCGGCGCGATGAGCCTCGGCCAGAGCATCCACGACCTCGAGACCCGCCTCGAAAGGGCGCGCCACCAGGGCGACGCCGGCCTCGAGATCATCGACGAGCTCGAAACCGCCCTCGACCAGACCCGCCAGACCCTCGACAACCTGGCCATGCCCGAGGCGGCCCAGCCCGCCCCGGCCGCCGCCAGCGCCGAAACCGCGATCCACGTCGAGGAAGCCGCCCCGGCCCAGCCCGGCGACATCGCGGCCCAGGCCGCCCGCACCCAGCTGAGGGTCGAATCCGGCCGCATCGACCAGTTCGTCAACGAGGCCGGCGAGATCAGCATCGCCCGCACGCGTATCGAGGGCGAACTTCGCACCCTGCGCCGCTCCCTACTCGACCTCACCGAAAACGTCATCCGCCTGCGCAACCAGCTGCGGGAAGTCGAGATCCAGGCCGACACCCAGATGCAGTCGCGCCTCTCGCAGGTCGAGACCCATCACACCGAGTTCGACCCCCTGGAAATGGACCGCTACACGCGCCTCCAGGAGCTCACCCGGATGATGGCCGAGAGCGTAGGCGACGTGACCACCGTCCAGCAGAACCTCCTCAAGAACCTCGACGGCGCCGAGGTGGCCCTCCACGCCCAGTCGCGCATGACCCGCGAGCTCCAGCAGTCGCTGATGCACGTGCGCATGGTGCCCTTCGACAGCCTCGCCGAGCGTCTCTACCGCCTGGTCCGCCAGACCGCCAAGGAGCTCGGCCGGCGTGCCAACCTCGACATCATCGGCGGCCAGATCGAAATCGACCGCAGCGTGCTCGAGGCGATGACTGCGCCCCTCGGCCACCTGGTGCGCAACGCCGTCGCCCACGGCATCGAGCCGCCCGAAGTGCGCCGTGCCGCCGGCAAGCCCGAGATCGGCCAGATCACCCTCAAGGTCACCCACGAGGGCAGCGACGTCGTCATCGAGTTCCGCGACGACGGCGCGGGCCTCGACTTCGCCCGCATCCGCGCCCAGGCCATCGCCAACGGCCTGATCAAGGCCGACGAGGAGACCGACGAAAAACGCCTCACCAACCTCATCTTCGTGCCCGGCTTCAGCACCGCCAGCCTCTCCAGCCTTGCTGGCCGGGGTGTCGGCATGGATGTCGTGAAGAGCGAGACCGCCGCCGTCGGTGGCCGCATCAGCATCTCCACCGAACCTGGCCAGGGCACCACCTTCCGCATCAACCTGCCCCTCACGCTGGCGGTGGCCCAGGCCCTGCTGGTGCGATCCGGCGGCCGCACCTTCGCGATCCCTTCTTCGATGGTGGCCCAGGTGCTCGAGCTCAAGGCCACGGCCCTCGACGAAATCCGCAACAACCGCGGCACCGAGTGGATGGGCGAGCACTTCAGCTACCGCTACCTGCCGCGCCTGCTGGGCGACTTCGAATCCCAGCCCCAGGCAGACCGCTTCAACTGGGTGCTGCTGCTGCGCGCCGGCAGCGAGACCCTGGCCCTGCACGTCGACAGCCTGCGCGGCAACCAGGAAATCGTCGTCAAGAACGCCGGCCCCCAGTACGCCCGGATGGTCGGCTTCTCCGGTGCCACGGTGCTCGGCGACGGCGAGATCGTGCTGATCCTCAACCCGGTCGCCCTGGCCGGCCGCAGCCCTGCTGCCGCCGACGACGGCCCGGTGACGCCGATGGCCGCCTCGGCCCCCAGCCAGCCCACCGTGATGGTCGTCGACGACTCCCTCACCGTGCGCAAGATCACCGGCCGCCTGCTGGAACGCGAAGGCTACCGCGTGGTCACCGCCAAGGATGGCGTCGACGCCCTCGAGCAGCTGCTCAGCCTGCGCCCCGACGTGATCATCGCCGACATCGAGATGCCGCGCATGGACGGTTTCGACCTGACGCGCAACATCCGCGCCGACATGCGCCTCAAGGCCGTGCCGATCATCATGATCACCTCCCGCACCGCCGAGAAGCACAAGCGCTATGCCGAGGAGATCGGCGTCAACCACTACCTGGGCAAGCCCTACGACGAAGACGTGCTGCTTGAGCTGATCCGCGGCTTCGTCGAGCACGGGCCGGCCTGATCCACGCACCAGGCGTCGCTTTCCTGCGGGCAGGCCGCCGGCTTGGCTATAATTAAATGTTTTCCAGCCTGGCCACCCCATGAATCTGCTCTTCGAAGAGGATGGTGCCTTCAAGACCGGCACCATCCTGACTGACAACGACGCCTCCCTGCAGGTGGAAACGCCCCACGGCAAGCGCCTCAAACTGAAGAGCAACCATGTTCTGATGCGCTTCGCCCAGCCCTCGGCGGGCGAGCTGCTGCAACGCGCCGAAGCCGAGGCAGAAGGCCTCGACACCGAATTCCTGTGGGAAGTCTGCGGCGACGACGAATTCGCCTTCATCGACTTCGCCCGCGAATACTTCGGTCACGAACCCAGCCCGGTCGAATCCGCCACCGTGCTGCTGCGCCTCCACGCCGCGCCGATCTACTTCCACCGCAAGGGCCGCGGCCGCTTCCGCAAGGCCCCCGCCGAAATCCTCCAGGCTGCCCTCGCCGGCCTCGAGAAAAAGAAGCAGCAGGCCGCCGCCATCGAACGCATGCGCGACGAACTCCTCGCCGGCACCTTGCCCGAAGAGCTCCGCCCCCTGCTGCGCCAGCTGCTCTATAAGCCCGACCGCAACCGCCTCGAAACCAAGGCCCTCGAAGCCGCCAGCGCCGAAACCGGCAAATCCGCCGCCCGGATCTTCCTCGACTGCGGCGCGCTGGCCTCCACCCACGAACTGCACTTCGACCGCTTCCTCTTCGAATACTTCCCGGCCGGCACCGGCTTCCCGCCGGTCGAGCCCCCCACCGAACCGGCCGACCTCCCGCTGGCGGCGGTGCGCGCCTTCTCCATCGACGACGCCGCCACCACCGAGATCGACGACGCCTTCTCGATCACCCCCACCGACACCGGCTGGCGCGTCGGCATCCACATCGCAGCGCCGGGCATCGGCTTCGGCCGCGAATCCGCCCTCGACGCTATCGCCCGCGAGCGGCTGTCCACGGTGTATATGCCGGGCAACAAGATCACGATGCTCCCCGAGGACATCGTCGCCCGCTTCACCCTCGGCGAAGGCCGCGACTGCCCGGCCCTGTCGCTCTACCTCGAAGTCAGCCGCGACCTCATCGTCACCGGCCACAGCTCGTGCATCGAGCGCGTCCCGGTGGTCGCCAACCTGCGCCACCACGACGTCG
Source organism: Zoogloea sp. (assembly GCA_016789125.1). Lineage (GTDB taxonomy): Bacteria > Pseudomonadota > Gammaproteobacteria > Burkholderiales > Rhodocyclaceae > Zoogloea. The sequence goes on along the minus strand of JAEUNU010000183.1, from coordinate 14,450 downwards.
AGCCGGTCTTCAACGAGACCACCCTCACCGAAGGCGGCCCCGACTTCCCCTGGAAGGCCGAACTCACGCTGCTTTGGGAGCTCGCCACCGTGCTCGAGGCCGGCCGCGGCAAGCCCTCCGCCAACCAGAACCAGGTCGACTTCAACTTCAGCGTCGACTGGGCCCAGACCACCGCCGACGGCCCCGGCCGGGTCGAGATCGGCCGGCGCTCCCGCGGCTCGCCCCTCGACAAGCTGGTGGCCGAGCTGATGATCGCCGCCAACAGCACCTGGGGCAAAGCCCTCGCCGAGGCTGGCATCCCGGCCCTGTACCGGGCCCAGACCGGCGGCAAGGTGCGCATGACCACTGCGGCGGCGCCCCACGAAGGCCTCGGCGTCGACTGCTACGCCTGGTCCAGCTCGCCGCTGCGCCGCTACGTCGACCTCGTCAACCAGTGGCAGCTCATCGCCTGGCTGAAGGGCGAGGCCCCGCCCTTCCCGCCAAAGTCCGCCGACCTCATCGCGGCGATGCGTGACTTCGAGCTCACCTACGCCGCCTACGCCGAGTTCCAGCGCGGCATGGAACGCTACTGGTGCCTGCGCTGGCTGCGCCAGGCCGGCCACCCGCAGATGAGCGCCCGCGTGCTGCGCGAGAGCCTGGTGCGCCTCGAGGCCATCCCGCTGATCTTCAAGCTGCCCTCGATGCCCTCCCTGCCGCCGGGCACCCGCGTGCAGTTGGCCATCGAAAGCACCGACCTGGTCGACATCGAAGTCCGCGCCACCTACCTGGAAACCCTGGCCGAAGCCGCCGGCGATGCGATCGAGGAGATCGACGAAGCCGAGCTGCCGCCCGACGCCCTCGATGCCGCGGGCACGCCGGACGTCGCGGCTGCCGACTCCGCCTCGGCCCCGCCGGCAGCCGCCTGACCGCCCGGCAAGCCCCGATGCAGGCCCCGCGCAAGCAGCCCCTCGTCCAGCCAGCGCCCCCCGCCCCGCCCGGGCCGGCGGGCGGCTTCGCCTGGCCGACCTTCACCGGCGCCACGGCACGCTACGCCCTGGAGTGGGGGGTCGGCCTGTCGCTGCTGCTGCATGCGATATTGCTGTCGGTTCATTTCGTGATGCCCGACCCGGATCAGTTCAAGGGCAAGAGCAAAGGCCTGGAGGTGGTGCTGGTCAACTCCCGCCACGCCCAGCGCCCGGACCAGGCCGACCTCCTCGCCCAGGCCAACCTCGACGGCGGCGGCACCAACGACAAGCAGAAAGCCACCCTGGCCACACCCCTGCCGCCCCAGGAGCAGTCCCGGCTCGGCAATGGCCTCATCGAAGCCCAGCGCCGCAGCGAGCAGGCCCAGGCGCCCCAGATGCAGGCCATGACGGCCAGGCAGGGCAAGACCGCCATCGCCGTCGACACCCAGCAGGTCACGCCCAGCGAGGCGCCGCGCCAGGTATCGGGCTACGACCTGATGGACAGCGCCGCCGCGGTGGCGCGCATCGAGGCCCAGATCGACAAGGACCTCATGGACTACGCCTCGCGGCCGCGCAAGAAGTTCATCGGCGCCCGCACCCAGGAATACCGCTTCGCCCAGTACGCCGAAGACTGGCGCCAGAAGATCGAGCGCGTAGGCACCCTCAACTACCCCGAGGCCGCCCGCGGCAAGCTCTACGGCAGCCTGCTCCTGTCGGTCACCATCGGCGCCGACGGCAACGTGCAGAACATCGAGATCCAGCGCTCCTCCGGCCACAAGGTGCTCGACGAGGCCGCCCGCCGCATCGTCCAGCTCGCCGCGCCCTACCCCGCCTTTCCGCCGGACATCCGCAAGGACACCGACGTGATCGAGATCACCCGCACCTGGACCTTCACCAACGCGGACATGGTCAAGACCAGCTCCCGCGAGAAGGACTGAGGGCCGATGAGCCGGCTCTGGCACTGGACCCGCCGCGGCCTGCTGGCGCTCGTGCTGCTGTTCGTCGCCTACCAGCTGTGGCTGCTCGGCCACGTGCTGTGGTGGAAATGGGTTCCCCCCGCCGAGACCAGCTTCATGAGCCTGCGCCTCGACGAGCTCACCGGCAGCAAGCCCGACGCCGAGCTGCATTACCGCTGGGTGCCCTACGACAAGATCTCGATCCACCTCAAGCGGGCGGTGATCGCCGCCGAGGACGACAAGTTCATCGACCACGAGGGCTTCGACTGGGAAGGCATCCAGAAGGCCATCGAGAAGAACCAGAAGAAAGGCCGCATGGTGGCCGGCGGCTCGACGATCAGCCAGCAGCTGGCCAAGAACCTCTTCCTGTCGCCCTCGCGCAGCTATTTCCGCAAGGCCGAGGAGGCCATCATCACGGTGATGATCGAAGCCCTGTGGGACAAGCGGCGCATCCTCGAGGTCTACCTCAACGTGGTCGAGTGGGGTAACGGCATCTTCGGCTGCGAGGCCGCCGCCCAGCGCTACTACCGCATCCCGGCTGCCCAGCTGGCCCCGGCCCAGGCCGCCCGGCTGGCGGTGATGCTGCCCAACCCGCGCAAGTACGAAAAGAGCTACGGCCCCCGTCTGGCCGCCCACGCCGCGCGCATCCAGGGCCGCATGCAGTACTCCGAGGTGCCCTGACGGCCCCCAGCGCCGGCGCTTCGCATCGACCCCGCCCCCAAGGGGGCTGCAAGGAAGCCTGGGGCGGCCCGACGCTTCCTCGCGCACGCCCTCCAGCACCTCTGGAAGGGTCTCCGGCGTATCCGCCCCCTGCCCTAAAAATGGGCAATGGAGTAGAATGTCGCGCTTTTCCCCCGCCGTACAAGCCGATGCAATTCGCCGGATTCACCTTGCGAAACAATCTGTTCGTCGCGCCCATGGCCGGCGTGACGGACCGTCCTTTCCGCCAGCTCTGCAAGAAAATGGGCGCGGGGCTCGCCGTCTCCGAGATGGTCACCTCCAACTCCCTGCTCTACGGCAGCGCCAAGACCCAGCGGCGCGCCAACCACGACGGCGAGGCCGACCCGATCTCGGTGCAGATCGCCGGCGCCGACCCGGCCATGATGGCCGAGGCCGCCCGCCACAACATCGACCGCGGCGCCCAGATCATCGACATCAACATGGGCTGCCCGGCCAAGAAGGTGTGCAACGTGATGGCCGGCTCGGCGCTGATGCAGGACGAGCCGCTGGTTGCCCGCATCCTCGAAGCCGTCGTCGGGGCCGCCGGCAACACCCCGGTCACGCTCAAGTTCCGCACCGGCTGGAACAAGGCCAACCGCAACGCCGCCACCATCGCCCGCATCGCCGAAGAGTCCGGCATCCAGCTGATCGCCATCCACGGCCGCACCCGCGCCTGCCAGTACATGGGCGATGCCGAGTACGACACCATCGCCGACGTGAAGACCCGCGTGCGCATCCCGCTGATCGCCAACGGCGACATCACCACGCCGCAGAAGGCCAAGTTCGTGCTCGACTACACCGGCGCCGACGGCGTGATGATCGGCCGCGCGGCCCAGGGCCGGCCGTGGATCTTCCGCGAGATCGAACACTTCCTGAAAACCGGCGAGGAGCTCCCGCCCCCGCTCGTCTCGGAGATCCTGCAGGTGTGCAAGGACCACCTCGCCGACCTCTACGCCTTCTACGGCGAGGACACCGGCGTAAAGATCGCCCGCAAGCACATCAGCTGGTACACCAAGGGTCTGGTCGGGTCGGCGCAGTTCCGCCGCATCATGAACACCCTGCCCACCGTACAAGAACAGATTGCCGCCATTGACGAGTTCTTCGGCCGGCTCGCCGACAGAGACAGCCGACTGGTCTATGCAGACCCCGAAGAATTTCCCAAGGAGCTTGCCGCATGAGCAGCACCAGCAATGACATCGCCGACTCGGTCTGCCGCGCCCTCGACACCTATTTCCGCGACCTCGACGGAGAGAAGCCCAACGCCCTGTACGCGATGGTGATCAAGAACGTCGAGAAACCCATGCTCGAATTCGTCCTCAAGCAGGCCGGCGGCAACCAGACCCTCTGCGCAGAGATGCTCGGCATCAACCGCAACACCCTGCGCCGCAAGCTGTCCGAACACGAACTGCTCTGACCGCCCTGACCGTCTCCCCATATTCACCAGCCGCCCTGGCGCGGCCTTCCAGAGAAGCCCCATGAAAGTCACCCAAGCCCTGCTCAGCGTCTCCGACAAAGCCGGCGTCGTCGAATTTGCCCGCGAACTGTCCGCCCTCGGCGTCAAGCTGCTGTCCACCGGCGGCACCGCCAAGTCACTCCGCGACGCTGGCCTGCCGGTCACCGACGTATCCGACTACACCGGTTTCCCCGAGATGCTCGACGGCCGCGTGAAAACCCTGCACCCCAAGGTGCACGGCGGCATCCTCGCCCGTCGCGACCTGCCCGAGCACCTGGCCAAGCTCGAAGAGCACGCCATCCCGCGCATCGACCTCGTGGTGGTCAATCTCTACCCCTTCCAGGCCACCGTCGCCAAGCCCGACTGCACCCTCGAGGACGCCATCGAGAACATCGACATCGGCGGCCCGACCATGGTCCGCGCCGCGGCCAAGAACCACGGCAATGAAGCCGGCGGCGTCGGCATCGTGACCGACCCGGCCGACTACGCCGCCATCATCGCCGAGCTGAAGGCGGGCGACGGCACGCTCAGCTACAAGACCCGCTTCGACCTCGCCCGCAAGGCCTTCACCCACACCGCCCGCTACGACGCGGCGATCTCCAACCACCTCACCGCGCTGGCCGACGACGGCAGCAAGATGGCCTACCCGGAGCGCTTCCAGCTGGCCTTCGACAAGGTGCAGGATCTCCGCTACGGCGAGAACCCCCACCAGTCCGCCGCCTTCTACCGTGAATCCAGCGCCCCCGCCGGCGCCATCGCCGCCTACACCCAGGTGCAGGGCAAGGAGCTGTCGTACAACAACATCGCCGATTCCGACGCGGCGTGGGAATGCGTGAAGGCCTTCGACAGCGTGGCCTGCGTGATCGTCAAGCACGCCAACCCCTGCGGCGTGGCCCTTGGTGCGAGCCCGCTGGAAGCCTATAAAAAGGCCTTCTCCACCGACCCCACCTCGGCCTTCGGCGGCATCATCGCCTTCAACACCACCGTCGACCGCGCCGCCGCCGAAGCCGTCAGCGCCCAGTTCCTCGAGGTGCTGATCGCCCCCGCCTACACCGACGAAGCCCTCGAGCTCCTCAAGGCCAAGCAGAACGTCCGCGTGCTGATCGTGCCCCTCGGCACCGTCAAGCAGCCCGACTACAAGCGCGTCGGCGGCGGCCTGCTGGTGCAGAGCGCCGACTTCGCCCCGATCACCGCTGCCGACCTCAAGGTCGTCACCAAGCGCGCGCCCACCGACAAGGAGCTCTCCGACCTCCTGTTCGCCTGGCGCGTCGCCAAGTACGTCAAGTCCAACGCCATCGTCTACTGCAAGGACGGCATGACCATCGGCGTCGGCGCCGGCCAGATGAGCCGCGTGGATTCCGCCCGCATCGCCAAGATCAAGGCCGAGAACGCCGGCCTGGTGATCCCCGGCTGCGTGGTCGCCTCGGATGCCTTCTTCCCGTTCCGTGACGGCCTCGACGTGCTGGCCCAGGCCGGCGCCACCGCCGTCATCCAGCCGGGTGGCTCGATGCGCGACGCCGAAGTCATCGCCGCCGCCGACGAGCAGGGCATCGCCATGGTGCTCACCGGCTTCCGCCACTTCCGTCACTGATAGCGTGCTCTCCATGAAGATCCTCGTCATCGGCTCCGGCGGACGCGAACACGCCCTGGCCTGGAAGCTGTCCCGCTCGCCGCGGGTCCACAAGGTTTTCGTCGCGCCGGGCAACCCCGGCACCGCCCGTGAGCCGGGCGTCGAGAACGTCGCCATCACCGCCATCCCGGCGCTGATCGACTTCGTCCGCGCCGAGCAGATCGGCCTCACCGTGGTCGGCCCCGAGGCGCCGCTGGCTGCCGGTGTCGTGGATGCCTTCCGCGCCGCCGGGCTGCCGATCTTCGGGCCGACCCGGCTCGCCGCACAACTCGAAAGCTCCAAGGACTTCGCCAAGCAGTTCCTGCTCCGGCACAAGATCCCGACGGCGAAGTATCAGACTTTCTCCGACCCCGCCGCCGCCCACGCTTATGTTGACGCCGAGGGCGCACCGATCGTCATCAAGGCCGACGGCCTGGCCGCCGGCAAGGGCGTCGTCGTGGCGATGACCCTCGACGAAGCCCACGCCGCCATCGACGCCATGCTCACCCACAACACCCTGGGCGTGCAGTACGACGAGCGCGGCCCGCGGGTGGTGATCGAGGAGTTCATGGAAGGCGAGGAAGCCAGCTTCATCGTGATGGCCGACGGCCGCCACGCCCTGCCGCTGGCCACCTCTCAAGACCACAAGCGCCTGCGTGACGCCGACCAGGGCCCCAACACCGGCGGCATGGGCGCCTACTCGCCGGCCCCGGTGGTCACCCCCGAAGTGCACGCCCGCGCGATGCGCGAGATCATCATGCCGACCCTCGTCGGCATGGCGGCCGAAGGGCTGCCCTACACGGGCTTCCTGTACGCCGGCCTGATGATCGACGCCAAGGGCGCGCCCCGCGTGGTCGAGTTCAACTGCCGCATGGGCGACCCGGAAACCCAGCCGATCATGATGCGGCTCAAGTCCGACCTGGTCGACCTCGTCGAGGCCGCCGTCGCCGGCAAGCTCGACAAGGTCGAGGCCGAATGGGACCGCCGCTTCGCCCTCGGCGTGGTGATGGCCGCCGCCGGCTACCCCGACAGCCCGCGCAAGGGCGACGCCATCCACGGCCTGCCCGCCAGCGCCTCCGAAGACGCCCACGTCTTCCACGCCGGCACCACCGAGGAGGGCGGCGAGATCCGCACCAACGGCGGCCGCGTGCTGTGCGTCACCGCCCTCGGCGACAACGTGAAGAGCGCCCAGAAGCGCGCCTACGAGCAGGTCGACCAGATCCACTTCGACGGCATGCAGTGCCGCCGCGACATCGGCTACCGGGCCCTCGGCCGCAAGGGCTAGTCTCCATGCCGCACCTGCGCATCGAGTACAGCACCAACATCGCCGGCCGCTTCGACCCGGCGCTGATGGTGCAGGTCACGACCGACATCCTGGTCTCCAGTGAAGTCTTCAGCCCGCCCGATGCCATCAAGGTGCGGCTGATGCCCGTCGAGCACTTCCGGGTCGGCAGCGGTGCCGACCACGGCTTCATCCACGCCGGGCTGTCCCTCCTGTCCGGCCGCGACGGAGACACCAAGCAGCGCCTCACCGTGGCGCTGGTGGACGCCATCGCCCCCCTCGTCGGGCCCGGCCCCCAGGTCGTGCAGATCACCTCCGAGGCGCTCGACATGGATCGCGACACCTACTCGAAGCGCGTTCTCCCCGGCGCCTGACCGCCCCCTCCGCCGGCCCGCCGCCGGCGACCTTTCATTCCCGGAGTCTCCCCATGCCTGACCGCGCCGCCGTCAAAGCCTACCTCCTCGACCTCCAGGCGCGCATCGTCGCGGCTCTCGAAGCCTTCGACGGCAAGCCCTTCCGCACCGACAGCTGGACGCGCCCGGCCGGTGGCGGCGGCCTCACCCGGCTGATCGAGGAGGGCAACTTCTTCGAGCGCGGTGGCTGCAACTTCTCCCACGTGATGGGCGAAGGCCTGCCCCCCTCCGCCACCGCCGCCCGGCCCGAACTCGCCGGCCGCAGCTACGAGGCAATGGGCGTCTCCCTGGTGCTCCACCCGCGCAACCCCTACTGCCCGACGGTGCACATGAACGTGCGCTTCTTCATCGCCTCGGCGCCGGGCAAGGCCGACGTGTGGTGGTTCGGCGGCGGCATGGACCTCACGCCCTACTACCCCTTCGAGGAAGACGTCCGCCACTTCCACGCCACCTGCAAGGCCGCCGTGCTGCCCTGGGGCGAGGCGGAATACCAGCGCCTCAAGGACTGGTGCGACCGCTACTTCTTCCTCAAGCACCGCAACGAGCCCCGCGGTGTCGGCGGCCTCTTCTTCGACGACCACGGCGCCGACGGCCAGGTGGATTTCGACGCCGCCTTCGCGATGACCCGCAGCGTCGGCGACGCCTTCCTGCCGGCCTACACGCCGATCATCGAACGCCGCCGGGACACGCCCTATGGCGAGCGCGAACGTGACTTCCAGGCCTACCGCCGCGGCCGCTACGTGGAGTTCAACCTGGTCTTCGACCGGGGCACGCTGTTCGGCCTGCAGTCGGGCGGCCGTACCGAATCCATCCTCATGTCGATGCCCCCCATCGTCAAATGGCGCTACGACTGGCAGCCCGAGCCGGACAGCCCGGAAGCGCGGCTCTACACCGACTACCTGGTGCACCGGGACTGGGCCTGAGGCATCCGGCGGCCAGCCACCTGGGCTGCCAGCCCCGCCCATGAAAGCCCGCCTGCTGCGCCTCCTCCACCTCGCCCACCGCTGGCTCGGCACCGCCAGCGGGGTGCTGATCCTCGCCTGGTTCGTCTCCGGCCTGGTGATGCTCTACGTGCCCTTTCCTAAGCTCGACACCGACGAGCGGGTGAGCCGGCAGGCCCCGCTGCAGCCCGACGCCCTCGCCGTGAGCCCGGCCCAGGCCGCCGCGGCCTGCCCGGACAAGCTCCGCGGCGCGCGGTTGGCGATGGCCCTCGGGCGCCCCGTCTACCATTTCTCTGGCGCGGATGCCGCCTGCAGCGTGTGGGCCGACACGGGCAAGCCAGTCGTCGTGACGCCGGAGCTGGCCCGGGCCGCCGCCCAGGCCTTCCTGCCCGGCGCGAAGCTGGGCACCATTGAGGCCATCCTTCGCGACCAGTGGACGATCTACAGCACCTACCGGCCCCACCGGCCGCTGCTGCGCATTCCCGTCGACGATGCCGCGGGCAGCGTGCTTTACGTCTCGTCCCGTAGCGGCGAGGTGGTGGCCCACACCACTCGCTTCGAACGCGGCTGGAGCTGGCTCGGCACGGTGCCCCACTGGCTCTACTTCACGCCCCTGCGCGGCGACGACACCACCCTGTGGCGCCAGCTGGTGCTGTGGCTGCCGGCCACGGCCCTGCTCACCGTCGCCGCCGGCCTGGCCCTCGGCCTGCAGCGCCTGCGCCTGCGGCGCCGCTACCCGCGGGGGCAGGTCACGCCCTACAGGGGCTGGAAGCGCGGGCACCACCTGCTCGGCCTCGGCGTCGGCGCCCTGGCCTTCACCTGGCTGCTGTCCGGCTGGCTGTCGAACCATCCCTTCGGCCTGCTGGAGTTCAGCGGGCTACCGAAGGGCGCGGCCCAGCGCCTGGCCGGCGCCGCCTTCAGCCCGGCCGCCGACCTGGCCCTGCTGAAGCGCCAGCTCGCCGCCGCGCCAGGCGGGCGTGAAGCCGAGTGGTATCGCTTCGATGGCCGGCATTACCTTGAGGTGCGCGGCCCGGACGGCAGCCGGCGCCTCGACGACCAGGCCCGCCCGGCGCTGCCCATCCCGCCCCAGGCCCTCGCCGACATGATCGCGGCCATCGAAGGCCAGCCAGTGGCGCAGGCCGAGCTGATCCACGAGGCCGACCTCTACCACTACGGCCGGCGTAACCCGGCGGTGCTGCCGGCGGTGCGCATCCGCCTCGCCGACCCGGAGCAGACCACCTGGTACATCGACCCGGCCAGCGGCCGCGTGCTGGGCCGGGTGGACGCCGCCAACCGGCTCCACCGCTGGGTCTTCAACGGGCTGCACCGGCTGGACTTCCCGCCCCTCGGCGCGCTGCCCGCCCTCCGCGACGGCCTCATCACCCTGCTGTGCCTGCTCGGCGCCGCCCTTGCCACGAGCGGCTGCGTGATCGGCATGCGTCGGCTGCGGCGCCGGCGCCCTCAATAACGGACACGCAGCGAGACGCGCAGGCTGCGCGGTTCCGCCGGATGAGTGTGGATGCCCTCCACCGGCTGCGCCTCGCCCCGCAGCTGGGAGGCGTAGTAATAATCGATGTCGCTCACCCGGCGATCGAACAGGTTGAGCACCTCGACGCTCAGGCTGCTCCCCGGAGCTACCCGGTAGCCGAACCGGGCATTGACCAGCGTGGAGGCCCCCGAGCGGACCGAGTTGTCCTCCACCAGCGCCCGCGGGCCGAAGTAGCGCAAGCGCAGGCCGGCCGTCCAGCGGGCCTGGCTATCGTAGCTGGCGCCGGCCGAGAAGCTCTTCTCCAGCGCCCCCGGCACATGCCGGCCGCCTGCCAGGGCCGCCTCAGCCCCGGTGTAGCGGGCGCGGGACAGGGCGAGGTCGGCGTCGACGATGAGCCCGCGGGTCGGTGTCCAGTAGTTGGCCCATTCGATGCCGCTGCGACGGCTCGGGAAGCTCGGCTCGGTGCTCCCCGCGTCGCCCACGAAGAGCAACTCGGAGGCCAGATCGAGCCGCCACAGGGCCAGCGCGCTGTGCAGGCCGGGCACGATCGCGCTGCGCACACCGACTTCGTAGCCCCGGGCCCGCACCAGCGGCGTGACGGGGCGCACCGGGCCGAGATAGCCCGGGTCGCGGGGGTCGGGGTTGATCCGGGTCGTCGTCCCGCGGGCGTCGTTGCTGTGAAAGCCGAAGCCCAGGTTGGCGTAGTACTCGGTCTTTGCCCAGGGTCCGAAGACCAGCGCCAGCTTGGGGCTCGTGATCTGGTCCTGCACCGCGCCCGAGTTCTGCGCCAGGCTGCTGTGCACGTCGAAGTGATAGTGATCGCTGCGCAGGCCAAGGATGCTGCGGAACTTGTCGTGCCACTGGACCTGCACCTCGCCGATGAGGCCGACGCTCGACTGGGCGACCTCGTCGCTCCGGATCGCCAGATAGTCCTGCCGCGCCGACGACAGGCTCAGCGCGACCCGGTCTATCCTGTCGTGGCGCGACTGCACCCCGAGCGTGAAGTCTGCCGGCCGCCCCCCGAGCGTGCCAAACCAGCTGCGGGCCGCATCGAGGCCATACACCTTGCGCCGGTCGGCCTGATGGAACTGGTCGCCCCGCTGGCAGCTGTCCGTCAGCGCCATGTCGTTGAGGCAGAAGCTGAAGTCGGACCACAGATCCAGACTGTAGTCGATCGCGTAGGTGTTGAGGCGCGTCCAGCCCCCTCCATCCCGCGCCGACCACTCGCCCGACAGGCTGCTGCGACGCGTACGCCCGCCATCGGTGGGGTTGAGGTTGCCGAAGCGACCGATCAGGCCGGCATCGACGGCCCGCTGGGGCACCTGGTCGGTGGCATTCCAGCGCGCACTGTAGGCCATCGCCGCCACCGACCAGCCGTTGTCCCGCGAGCCCTGGCTGAGGCGCAGAAGCCCGTTGAGGCGAGCGAGGTTTTCAGGGAGCGACCAGGGACCGTCGTTGCCGGTCCACTCGAGCGCGTACAGCAGATTGGCGCCGCCGAACTCCGGCGAGCCGGCCAGCAACCCGCGCCGGTAACCGCGCTCACCCACCGTCAGCTGGGCGAAGGGCGCCTCCTGCCTGCGGAAGTAATCGATGGAGGCCGAGCCGGCCGCGGCAAAATCCCCCACCTCGGCAGCATAGGGGCCCTTGCGGTACTGCATCCGCTCGACGAGCTCCGGGATCAGGAACTGCAGGTCCGAATAGCCCTGCCCGTGGGCGTGGGTCGGCAGATTGACCGGCATCCCCATCACCCGGGTGGCGAAGTCGGTGCCGTGGTCGAGATTGAAGCCGCGCAGGTAGTACTGGTTGGCCTTGCCGTCACCACTGTGCTGGGACACGATCAGCCCGGGGATCAGCTCCAGCACCTCGGCCGGCCGCAGCAGCGGGCGGTTCTCGAGCTGGCGGGCGCCGACGGTACCCTCCGTCGCAGCCCCCGCGAGGCCGATCAGCCCTTCTTCGGGGCCGCCACCGACCACCACGGTTTCGAGCGTCGGGATGCCCCCTGCCAAGGCCTCGCCGGGCGTCAGGCCGCAGACGAGCGCGATGGAAACAAGGGCCCGGGCAGCGGGCCGCGCGCCCCTCGGCAGCGGGCCACCGCTGCGGAGCGCGCTTGACCCCAGGGCAGAGACAAACATGTCGGCGAAGCTTGTATGATGAAATTAATTTTTATCATACATCGCTTCAGCACAGATCCCGCCCACCGGCGCCCAAAAAAACAAACGCCCGGGCTCCTGGGGAGCGCCGGGCGTTCTCCGCACGCCGGGGCGTGCAGGACGGGCGGGCAGATTAGATCTTGCCGACCAGGTCCAGGGACGGCTTCAGGGTTTCGGCGCCTTCGGTCCACTTGGCCGGGCAGACTTCGCCCGGGTGGGAGGCGACGTACTGGGCAGCCTTGACCTTGCGCAGCAGCTCGGAGGCGTCACGGCCGATGCCCAGGTCGTGGATCTCGGCGACCTTGATCTGGCCTTCCGGGTTCACCACGAAGGTGCCACGCAGCGCCAGGCCGGCTTCTTCGATCATCACGTCGAAGTTGCGGGAGATGGTGCCGGTCGGGTCGCCGATCATCGGGTAGTTGATCTTCTTGATGGTGTCGGAAGCGTCAGCCCAGGCCTTGTGCACGAAGTGGGTGTCGGTGGAGACGGAGTAAACCTCGACGCCCAGCTTCTGGAATTCGGGGTAGAGATCAGCCATGTCGCCCAGCTCGGTCGGGCACACGAAGGTGAAGTCAGCGGGGTAGAAGAAGAACACGGACCACTTGCCCTTGACATCGGCTTCGGTGACATCGACGAACTTGCCGTTGTGGAAGGCGGTGGCTTTGAACGGTTTGATTTCGGTATTGATCAGGGACATAGCGTTTCCTTCACTGGTTGGGTTGTGGAGCTGACATCATAGGCCGGACCATCGTATCGCTCAAATTGATTAACAGAATGGTCCGGATTGCTAAAAACTATCGTGAGCCCTGCAGCGCGCTGCGCGCTACTTACACGCGGCCAATGTTTCAGTTTATTCCAGCATCGTGAAGGAGGAAAGACGGCCGGAGGCGGCGGCTCAGGCGCGGGCCTGCTCGGCCGCGGCCCGGTAATGCCGGTTGGCGACGTCGGTTCGATCCATACGCTCGGCCAGGTGGGCGAGCTCCACGTGGGCCTCCCAGCTCGGCGCGATGGCCAGCGAGGCCTCGAGGTAGCTCTCCGCCTTGCCCCACAGCTGCGACTGCACGCACAACCGGCCGAGGCTCAGCAGCAGCAGCGGGTCGCGCGGCTGGCGCTTGAGCCAGTCTTCGGCGCAGGCCAGGCGGGCCCGCACGTCGCCGCCCTCGCAGCGGCCGTAGAGCCCGGCCAGCCTCGAATCCCAGGCGTGGGCGAGTTGCGTCTCGATGGCCTGCTGGGCCGCAACGCTATCGCCCGCGGCGATCAATGCGCTGGCCAGGTCGGCGACCAGCCGGGCGTCCCGCTGCTCGTCGCGGGGCAGCGCCTGCCAGTAGGCCGTCAGGGCCAGGGCATCGCCGGCCCGCTGGCGCAGGCCCTCTTGGTGGGCGCGGCGCTTGACCGGCTCGGCGAGCTCGGCCGACAGGGCCTTGACCTTCACCAGCTGGCGCACCAGCCGCACCGCCTCGCCCCAGTTGGCGGTGGCCTGGGCGGTACGCAGGGCGAGCCTTAGGGCCGCGATGTGACGCTGCCCGCCGGCCTGGAGCTCGGCGATGCGCTCGCTGGCCTCGTCGAAACGACGGCCCTCCACGGCCAGCTTGGCCTCGGTCATCAAGCGCGCAACGCGGGTTTCGCCGTCGTGCTCGGCGGCCTTGCCCAGCCAGTAGCGGTAGCGCTCCTCATCGCGCAGGGATTCTGCCGCCCGGGCCGCCAGCAGCGCGGCGAGGCCCGGCGCCTCGTTGGCCTCGTAGGCGGCCGTGGCCTGCTTGAGGGCCTGGCCGAAACGCCCCTCGATGCGCAGGCGTACCGCATCGTAGATGGCCTGGGAGGCCCGCTCGCGGCGCTTTCTCGCGCGGAACTGCTGCACCGCCCGCGGCAACGCCATGGTGCGGGCCACCAGCCGCGACAGCGAGTAGGCCGCCACGAAGCCGCCCACCAGCAGCAGGATGAGGAGATTGAAGGAAATCTGGATGCGGTAGGGCGGCCACACCAGCAGGGCGTAGCCCTCGTTGTAGCGGCCCGCCACCGCCAGGCCAGCGGCCAGTGCGAAGAGCCCGATCAACCACAGCAAACCACGCATGAGCGACCTCAGTTCTTCTTCGCCGGAGCGGTAGCCGGCGCCGGGGCGGCCGGGGCCACGTCGGCGCGTTGTTCGGGCTTGGCCTGGAGCGCGTGCAGCGCAACCTGGCTGGATCGCAGCGTCGGCAGCTCGACGCCCACCGGCACCGCCTGCAGCTCGGCGAGATCGGCCTTGGCGGCCGCCGCGGCGGCATTGCTGAGATCGAAATAGCGCTCCAGCCATTCACGGCTGATGCGCACGTCCTCGCGGAAGGTGCTGCCGTCGCGGGAGAGCAGCGCGAGGCGGGCGTTCATGAGGCGCAGCTTGAGGTTTTCGCGCAGGAACACCGCGTTGCTCGGCGCCAGCAGCGCCGGGTCGGGGCGGTCCATGCGCTCGATGCGCAGGCGTACCGCATCGTAGATGGCCTGGGAGGCCCGCTCGCG
>JAEUNU010000113.1 GCA_016789125.1 Zoogloea sp. | reverse complement strand
TCCACCTGGGGCTTGATCTCTTCCCACTGGTACTTCTCGATGGAGGCGACGTCGATCTCGTTGTCGAAGTGGCCGATGTTGCAGACGATGGCCTGGTCCTTCATGGCGGCCATGTGGTCGTGGGTGATGACGTGGAAGTTGCCGGTGGTGGTGACGAAGATGTCGGCCCGGCTGGCGGCGTATTCCATGGTCACCACGCGGTAGCCTTCCATGGCGGCCTGCAGGGCGCAGATCGGGTCGATCTCGGTGACCCACACCTGGGCCGACAGGGCGCGCAGGGCCTGGGCCGAGCCCTTGCCCACGTCGCCGTAGCCGCACACCACGGCCACCTTGCCGGCGATCATCACGTCGGTGGCGCGCTTGATGCCGTCGACAAGCGACTCGCGGCAGCCGTAGAGGTTGTCGAACTTGGACTTGGTGACCGAGTCGTTGACGTTGATTGCCGGGAACTTGAGCTCGCCGCGCTGGTGCATCTGGTACAGGCGATGCACGCCGGTGGTGGTCTCCTCGGTGACGCCCTTGATCTGGGCGAGGCGGGTGGAGTACCAGGCCGGATCGGTGGCCAGCTTGGCCTTGATGGCGGCAAACAGGATGGTCTCTTCTTCGGAGCCCGGCTTGGCCAGCACCGAGATGTCCTTCTCGGCGCGGGCGCCCAGGTGCAGCAGCAGGGTCGCGTCGCCGCCGTCGTCGAGGATCATGTTGGAGTAGCCACCGTCGGCCCACTCGAAGATGCGGTGGGTGTAGTCCCAGTAGTCGGCCAGGGTTTCGCCCTTCACGGCGAACACCGGGATGCCGTCGGCGGCAATCGCGGCGGCGGCATGGTCTTGCGTGCTGAAGATGTTGCACGAGGCCCAGCGCACCTGGGCGCCGAGGGCGGTGAGCGTCTCGATCAGCACCGCGGTCTGGATGGTCATGTGCAGCGAGCCGGTGATGCGGGCGCCCTTGAGGGGCTGGGCGGCGGCGAACTCTTCGCGGATCGCCATCAGGCCCGGCATCTCGGTTTCGGCGATCTTGATCTCCTTGCGGCCCCAGTCTGCCAGGGAGAGGTCGGCGATGACGTAATCGGTAAACTTTTCAGCCACAGTGTTCATGAGGGTTCCTCGAACGTGTGGCCGGGAGGGGACTGCGCGTGGCGCGAGGGCCTGGCATCACTGATGCTCACCGCGTCTCCCCGTGCCCGGCACGGGTTTGCAAACAAAGCATGGACGGGTGAGCGCGGTTGGCGGCGCCGACGGCTTGGTGCCGGCACTGACATCGAGCCTGGGGCGGCGGGGTTGGCCCGTGCCTTGCAGCGCTCCTCGATTGAGGCGTGGATTATATCGGTTTTTGCGGTGGACTCTTGAATTCAGCGTGCCAGCGCCGCATCGAGCACCTTCCCGAAGGTCGCCGCGTCCTGGAAACCGACCACCCGCAGGCCGTTCTTCTCGGCGCCGGCGGCGTCGAAGAAGATGATGCCCGGCGGGCCGAACAGCTTGAAGCGCTTGAGCAGCGCCTTGTCCGCCTCGTTGTTGGCGGTTACGTCGGCCTGGAGCAGCTGGAAGCCCTCGAGCCGCTTGGCCACCGCCGGGTCGGCGAAGGTGAAGCGCTCCATCTCCTTGCACGAGATGCACCAGTCGGCATAGAAATCGAGCATCACCGGGCGGGTG
Source organism: Zoogloea sp. (assembly GCA_016789125.1). Classification (GTDB taxonomy): domain Bacteria; phylum Pseudomonadota; class Gammaproteobacteria; order Burkholderiales; family Rhodocyclaceae; genus Zoogloea. Next base: position 11,094 of record JAEUNU010000113.1, on the reverse strand, counting down.
GCGGTTTTCAGGGCCTGGTCGAGCTCCTCCACCGAGCGCACGCGCTGAAACCTGGTTTCGGCCACCGGCGCCGCGGCGGCCTGGGCGCGCAGGATGGCCAGCGGCTGCAGTGGGTCACGCGAGCCGGCCAGGGCGCCGATGAACAGCGCCGCGCCGGCAATCAGCGCCAGCACGCCCACGCCCTTCCAGAAACGCTGCCAGCCGGCGGCGTGGCTGGGCAGCGGGTCGAGGGCGTGGAGGTAGATCGCCGAGAAGATCAGCAGCCCGGCCCAGGCCAGCATCGGCACGATGCTCGGCAGCACCGGCGAGACCAGCCACACCGCCACGCCCAGCAGCATCACCCCGAAGGCGCGGCGCACGCCCTCCATCCACGGGCCGGGCTTGGGCAGCGCGCTGCGCGCCAGCACGCCGACGACGATCAGCGGCACGCCCATGCCGAGCGCCATGGTGAACAGCGCCGCGCCGCCCAGCACTGCGTCGCCGCTCTTGGCGATGTAGAGCAGCGCGCCGGCCAGCGGGGCCGCCACGCAGGGCCCGACGATCAATGCCGACAGCGCACCCATCGCCACGACCCCGCCGGGCGAGCCGCCCTGGCGGTGGTTGGCGCTGTCCGACAATTTGCTCTGCAGCGCGGTGGGCAGCTGCAGCTCGTAGAAACCGAACATCGAGAAGGCCAGCACCACGAAGACCAGCGCGAAGCCGCCCAGCACCCACGGGTTTTGCAAGGCGGCGGCCAGCAGGGTGCCCGACAGCCCGGCCGCCACGCCGGCGGCGGCGTAGGTGACGGCCATGCCCAGCACGTAGAGCAGCGACAGTGCCAGCGCGCGGCCCTTCGAGATGGCGTGGCCGTGGCCGACGATGATGCCCGACAGAATCGGGATCATCGGGAACACGCAGGGCGTGAAGGCCAGCAGCAGCCCGAAGCCGAAGAAGCTGGCCAGGGTGGCGAGCGTCGAGCCGCCGCCCAGCAGGCGTTCGATGCGGCCCGATTCGTCGTGCTCGTCGCCTGCCGGGGGCGCAGTGCTTGCCGGCGCGGTGGAAGCGGCCGGCGCCTCGCTGCGGCCGAGGGCCCGGCCCAGCAGGCTGCCCACCGTGCCGCCGGCCGATACCTCCAGCGCATGCACCTGGGGCGGGTAGCAGATGCCGATGTCGGCGCAGCCCTGGCTGGTGAGCTGCAGCGTGAAGGGCGGCTGGCCGGCCGTGATCGGCAGCGCGAACACCAGCTCGCCGCGGTAGATCTCGACCTCGCCGAAGGCGTCGTCCTTCTTGGGCTTGCCCGGCGGCAGGGCCGGCTCGCCGAAGCTTATGCCGTCGGCGGCAAACTTGAAGCGGTGGCGGTAGAGGTAGTAGCCGTCGGCCACCTGGAAGCGGACTTCGATCTGTTTGTCGTCGATCAGCCGCGCGCTGGCGCGGAAGGCCTCCTCGGCCGGCAGGGGTTCGTCCGCGGCGTGGCCGGTGAGGGCCAGCAGCGACAGCAGCGTTGCAACGAGAAAGGCGAGGAAGGGGTTGGGGCGGGCAGTACGGATCATGGCCGGCAGTGTAATGGGCGGAGCACCGGGTGGCGCCCACCTGGATCAAGAATCGGCGATCAGGCTTGCGGCGGGGTGGTCTCGGCGGCCACCCAGGCCAGGTAGGCAGGCAAACCCGCCACCAGAGGGACCGCGACGATCTCGGGAAGTTCGTAGGGGTGGGCTTCGGCGAGGGCGGCTTGCAGCTCGGCGTAGCGCGCCCGGGTGGTCTTGATCAGCAGCGGCACTTCGGCGGCGGTCTCGATGGCGGCGTTCCAGCGATACACCGAAGTGCACTGCGCCAGGATGTTCACGCAGGCGGCCAGGCGCTGCTCGACCAGCAGCCGGGCGATGCGCTCCGCACTGGCCGCGTCGGGCAGGTTGGTGAGGACGAGGAGGGTGTCGGACATGGCGATGGGGCGGAAGCGGGTGACAGGTTCAGGGTTCGGCGCGTACACGCTCTGGTGGTGAGTGCATGAGCTTTTGTGACGCGAGCGCATCCTTCCTGCATGCGTCTCAAGGCTGTTGTGAGCCGTCACAACGCCAAGTGCACGTGTGCAGATCGTGTTGTGATGGCTTGCAACTCGATCTACACGCCCGACAACACGATTGCGATAGTTTGCATTCGAATCTGCAGGCATGCGGATAAGGGAAAAAGCTATAACAATCGTGTTGTCAGGCATCACTACGCCATTGTTATAGCTTGCAATCGTGTCGTCAGGCATGCAGATAAGGGAAAAAGCTATCGCAATCGAGTTGTCACGCGTCACAACACGAATGTTATGGCTTGCAAGCGAATCTGCAGGCTTGCAGGCAAGGAAAAACTATCACGAACGATGGCGGTGAGCCGACACGGAAGCCCGCCGCCCCTACTTCAGCAGCCGCCTGCGCGTCAGCCCCAGCGCCAGCCAGAAGGCTGCCACGGCGATGCCGGCCAGCACGGCGAGGTGGAGCCCGGCCTGGGGGGGCAGCTCGCCCAGCAGCAGCGGGCGCACCAGGGCGACGGCGTGGGACAGGGGCAGGCACTCGGCCACCGTGCGCACCGCGTCGGGCAGCTGGCCCTGGGGGAAGAACACGCCGGAGAGCAGGGTCATCGGGGTGATGACGAGGGTGAAGTAGTACATGAAGAAGTCGTAGCTCGGCGCCAGCGCGGTCATGATCAGGCCGAGGGCGGCGAAGCACAGGCCGGTGAGGAAGATCACCGGGATCGCCGCCAGCGCCAGCGGCGAGGCGGCAAAGCCGAAGGCGGCGATCACCGCGAGGATCGCGATGCCGGCCAGGCAGGCCTTGCTGGCGGCCCACAGCAGCTCGGCGGCGACGATGTCGTCGAGGGACACCGGGGCGTTCATGATGGCTTCCCAGGTCTTCTGGGTGTGCATCCGCGAGAAGCCGGAATACAGCGCCTCGAAGGTGGCGGCGTTCATCGTTGAGTACGCCAGCGTGCCGCCGGCCAGGAAGGCGATGTAGGAGACGCCTTCGACCTCGGGCACCAGCATGCCGAGGCCGTAGCCGAGGCCGAGCATGTAGATCACCGGGTCGGCCAGGTTGCCGACGATGGAGGGCAGGGCGAGCTTGCGCCACACCAGGAAGTTGCGTCGCCACACGGCTAAGAGGCGCAGTGACAGGCGGGGCGGGGCGAAGTGATCAGTCACGGAGGTCACGCCCGGTGAGCTTGAGGAAGACGTCTTCGAGGTTGGCCGGCCGGTGCAGGCTGCGCAGGCCGGGCTGGTGGGCCAGATGGGCGAGCAGCGGGGCGGCGTCGGTGGTGTAGCAGAAGGCGGTCTCGCCGCTCACCTCGCAGCGCTGGCATAGCGCGTGGGCGTGGGCGGCGGCCCAGGCGGCGGCGCCTTCGCCCTGCCATTCGCCGAAGATCTCGACCACTTGCGGTTCGATGTGGGCGGCGATGACCTCCCGCGGGCTGCCCTGGGCCAGGATGCGCCCGGCGTCCATGATGGCCAGCCGATTGGCGAGGCGCTCGGCCTCGTCCATGAAGTGGGTGGTGAGCAGGATGGTGGTGCCCTCGGCGGTGAGCCGGCGCAGGCGCTCCCAGATGAGGTGGCGGGCCTGGGGGTCGAGGCCGGTGGTGGGCTCGTCGAGGATCAGCAGCTCGGGCCGGTTGACCAGCGCCCGGGCCAGCGTGAGGCGGCGCTTCATGCCGCCGGAGAGCGACTGGATGCGGGCGTTTTCCTTGCCTTCGAGGCCGGCGAAGGCGAGGAGCTCGGGGATGCGCGGGCGCACCTCGCGCTCATGCAGCCCGAAGTAGCCGGCAAACACGAGCAGGTTCTCGGCGCAGGTGAAGTCGGGGTCGAGGCTGTCGAGCTGCGGGACCACGCCGACCCGGGCACGGGCGTCGCGGGCGCGCTCGGGCACCGGCAGGCCACACAGGCGGATGCTGCCGGCCGTGGCGGCGGTGAGACCGAGGGCGCAGCGCAGGGTGGTGGTCTTGCCGGCGCCGTTGGGGCCGAGCAGCGCGAAGCATTCGCCCGGGGCGAGGGAGAGGTCGAGCCCGCGCACGACCTCACGGGCTTCGGCGCCCTCGCCGAAGCGCTTGACCAGGCCGGTGATCTCGAGGGGGCTCACGCGGCGGGCGGGGCCGTGGTGGTGAAGCTCGGCCGCGCCAGCAGCCCGGCGGCCCAGGCTTTGAGCTGCGGATGGCTGGCCCGCCAGCCCAGGTGGGCGAAGCGGAAGTCGAGGTAGCCGAGGGTGCAGCCGATGGCGATGTCGGCGATGGTGAGCGCCTCGCCGGCGCAGCCCTTGCGCTGGGCCACGCGGGCTTCGAGGGCGGTGAGGCCGCGGCTGATCTTGCCGAGCTGGCGTTCGATGGCGGCCGGGTCCTGGCGCTCGGTCGGGCGCATGCCTTCGAGGAAGGCCGCCACGGCGGCGTCGGTGATGCCGTCGGCCAGGGCCTCGGCCTGGCGAACCGGCAGCGCCGCGGCGCGGTCGGCGGGCAGCAGCAGCGGGCCGGCCAGGGTGTCGAGGTATTCGGCGATCACCGGCGAGTCGAACCACAGCTCGCCGTCGTCGGCCACCAGCGCCGGCACCTTGCCGAGGGGGTTGTAGCTGGGCACCCGGGTATCGGCCAGCCAGGGGATGTCGACTTCCAGCTCGAAGGGCAGGTTTTTTTCGGCCAGGGCGACGCGGATCTTGCGGGCGTAGGGGCTGGTGAGCGATGCGACGAGTTTCATGCTGTCTCCGGCAGAAGGATTAGGGCAGCGGGCTCCAGCTGCGCTCGATGATCTTGCGGATCACGTGCAGGCGGCCGTGAAAGAAGTGGTCGGCGCCCGGCACTACGACCACCGGCAGCTCCTGGGGTTCGGCCCAGGCGAGTACGTTGGCGAGGGCCACGGTCTCGTCCTTCTCGCCGTGGATCACCAGGCTGTGGTCGGGCACCGGCAGGGTCGGGTAGCTGCGCGCGCCGCTCACCTCGCCAGCGGCGGTGCCGACCAGCACGATGCGTTCGGCCGGGGTGAGGCCTTCGGCCAGCCGTGCGGCGACGCGGGTCTGCACGTAGCCGCCGAAGGAGAAGCCGCCCAGCGCCAGCGGCAGGCCGCCCCAGCGGCTCTGGGCCCAGCTGATCACGGCCAGCATGTCGTCGGTCTCGGCGACGCCGTGGTCGTGGGTGCCTTCGCTCTTGCCCACGCCGCGGAAGTTGGGCCGCAGCGCCGCGTAGCCCAGGTCGCGGAAGATGCGGGCCAGGGTGTGGGCGACCTTGTTGGTGTTGGCGCCGTGGAAGAGCGGGTGGGGGTGGCACACCAGCGCGATGCCGCGCACCTGGGCCGGAGTGTCGATGATCAGCTCGATGCGGCCGGCGGGGCCGTTGATGAGGGCGGTTTCGGTGGCGGCCATGGTCAGATCTTCAGGCGTTCGACGACACGGCCGTTCTGCAGGTGCTCGGCGATGATCTCGTCGATGTCGTCCTTGTCGACGAAGGTGTACCAGGTTTCGGAGGGGTAGACGACCAGCACCGGGCCGTCGTCGCAGCGGCCCAGGCAGCCGGCCTTGTTGATGCGGATCTGGCCCTTGCCGTTGAGGCCGAGGGCGCCGATGCGCTCCTTGGCGTAGGTCTGCAGGGCCACGGCGTCGTGGTTGGCGCAGCTGGTCTCGCCCTCGGGGCGCTGGTTGCAGCAGAAGAAGACGTGGTGGGTGAAGTAGCTCATCGGGGCTCTCTGTGGCGTGGGAATGGGGTTGTTCGGGGGGATTATCGGTCAATCGCCGCGCCGGCGCATCGTGTCGCGTGCGGCGCCGAGCAGGCCCAGGTAGGCGAAGGTGATGAAGGGCCACAGGCTGGCGGTGAGCTGGGTGAGGCCGTGGAAGTTGAGCAGGTTGCCCTGCTGGAGCAGCGCCGCGTCGCTGGGCAGGAAGGGGTTGTCCGGCGCCAGGTTGACCAGCGCCGTGCCCACCAGCAGGGCCATGCCCGCCAGCATGCCGTGGGCGCCGGCCGGCAGCAGCAGGCACACCACCAGCACCGCGGCACCGGCGGCGAGGCCGATCTGCCCGCCCGGGGTGGCCCAGTGCAGCGGGTCGCCCGGCGAGAAGAAGGCGGCCGCGGCGAGGGTCTTGGCGCCCAGCCCGAGGAGCACCAGCAGCACGACGGGCCACGGGCTCCAGTCGCGCATCATGCTGCGCGCGGTGAGGCCCACTGCCACCAGCTGGCTGGCGGCGATGGCGGCCTCGACCTTGACGAAGCGGGTCGGGTTGAACTGCAGCGGGGTGGGCAGGTCGAGCAGGCGGCGCAGGTCGCCGGTGGCGAAGAGCAGGCTCTCGGGGGTGAGCAGGGTGAGCAGCCACAGGCCGAGGATCACCAGCCCGAGCTCGCCGGTGTGCCCGGCCACGATGCGCCGCTTGCGCCAGCGGGTGAGGCCGCTCCTGGGGTCGAACAGGCGCCCGCCCCAGCGCCCGCCGGCCAGCGCGCCAAGCACGCCGCCGAGGGTGTTGCAGCCCACGTCCACGTTGGACGGCACCCGGCTGGGCAGGAAGTTCTGCAGCGTCTCCACCGACAGGCTGAGCAGGAAGCAGCCGACGATCGCCCCGAGCACCGCCCAGGCCCGCGGCAGCCGCCCCATCAGCGCGGCGGTGAGCGCGAAGCTGAAGGGCACGATGCCGATCACGTTAACGGTGAGGTCCACCCAGGTGTAGTAGCGCGGCCACGGCAGGGTGAGGAACTCGAACACCGGTAGCCCCGGGTCACGCCAGCCGGCAAAGGGGTGCAGGCAGGCGTAGACGATCAGCAGCCCGATGGAGGCGGCGACATAGGCGGCGAGGGGCGAGCTGCGGTAATGCGCGGGCATGGGGGCGGAGAATGGCGCGGTGGCTTCATTCTAGCCGTTGGGCGGGGGCCGGCGGCCGCCGGTGTATGTGTCGCCCGGGGCCGCCGGGCCGGGCTGCGGCGCCGTTCCGGCAGCGGAGAGGGGCCGGCCCGCGGTGTTCAGCCGTGCCGGAAGACGCCCGGCAGGTGCGTGCCCAGGGCGTCCCAATCCACCGCGTCGAGGGTGTTCTTGACCAGCAGCCCGAGGTCGGTCTCGCCCTCCAGCAGCAGGCGGCGGCTGAAGAAGAGGGTGTCCGGGTCTTCCTCGCGGAGGGCCAGGGCGAGGTGGTCGCGGGTGGTGGCAGAAATCGTCAGGTCGGGCTGGCGCGCGTCGAAGAGCGGGCGGAAGCCGCGCGGGGTGAGGGTGAAGCGCAGGGCCAGGCCGGCGTCGGTCACCCGGAGCAGCAGGCGCTTGCCGGTGAGGGGCTCCAGCGGCTCGCGGGGCAGGATGCGGCCCAGCGCCAGGTTGAGCCCGCCGATGAGGGCGAGGGTGGGCGGCAGCTGGGGCAGGCGGGCGCCGACCCGGGCGAAGGGGCCGGGCAGGGTGAAGGCGGGGATTTTCATGGGCGGGGCTGTCTCTGGGTTGAAGGTCCGGCTTCAGTGGATGACCAGCTGCTCGACCCCCGGCCGGCCGTGCCAGAAGCCGTTGCAGGGGGCCTCGGGGAGCAGCGGAATGGCTTCCTGCAGGGCGTCGACGGGCGGGATGAGGCCGTCGAGGGCGCTGCGGAAGAGCTGGATGATCTGGCCAGTGTGCTCGCCCTGGGGGCTGATGCGCAGGATGTCGAGGCCGTCGGCGACCACCGCGGGCAGGTCGGCGAGCAGGGTGTGCACGTGGGCCGACTGGGTCTGGATGCCGTTGAGGGTGAGGAAGGGCGCGCCTTCGCGGGTCTTCAGCGGGATGCCGTCGGCGAACTCGAGGCAGCGGAACTCGCAGCCGTCCTTCTGCAGGTTGTAGTGGCGGGCGGTGAAGCAGCGCGCCGAGTAGGCCAGCGGCAGGCGGCCGTGGGCGAAGATCTCGACCTCCACGTCGCGGCCGAGGCCGGCGCGGAGTTCGGCGATCTGCTGGCGCGACATCTCGGGCGGGGCGGCCCAGCGGGTGGCGCCCAGGTCGGCGAACAGCCCCAGCGTGGCCGGATTGAAGATGTTGAGGGTCGGGCCGGCGACCCAGTTGCGGGCGGGGCGGTCGCCGCCGCTGAGGAGGTGCACGGCGCCCATGTCGTTGGCCTCGACGCGGAAGCGGCCGTTGTCGATGATGCGGCGCAGGGTTTTGAGGTCGGATTCGGATTCGACCAGCACCTGGCTCGACAGCACGACCTCCTTGCCGGCGGCGGCCAGCATGTCGGCCACCTCGAGCCAGTCGGGCAGGCGCAGCTCGTGGCGCCGCGAGCAGACGGTTTCGCCGAGGTAGACGATATCCACCGGCGCTTCGGCCATGTCGGCGTAGAAGGCGAGGGTGGACTGGCGCGGCCAGTAGTAGAGCAGGGGGCCAAGGGCGAGTTTCATCGGGCTCATTTCCAGGGGCGGTAGTAGGCGCCGAGGGTGTGGCTCTGGCCCTCGGACACCTTGTTGAGGTCGGCCATCCAGGCCGGTTCGATGCGGAAGGGCTGCTTGCCCTGCTGCAGGCGGTCGATGGCGGCGCGCCACACCTGGGTGACCTGGGCCACGTAGGCGGGGCTGCGCTGGCGGCCTTCGATCTTGATCGCCGAGATGCCGATGCGGGCCAGCTCGGGCAGCAGCTCGAGGGTGTTGAGGCTGGTGGGTTCCTCGATGGCGTAATAGGTCTCGCCGTTCACGTCGAAGCGGCCCTTGCACAGGGTGGGGTAGCCGGCCCGCTCGCCGTCGGCGAAGCGGTCGATGAGGATGCCGTTGAGGCGGGTCTCCATGCCCTTCGGGGTCTGCTCCCAGCGCACGTGCTTGCCGGGTGAGCAGGCGCCCTGGCAGTTGGGCGACTCGCCGGTGGCGTAGGCCGACAGGGCGCAGCGGCCCTCGACCATCACGCACAGCCCGCCGAAGCCGAAGACCTCGATCTCGACCGGGGTATGGGCGATGAGCTGCTCGACCTGCGCCAGCGACAGCACCCGCGGCAGCACCGCCCGCGAAATTCCGAAATGTTGGTGGTAGAAATTGACGGCATCGTGGCTGGTGGCCGAACCCTGCACCGACAGGTGCAGGCGCAGCGCAGGGTGAACCTTGCGGGCATAGGCCATCAGGCCCGGGTCGGCCAGGATGATGGCGTCGACGCCCGCCTCGGCGGCGCGGTCGACGGCGGTGGTCCAGTTCTTCCAGTTGTCGGCCTGGGGGTAGGTGTTGAGGGCCACCAGCACCTTGCGGCCGCGCTGCTGGGCGTAGCGCACGCCCTCGGCGATGGCCTTGTCGTCGAAGTTGAGGCCGCTGAAGTTACGGGCGTTGGTGGCATCCTTGAAGCCCAGGTAGACGCAGTCGGCACCGTGGTCGACGGCGGTCTTGAGGGCGGGGAGGCTGCCGGCGGGGCAGACCAGTTCGATGGGGCGCGCGGGAGTCATGGGCGAGGATGGGCAGGGAAAACGCGGAGGGATTCTGGGCGGCCCGTCGCCATCGGGCCTTGACCATGGTCAATGGTCCTGCGGTGAGGCCTGTCTGCCCCTGTTCGGGTCATGGGCATTCGGCGGCGCTCAGGGCATACTGCGACGTGTGCGTCATATCTGAGTCGGATCTACCATGCCATCCTTGCGTCGTCGCGCCATTTCCCTCGGGTTGGGGGGCTCCCTGCTGCTGGCCGCGGCCGGCTGCAACCGCAGCAGCCGCGAGCCGATCAAGTTCGCCACCAACCCCTGGCCCGGCTACGACCCCCTCTATGTCGCCCGCGACAAGGGCTATTTCGACGAGGTCGGGCTCGACGTCACGCTGGTCGATCTCACCTCCCTCGGCGCCTCGCGGCGGGCCTTCGAGCGCGGCCAGGTGGACGGCTGCGGGGCCACGCTGGTGGAGATCCTGCTGACCGCCGACCAGTCCGGCACGCGCCCGCAGATCGCGGCGGTGGTCGACTATTCCAACGGCGCCGACGTGCTGGTCGGCGAGCCCGGCATGGCCGGTCCGGCCGACCTGCGCGAGCGCCGGGTGGCCATCGAGCCGGGCACGCTGCACATCCAGCTGCTGGCGCTGGCGCTGGCCTCCGTCCAGCTGTCGGTCCGCGACGTGATCCTCGTGCCGATGCCCCAGAACGCCATGCCCGGAGCCTTTGCCGAAGGCCTGGTGAGCGCCGCGGTGTGTTTCCCCCCCGAGTCCAACCGCATCCTCGAGGCCGGCGGCAAGGTGCTGTTCCACAGCGGCCAGGTGCCCGGGCAGGTGGTCGACACCCTGGTCTTCGACAGTGCCTTCGTGAGCCGCCGCGGCCCCGACGTGCCGGCCTTCGTGGCGGCCTACTACAAGGCCGTCGGGCTGATGGCCAGCCACCCCGACGAGGCCCACGCCATCATGGCCCGCCGCGAGAACATGAGCGTCGACGAGCTGCGCCAGACCATGTCCGGGATCCACTTCGTGTCCCGCACCGAGCAGCCCGCCCTGCTGGCGCCCGGTGGCCCGGTCGAGCGCTCCCTCGACGAGCTGCAGGGCGCGATGATGGCCCTGGCCCAGCTGCGGCAGGTTCGCAACCTCAAGGATTTCCTGATCGTCCGGGAGTTCCTGGCGGCGGAAGGCGGAGTCCTGACGTGAGGCTCGCCCGCGCGTCGGCATCCCGCCGGGGCGCCCGGTGGCGCTGCAGATGAGCAGCGTCTTCGTCTCGCTGCGCTGGCGGCTGGTGGTGCCGCTGCTGGCCTTGTGGGCGATCGGCATCGTGCTGCTCGTCAGCGTGGTCTATGCGAGCATCCTCGAGCGTTTCCAGACCCTCGTCGAGGAGCGCGCCGACGGCATCGTGGCGGCCGTCTGTTCCGTTGCCGAAGCCGCCCGTGACCCGGCCGACCTGCGCCGTTTCCTGTCGTCCCTCGGCGCGGCGCGGGACGTGCGGCGGGTTGCCCTGGTGGCCGGCCGGCCGCTCCGGGTGGTGGCCTCCAGCGACCACAGCTGGCACGACCAGCCCCTCGCGGCGCTGCCCGACCCGGCCCTCGCGGAGGCCATCGAGCGCGTCAAGGCCAGCCGCAAGGCCGAGCGCCGGCTCGATGGCACGCGCCGGGTGCTCGAAGTGCTCGAACCCGTGCTGCTCGTCGACGACGGCCACCAGAACGGGCGGCTGGCCGACGGCGTGCTGCTGCTGCGCCTCGATGCCTCGGCCCTGTGGTGGGCAGCCCGGGATACCGTGCTGTCCCT
>JAEUNU010000103.1 GCA_016789125.1 Zoogloea sp. | reverse complement strand
CCGAGATCCGCGCCGCCCTCGGCCGGCGCCAGACCGGCGGGGTCGACATCGACGTGCCGGTCGGCCGGCGCGACGAGCTCGGCGAGCTCGCCGCCGCCCTCAACGAGATGCTGGACACCCTGCGCACCCGCAACCGCCAGCTCGCCCGCGCCCGCGACCAGCACCTCGCGATGCTCGAAGGCTTCCCGCACCTCGCCTGGCGCGCCAACGTGAAGGGCGAGTGCGACTGGTTCAACCGCGCCTGGCTCACCTTCACCGGGCGCACGCTGGAGCAGGAGGCCAACGGCGGCTGGCTCGAGGCGCTCCACCCGGACGACCGGGAGGCCTGCCTCACCGCCTACCGGCGCGCCTTCGAGGCCCGTGAATCCTTCGTCCTCGAATACCGCCTGCGGGCGGCCGACGGCAGCTACCACTGGATCGCCGACCACGGCGCCCCGATCCACGACGCCGACGGGCTGTTCACCGGCTACGTGGGCTCCTGCTACGACCTCCAGCCGGCCCGCGACCACGCCCGCGACATCAAGCGCATGACGCGCCTGTACCACGCCCTTTCCGACACCAACAAGGCGATCGTGCATACCCGCGACGCCGCCACCCTGCTGCCCCAGGTGTGCCGCATCGCCGTCGAGTTCGGCGAGCTCGACCTGGCCTGGATCGCCTTTCCCCGCGGAGCCGGGCGCGAGCTGGTGGTGGAGGCCATCTACCAGCGCGCCGGCCGCAAGCCCATCCCGCCGGAGCAGCTGCGCTGCCGCCAGCCGCTGGATGCACTGCTCGCCCGGCCTTTGATCGTCAATGAACCCGAGGCGGCCGCCGACGCCGCGGCCTGCGAGGGCTGCGTTGCCCGCGACCCGGACAGCTCGTTCGCCTTCTTCCCGATCCGCATCGCCGACGGGGGCGCCGACGCCGACGGCGTGCTGGCCCTGCGCAAGGACGAGCGCGGCTTCTTCGACGAGCACACCGTCCGCCTGATCGAGGAGCTCACCGCCGACGTCGCCTTCGCGCTGCGCAGCTACCGCCGCGAGGATGTCCTGCGCCTCGCCGCCAAGGTCTTCGAGAACAACTCCGAGGGCATCGTCATCAGCGACTGCGAGCGGCGCGTGGTGATGACCAACCGGGCCTTCGCGACGCTCACCGGCTACGACGAGGAGACTGTCCGGGGCACGGTGCTCGAGCTCTTCGATCCCCCGCACCACCCCGAGGGCTTCGTCGAGATGGTCCGCGAGCAGGCCGCCGAGGCCGGCGCCTGGCAGGGCGAGGTGTGGCTCCGCCGGGTGGGCGGCGAGACCTTTCCGGCGGCGCTGTCGCTGAGCGTGGTGCGCAACGACGAAGGCCAGGTGACGCACTACGTGGCGGTGTTCTCCGACGTCAGCCAGCAAAAGGCCGACGAGGCGCGCATCCGCTTCCTGGCCAGCCACGACTTCCTCACCGGCCTGCCGTCCCGCGCCGAGCTGGCGACGATGGCGGCCGAGGCTGCCGCCCAGGCCGACCGGCGGGGGCGCCGCCTGGCCCTGTGCTTCCTCGACCTCGACCGCTTCAAGAACGTCAACGACACCCTCGGCCACCACGTCGGCGACCAGCTGCTGATCGAGGTCGCGCGGCGCCTCGAGTCGGTGCTGCGCCCCGGCGAGAGCGTGCTGCGCCACGGCGGCGACGAGTTCGTCGTGCTGATCCCCGAGGGCGACGAGGGCGCCGGGCTGCGTGCCGGCGCCACGCGCCTGCTGGCAGCCCTCGACGAACCCTTCCGGCTGGCCGGCTGCGAGTTCAGCCTGTCCACCAGCGTCGGCGTGGCGGTCTACCCTGACGACGGGCGGGACGCCGAGGTCCTCCTCGACCGGGCCGACATGGCCATGTACCGGGCCAAGGAGGCGGGCCGCAACGGCGTCGAGTTCTTCACCCCGGGCATGGACTCGGTGGGCAGCGAGCGCCTGTCCCTCGAATACGCCCTGCGCGGCGCCCTCGATCGCAACGAGCTGGTGCTGCATTACCAGCCGCTGATGTCGGCCGACGGCCGCCTGGTGGGCGCCGAGGCCCTGGTGCGCTGGCAGCACCCGGAGCTGGGCCTGCTGCTGCCGGGGCGCTTCATCCCGATCGCCGAGGAGAGCGGGCTGATCCTCAGCATCGGCAACCGGCTGCTCCACGCGGTGTGCGCCCAGCTCGCCGCCTGGCGGGCCGCCGGCCTGCCGCTGGTGCCGGTGGCGGTCAATATCTCGGCGCTGCAGTTCCGCCGTGCCGATTTCGTCGACAGCGTCGCCGCCGCCCTGCGCCGCCACGACATTCCTGCTGCGCTGCTGACCCTCGAGCTCACCGAGAGCATGGTGATGCGCGACGTCGAGCAGGTCGCCCGGCAGCTCGCCGAGCTCAAGGCCCTGGGCGTCGCCATCGCCATCGACGACTTCGGCACCGGCTATTCCAGCCTCGCCTACCTCAAGCGTTTTCCCCTCGACAAGCTCAAGATCGACCAGTCCTTCGTGCGGGAGATCAACGCCGGCCCCGAAGACCGGGCCATCGTCGCTTCCATCGTCGGGCTCGGCCACAACCTGGGCCTCGAGCTGGTGGCCGAGGGCGTCGAGACCGAGTCGATGGCCAGCACCCTGCGCCAGCTCGGCTGCGACGCGCTGCAGGGCTGGTGCTACGGCCACGCCGAGCCGGCCGAGGTCTTCGCGGTGCGCCTCGGGCCGGCGGCCTAGCTGGCGCGGCCCGCCCGGGGCCCGCTCTTCGCTCCGCACGGGGCGCCCTTCATCCTATAATCCGCGGATTCTTCAACGCTTTTCCCCTTTCCGCGCATGCTGCTCTGGTTCGTCATCGTCTATTGGCTGATCTCGGTGGGCATCGGCCTGCTTGCCGCCACGCGGGTGCATAACACCAAGGATTTTGCGGTGGCCGGGCGGCATCTGCCGTTCTACATGGTCACCGCCACGGTGTTCGCCACCTGGTTCGGCTCCGAAACCGTGCTCGGCATCCCGGCCACCTTCCTCAACGAAGGCCTCCACGGCGTCGTCGCCGACCCCTTCGGCTCGTCGATGTGCCTGATCCTGGTCGGCCTGTTCTTCGCCGCGCCGCTCTACCGCATGAACCTGCTGACCATCGGCGACTTCTACAAGAAGCGCTACGGGCGGGGCGTCGAGGTGCTCACCACGCTGGCCATCGTGGTCTCCTACCTGGGTTGGGTGGGCGCGCAGATCACCGCCCTCGGGCTGGTCTTCAACGTGGTGTCGGGCGGCGAGATCAGCAAGCTGGCCGGCATGTGGATCGGCTCGCTGACCATCCTCGTGTACACCCTCTACGGTGGCATGTGGGCGGTGGCGGTCACCGACTTCCTGCAGATGATCATCATCGTGATCGGCATGCTGTGGATCGGCGGCGAGGTGAGCGGCATGGCCGGCGGCGTCGGGGTGGTGGTTGACCACGCGATGAACAACGGCAAGCTGAGCTTTCTGCCGCCACCCGACCCCAAGGAGGTGATCGCCTTCATCGCCGCGGCGGTCACCATGATGCTCGGCTCCATCCCCCAGCAGGACGTCGTCCAGCGGGTGCAGTCGGCCAAGTCCGAGAAGATCGCCGTGTGGGGCTCGGTGCTCGGCGGCGGGCTGTATTTCGTGTTTGCCTTCGTGCCGATGTTCCTGGCCTACTCGGCCACCCTCATCGACCCCGACATGGTGGCCCGGCTGATCAAATCCGATTCCCAGATGATCCTGCCCGAGCTGGTGCTCACCAAGGCTCCGCTGGTGGCCCAGATCCTCTTCTTCGGCGCGCTGCTGTCGGCCATCAAGAGCTGCGCCTCGGCGACCCTGCTGGCGCCCTCGGTCACCTTCACCGAGAACATCCTGCGCCCGGCGCTGCCCCACCTCACCGACCGCAAGCTGCTGTTCTGGATGCGCGTGGTGACGCTGGTCTTCACGCTGCTGGTCACCTTCTACGCCATGTATTCCAAGGCCAGCATCTTCAAGATGGTCGAGAACGCTTACCAGATCACCCTGGTCTCAGCCTTCGTGCCCCTGGTGTGCGGCCTCTACTGGCGGCGGGCGACCAACCAGGGCGCGCTGCTGGCCATCTTCCTGGGCATCGCCGTGTGGCTGGCGGTGCATCTGGCCGGCGGTGACGACCCCTATGTGCCCGCCCAGCTGGCCGGCCTCATCGCCAGCGCGGTGGGCATGGTGGTGGGCTCCCTGGTGAAGCAGTTCGTCCACCACGACATCCACGTGCACGACCGCCTGCGCCACGGCCACCACGCGGCCGACAGCCACGGCGTGGCCCACGAGGGCATCGGGGTGATCCACCGGCATTGAGGGGGGCGTAGGTGCGGCTTCAGCCGCACGCGGAGCTTGAATGAAGGATCTACCCCGGTTTTACCGGCAAAGTGCGGCTGAAGCCGCACCTACACGTCGCATTTCTTGACAACCAGGGTTTCCCGCGATGACTGCTTCTTCCGACACCAAGACCATCGCCGTCGCCCTCACCGGCGCGTCGGGCATGCCCTATGGGCTGCGCCTCGTGGAATGCCTGCTGGCCGCCGGCTGCCGGGTGTGGCTGCTGTATTCCCAGGTGGCGCAGATCGTCGCCCGCCAGGAGATGGACCTCTCCCTGCCGGCCCGCCCCTTTGATGTGGAGGCCCAGCTGAGCGCCCGCTTCGGCGCGGCGCCGGGGCAGCTGCGGGTGTTCGGGCGCGAGGAATGGTTCGCCCCGCCGGCCTCCGGCTCCAACCCGCCCGATGCGATGGTGGTGTGCCCGTGCTCGATGGGCTCGCTCGCGGCGATCGCCGCCGGGCTGGCCAGCACCCTCATCGAGCGCGCCGCCGACGTGGCGATCAAGGAGGGGCGCAAGCTCGTCATCGTGCCCCGCGAAACGCCTTTTTCGGTGCTGCATCTCGAGAACATGCTGCGCCTGGCGCGGATGGGCGTGGTGATCCTGCCGGCCAACCCGGGCTTCTACCACCACCCGCAGAGCGTGGGCGAGCTGGTCGATTTCGTCGTGGCCCGCATCCTCGACCAGCTCGGCGTGGCCCACGCCCTGATGCCGCGCTGGGGAGAAGAGGCGAGCCGCAAGCACTACGAGGAGTAAGGCCATGAGCCATGCCATCGACGCCGTCGAGATCCCCATCTTCCCGCTGGGCACCGTGCTGTTTCCCGGCGGGGTGCTGCCGCTCAAGCTCTTCGAGGCGCGCTACCTCGACATGGCGGCCCGCTGCATGCGCAGCAACTCGCCCTTCGGGGTGTGCCTGATCAGCGAGGGCGGCGAGGTCGGCGAGCCGGCCGTGCCCCACGGGCTCGGCACCATCGCCCGCATCGTCGACTGGGACATGTCCCAGCCCGGCCTGCTCTTCATCAAGACGCTGGGCGGCGAGCGCTTCCGCATCGTCGAGCGCACGCTTCAGCGCGACCGCCTGCAGACGGCCCGCGTGGTGCCGCTCCCCGAGCCGGCGTCCCAGCCGGTGCCCGAGGCCCTGAGGGGCGCGCTGCCGCTGCTCGAGGCGATCATCGCCGACACCGGTACCGCCTCGTTTCCCGAGCCCCACCGCTTCGACGACGCCACCTGGGTCGGCTACCGCCTGGCCGAGATCCTGCCCATCCCCAGCCTCGCCCGCCAGCGCCTGCTGGAGCTCGACGACACGCTGTCGCGGCTGGAGATCATTCACCAGTATCTGAAGCAGCACAATCTGCTGCAGGGCTAGCCGGTGCGCCTGCCGGCTGCGGCGGGTGGACGCCACGCGCTCGCCGGGTGATTGCGCGCAGCGCCCGGCCTGTTTTCCGGTCTCCACCAGCGAACCGGATTTTCCGCGGGGCCGGCCCCCTACAGCCGCCCCTGCACGAGCCCTTCCAGCAGCTTGCGGATCGGTGCCGGCAGCGCGGCGTCGGTCAGCCGGTCCAGCGGATGCCAGGCCACACCCGGCTCAGCGGCGCCGGCGGTGGGCGGGGCCACCTCGACGGCTTCGGGCAGAAGCTCCAGCGCGAAGTGGGTGAACACATGGCGGAATGGCGGCAGCGGTGCGACCCGCTGCACTGCCAGGCCGTAGCGGGCGGCCACCCAGTCGGCGGCGTCGGCGTCCTCGGGCAGCTCGGGCAGGCTCTGCAGGCCGCCCCAGATGCCAGCCGGTGGGCGGCGCTCGAGCAGCACGGCGCCGCCGGCGAGGATCGCCGCAAAGCGGCCGCGGCGCTCCGGCACCACCTTTTTGGGGCGCGGGGTGGGCAGTTCGGCCACCCGCCCCTCGCGCAGTGCCACGCAGCTGTCGGCCAGCGGGCAGCGCCCGCAGGCGGGGCGGCCGCGGGTGCACACGGTGGCGCCGAGGTCCATCTGGGCCTGGGTGTAGATGTCCACGTCGCGCTCGGGCAGCAGGCTGTCGGCCAGCGCCCACATCGTCTCCTCGACCTCGCGCTTGCCGGGGAAGCCGTCGATGCCGAAGGCCCGGGCCAGCACCCGCTTGACGTTGCCGTCGAGGATCGCCGCCCGGGTGCCGTAGGCGAAGGCGCTGATCGCCGCCGCCGTCGAGCGGCCGATGCCGGGCAGCGCGGCGAGCTGCGCCGGATCGGCCGGAAAGACCCCGCCGTGCTGCGCCATCACCGCCCGGGCACACTTGTGAAGGTTGCGCGCGCGGGCGTAGTAGCCGAGGCCACTCCACAGCGCCAGCACGTCCTCCACCGGCGCGGCGGCCAGGCTGGGCAGGTCGGGGAAGCGGGCCAGGAAGCGCCCGTAGTAGGGGATCACGGTGTCCACCTGGGTCTGCTGCAGCATGATCTCGGACAGCCACACCCGGTAGGCGTCGCGGGTCTGCCAGGGCAGGTCGTGGCGGCCGTGGTGGCGCTGCCATTCGATCAGGGTGGCGGCAAAACGGGGCACGGCAGGGCTCAAAGCGGCTTCCTCTCGACGCTGGGCGGCGGGGCGGCGATAATTTGCGGCCCCAAACAAGATGCCCGGCCCTTCATTGCGGCCGGGCGCGTTGCACCCATCATGACTGTTTCCAAAAACGACCCGGCGGCGCGGGCTTTTCGCGACACGCTGGGCATGTTCCCCACCGGCGTGACGGTGATCACCGCCCGCGGCCCGGGCGGCGAGCCCGTCGGCCTCACGGTGAGCTCCTTCAACTCGGTCTCGCTGACGCCGCCACTGGTGGTGTGGAGCCTGTCCGCCCACCTGCCGAGCGTGCCGATCTTCGAGAGCGCCGCAGTGTACGCGATCAACGTGCTCGCCGACGACCAGCAGGACATCTCCCAGCGCTTCGCCAGCCGCGGCGAAGACAAGTTCGCGGGCATCGCCTTCACCGAGGGCGAGGGCGGCGTGCCGCTCCTGCCCGGCTGCTGTGCCAGCTTCCAGTGCCGCCAGTTTGCCCGTCATCCGGGGGGTGACCACGTGGTCTTCATCGGCGAGGTGCTGGCCTTCGAGCGCGACGCCGCCAAGCGTCCGCTGCTCTTCCAGGGCGGGGCCTACCGCCGGCTGGCAGATTGATTTCAACCGCCAGGCGGAGGCACAGGCCATGATCACGCCCAACTGGATCGAGAACGGCGAGGGCGGGCGCGGGCTGGTCTTCCTGCATGGGGTCAGCGGCGGCGCGGCCGGCGCGCTCGAGCTCATGCCCCGGCTGGCGCTGCCCGGCTGGCGGACCCTGGCCTGGGACATGCCCGGCTACGGCGCCAGCGAGCCCTTCGAGCCCGATACGCCCGAAGGCATGGGCGCCTACGCCGACGCGCTGGCCGAGCTGCTCGACGCGGCCGGCCTCGAGCGGGCGGTGCTGGTCGGCCACAGCATGGGCGGCATGGTGGCGCTGCAGACCGCCGCCGAGCACCCGGAGCGCGTTGCCGGCCTGGTGCTGGCCTGCTGCACGCCGGCCTTCGGCGCCAGCGCAGGGCCGCTGCAGCAGGCCTTCCTGGCCAAACGCCTCGGCCCGCTCGACGAGGGGGCCAGCATGCGCGAGCTGGCCATCGACCTGATCCCCGGCATGGTCGGCCCCGGCGGCGAGGCCGAACTGGTGCACGACGCCGTCAACCTGATGGAGCAGATCCCGCCCGACAGCTACCGCCGCGCCCTGCGCGCCGTGGTCGGCTTCGATCAGCGCTCGGCGCTGGCGCGCATCGCGGTGCCGGCCCTGGTGATCGCCGGCACCCACGACAAGGTGTCCACGCCCCAGGTGGTGCGCCGCATGGCCGAGCGCCTGCCGGCCGGGGTGTACCGCGAGATCGACGCCGGCCACCTGGCCCCCTTCGAGGAGCCCGCCACCTTTGCCGCGCTGGTGTGCGAGTTCCTGGCCGGCCTCGATCACATCCCTGTCATTTGAAGGGCCCAGGCTGCGCGCCCATGAACGAGAGCCCCTTCAAAGGCAAGACCGGCCTGACCCGCCTGCGCAACGCCTTCTTTTACTCGATGGCCGGCCTTGCTGCCGCCTACCGCAACGAAGACGCCTTCCGCCAGGAGCTGCGCCTCGCCGCGCTGCTGATCCCGCTGGCCCTGTGGCTGCCAGCCAGCGGCTCCGGCAAGGCGCTGATGATCGGCAGCGTGCTGCTGGTGATCGTCGTCGAACTCATCAACTCCGGCCTCGAAGCCGCCGTCGACCGGATCTCCCTCGACCAGCATCACCTGGCCAAGCGTGCCAAGGACATCGGCAGCGCGGCGGTCTTCGTCGCCCTGGTCAATGCCGCGGCCGTGTGGGCGCTGGTGCTGTTTGCCTGACAGATGACTCCAAACCGTTCATTCCCATCCCATGCCCCACCCACCACCCGCTGGTGGGTGGCCGGATTGTTGTTCATTGCCCTGGTCGTCCTGCGCGAGCCGGCCTATCTGCTAGCGCCGCGGGTGTGGGCCGAAGAGGGCGGCATCTACGCCCAGGCCTGGCTGGACGCCGGTGGTGCCCTGGCTGCGTTGTTCAAGCCGCATCTGGGGTATTACTCCCTGGTGCCCACGCTGGCCGTGCAGCTGGGCATGGGCCTTGGCGGGCTCGAGTATCTGCCCTACGTCACCACCGGGGTCGCGGCGCTGATGATGGCGGCCTGCCTGGCAGCGCCTTTCGTGCTGCCTGGCCATCTGTGGCGCGAGCCCTGGAAACCCTACGCGCTGCTGTTCTTTGCGCTGATCCTCAGCCCGGGGGAAATCTGGCTCAACAGCATCACCTCCCAGTTCTACCTGGGCCTGTTCG
The DNA here is from genome assembly GCA_016789125.1 of Zoogloea sp. Classification (GTDB taxonomy): domain Bacteria; phylum Pseudomonadota; class Gammaproteobacteria; order Burkholderiales; family Rhodocyclaceae; genus Zoogloea. The sequence goes on along the minus strand of JAEUNU010000103.1, from coordinate 26,501 downwards.
GGGTTTATCTGCTGCTTTGCGACCAGGCCGAGCTGCGGGGCTGGCGCGTGTTGTATGCCTCGGCAATGCTGCTGGTGGCCGTGCTCACCGGGGTCACGGCGACGGTCCTGCTGCCGTTCTTCGCGCTGCAGGCCTGGCGGGCGCGGCACCGGGGGGCGAAGGCCTGGCTGTGGTGCGTGATCCTGCTCGCCGGCCTGGTGCTCCAGGGGGTGGCGCATCTGGCCGATCCGGGGGGCGACCCGGGCGCCAACCGTTTCTCGCTCGCCAATCTCGGCAACTTCCCCCGTGGCTTCGGCTACGTGATGGTCTTTCCGGTCAATGCCCAGTGGAGCGGCGGCTGGATCAAGGAAGTGGTGCAGGGCGCGGCCGGTGTGGCGCTGCTGCTCTTCTGGTGGGCGGCCGTGCGGCAAGGCGGGCAGGTGCGGCGCCTGCTCCTGCTTGCGGTCTATCTTGCTGCGGTGTTTACGGCGCTCTCCATCGGCATGGGCGGGGGGCCGCGCTATGCCTACCCGGTGGCGATGGTCCTGGTGCTGATCCTCCTCCGCGAGCTCGACGTGGCACCCCGCAAAGGCCGGCGCCTCGCGATGGCCCTGTTGCTGCTCATGGTGGCGGTCAAGCTGCCGGCCTATGTCTCGACCCGCAAATACTACGACCCGGAGTGGCCCGCCTATGCGGCCGAGCTGGCCCGGCTGAAGGCGGGTGAGCAGGATTACATCCGCGTCTTCCCGCGCTGGAAGAATGCCGACTGGCGAATTGTCATGCCCCGCGCGCCCAAGGCCGGGGCCAAGCCCTGAAGTGAACCCGATGACCCATAAACGCAAACCCTGCGTCAATTGCACCTGCGCCACCACCGGTTTCTGCCCGCGGGGCGTGGGGGCCAACATCCCGCCGGAGCTCGCCGCCGCCCGCCCGGCGCCGGCCGGCAAGCCCCTGTCGCCCGGCCAGCTGCGCCGGGCCCAGCTGGCGCAGCTGCCGGGCAAGCGCAAGGCGCTGAGATTCTGACGGCCGCCGTGCGAAAATCGCTCCCTTCGATTTTCCGGACGCACCACCATGAGCCAGGCCACCCACGCCATCTCCAACCTCGTCATCCACCGCCTGGTCCCCGTTGAGGGTGGGCCGTCGCGGGTCGAGCTGCGGGCTGCGGCCAACCCCCTCGACGATGCCGCGGTGCGCCTCATGGAGCGCCTGTGCCGTCACCTGGCCGAGCGGCCGGGCAAGGGCTTCGGGCATTTCGAGCGGGACGAGGGCAACTTCCCGATGGCCCACTGGGTGCGCGCCCACGCCATCGAGGGCAGCCTCGACTTTGCCGGCCTGTCCAGTGAGATGCTCGGCCACCTGCAGCAGCGCATCGACGAGGACAAGGTGGAGGAGGGCGGCTACGTGCTGTTCGCCCGCGCCACCGTGTTCGGCGCCGACTGCCTGTACGTGGCCCTGCTGCAGGAGACCCTGGGCACGGTGATCGGCGACGGGCTCAGCATCCACGACAGCCCGCACCTCGATATGGCCGGGCTGCAGGTGGCCGGGCGCATCGACATCAGCGCCTGGCAGGCCGGCGCCGAGCGCTACATCAGCTTCCTCAAGGGCCGCGGTGACGTGGCCGGCTGGTTCAAGCGCTTCCTGGGCTGCACCGACGTGGTGATCGCCCTCAAGGAGACCAAGAAGCTCGTCGAGACCATCGGCCACTTCGCCGACACCCAGCAGCTCGAGGCGCCCCAGCGGGACGAGCTGATGGAGCGCGCCCACCTGGTGCTCGAAGAGATGGGCGAGCGGGGTGACCCCCTCAGCCTGCAGGCGGTGGCCGCGCAGATCTTCCCCGACGCCCCGGCCCGCCTCGCCGAAACCCTGCAGAACGAGGCCCTCGAGCTGGCCACCGGCTTCGTGCCCGACAAGCGCGCGCTGCGCCCGCTGATCCGCTTCAAGGCCAGCGCGGCCGACTGGAAGCTGGAGTTCGAGCGCAGCAGCCTGCGCGGCGGCAGCGTGCACTACGACAAGGAGAGCAACACCCTGGTGCTCTCCAACATCCCCGACAAGCTGCGCCAGCTGCTGCTGGACGAGTAAGGCCGGGCCTGCTGCCGGCCTGTCTTGATGGGGCGCGCCTCATGCGCGGCCCCGGATTCACCCTTTTGCCCTGCCCATGACGCCACCCCTGGTCATCCTGATCCTGTCGCTGCTGCTCGGCATGCAGCCGCTCACCTCAGACCTCTACCTGCCGGCGCTGCCCGCCCTCACCGACAGCCTGGGCACCACGCTGCCCCGCGCCCAGCTCAGCCTCACCGCGATGCTGCTGGCCTTCGGCGCGTCGCAGCTCGTGTGGGGGCCGCTGTCGGACCGTTTCGGGCGGCGCCCGGTGCTGCTGGCGGGGCTGGCGGGCTATGTGGCGGCGGCGCTCGGCAGCGCCCTGGCCGGCAGCATCGAGGCGCTGGTGGTGTGGCGTGCGCTGCAGGGGGCGTGCATGGGCGCCGGCACGGTGTGCGCCCGCGCCATCGTGCGCGACTACTTCTCGCCCACCGAGGGCGCCCGGGCGATGAGCAAGGGCCTCACCGGCCTGGGCTTCAGCGCCTGCCTGGGGCCCCTCGCCGGCGGGCTGATCGCCGAGGCGCTGGGCTGGCGCGCCACGCTGTTCATGCTGGTGGTGCTGGGCGCGATCATCCTGTTCGTGGTGGCCCGCTATTTCGAGGAGACCCTGCCGCTGCGCGACGCCGACGCCCTGCGCCCGCGGGTGCTGGCGCGCACGGCCGGCGGCATCCTCGGCAGCGGCGATTTCTGGGCCTTCGCGCTGCTCAGCGCCTGCTCGTTTGGCGGGCTGTTCTGCTTTCTGTCGGCTTCGTCCTACGTCTTCATCCGCATCCTGGGCATCGCGCCGCGCTACTACGGCGTGGTGCTGCTGGTGATGATGATCTTCTACATCAAGGGCACGGTGCTGTGCCGCTACCTGATCCTGCGTGGCGGGGTGGCGTACGCACTGCGGATGGGAGGTGCGTTCAGCCTGTGTGGCGGCACGCTGATGGCCGGGCTGGCGCTGGCCGGGGTGAGCAACGTGTGGGCGATTTTGGTCCCGGCCTGCATCTTCAATGTCGGCCACGGCATCAACCAGCCCTGCGGGCAGAGCGGCGCCATTGCGCCTTTCCCCAGGGTGGCCGGCGCGGCGTCGGCGCTGTCGGGCTGCCTGATGATGCTGTTCGCCTTTGCCTCGGGCAGCCTGGTGGGCGCCCTGATGGACGGCACGGCGCTGCCGATGGTGCTGGGGGTGGGCGGCTGGAGCGTGGCGGTGGCTGCGGTGGCCTGGGGCTGGATCCCTCGCCGCGTCAGGGCCTAACCGGGTAGCGAGCCGCGGGGCTCAGCCCTGCGGCTTGTCCTTGGCGGCCAGCTCGGCCAGCACCAGAGGGAAGGCCGCGCTGCCCACCAGCGCGACGCCCGAGACGATCATCACCAGCCCGGCGCCGGATTCCTGCAAGAGCGGGTGCAGGTCGGCACCAAAGCCGGCCAGCAGCAGCGCCCCGGCGGCGAGGCACATGAGGCCCGGCACGCCCAGCAGCCAGGCCCCGGCGGGGAGGCGTTTGAGTGCCATCGCCGGCGCCTCAGACGCGCTTGAAGACCAGGTCCCACACCCCGTGGCCGAGCTTGATGCCGCGGTTTTCGAACTTGGTGAGGGGGCGGTAGTCGGGCTTGGGAGCGTAGCCGTCGGCGCTGTTGGCCAGCAGCGGCTCGGCCGACAGCACTTCGAGCATCTGCTGGGCGTATTCCTCCCAGTCGGTGGCGCAGTGAAGGTAGCCGCCGGGGGCCAGGCGCGAGGCGATCAGCTTGACGAAGGGCCCCTGCACCAGCCGACGCTTGTGGTGGCGCTTCTTGGGCCAGGGGTCGGGGAAGTAGATGTGCACGCCGGCCAGCGAGCCCTCGGGGATCATGTCGCGCAGCACCTCGACGGCGTCGTGCTGGACGATGCGCAGGTTGGTGATGCCGCCTTCGTCGATCAGCTTGCACAGGCTGCCGACGCCGGGCGCGTGCACCTCGATGCCGAGGAAGTCTTCATCCGGCCGGGCCTGGGCGATCACCGCGGTGGATTGGCCCATGCCGAAGCCGATCTCGACGATGTGCGGCGCCTGGCGGCCGAAGACGGCGTTGAGGTCGACCGGCTCGGGGCGGTAGGCCACGCCCACCTTGGGCATCATCTCGTCCAGAAAGCGGTGCTGCGCGTCCGACATGCGGCCCTGGCGCAGCACGAAGCTGCGGATCGACTGGGAGGTGAGGCGGCCGCTGGCGGGCTGCTCGTCGGGGGCGGCGGGCTGTTGTTCGTCAATCATGGGAAATCCGTAAAACGATAACGGCGCATCGCGCGCCGTGGAAGATGGATGGCTGCTGGGTGTGCTGTAGGGGCGAGCTTGCTCGCCCACGGAGATTGAATAAGGGAGCGCCCCCGGTTTTACCACCTGAGTGCGAGCAAGCTCGCACCTACAGTCGCCCCTGCAGGCACCGCCGTCGCCCCGCTCAGCTGCCGATCAGTCCGGTGGTCGGCGAGCTCGGGCTGGCGGTGTAGAACTTCTTGGGCATCCGGCCGGCCAGCCAGGCCTCGCGGCCGGCTTCGACGCCCTTCTTCATGGCGCCGGCCATCTTCACCGGGTCTTTGGCCAGCGCGATGGCGGTGTTCATCAGCACCCCGTCGCAGCCCAGCTCCATCGCGATGGCGGCGTCGGATGCGGTGCCCACGCCGGCATCCACCAGCACCGGCACCTTCACCGCGTCGCGCACCAGCTGCACGTTCCAGGGGTTGAGGATGCCCATGCCCGAGCCGATCAGGGACGCCAGCGGCATCACCGCGACGCAGCCGATGTCTTCGAGCATTTTGGCCTGGATCGGGTCGTCGGCGCAGTACACCATCACCTCGAAGCCTTCCTTCACCAGCACCGCCGCCGCCTTCAGCGTCTCGGGCATGTTGGGGAAGAGGGTGTGCGGGTCGCCCAGCACCTCGAGCTTCACCAGCCGGTGGTCGTCGAGCAGCTCGCGGGCGAGGCGCAGGGTGCGCACCGCGTCGTCGGCGGTGTAGCAGCCGGCGGTGTTGGGCAGGTAGGTGAAGCGCGACGGCGGCAGCGCGTCGAGCAGGCTGGGGGCGTTCGGGTCCTGGCCGATGTTGGTGCGGCGGATCGCCACCGTCACGATCTCGGCGCCGCTGGCGTCGATGGCCGCCCGGGTCTCGGCGAAATCCTTGTACTTGCCGGTGCCCACCAGCAGCCGGGAGGAATAGCTCTTGCCTGCAATCGTCAGCAAATCGTCCATCGAAGCGCCTGTAAATGTGAGGGTTGGTTCGGGGAGTGAAGCCGGCCGTCAGCCGCCGCCGACCGCGACGACGATCTCGAGGCGGTCGCCGTCGGCCAGCGCCGTGGCCGCATGCAGGCCGCGCGGCACGATGTCGCCGTTGCGCTCGACGGCCACCCGCTTGCCGGTGAGGTTCATGGCTTCGAGCAGCGAAGCCACCGTGGCCGGCGCAGCGAGCGCCCGGGCTTCACCGTTGATCGTCAGCGAGACCGACGCGGAAGATGTCGCAGCAGAAGACATGGCACCGCCAGCAAAAAACACGTGGGCCGCGAGTTTACCACGCCTCCCGGTTGCCCTCCGCCTCCGCTCTGCGTACAATCGCGGCTCCCAGAGCGGGCGTCGTATAATGGTAATACCTCAGCTTCCCAAGCTGATGCCGTGGGTTCGATTCCCATCGCCCGCTCCACATCGGATTCCGGCAGATCGTTGATCTGCAAGCAAAAAGGCCAACCTCGCGGGGTTGGCCTTTTTGCTGTCTGGTCGATGTCTGGTCATAGCAGAATCAAGCCGAATCCAGCACGTTCCAAAACCGCCTACCCCTGATAGAGATACTGCTGGAAGTCGACAAACGCTTTCCTCACCGTATCGGGCGAGCCCAGGTCGGCGATTGCATCTGCGATGGCGTTGTTGTACTTGAGCTTGAGCAGCGGCCCAAGCTTGGCTTCGTCCAGCTCTTCCACGCCCACGCTCACGTAGTGCGCCAGCACAAAGGTGAGAAAGGCTTGCTGCTTGTCGTTGAACCGGGTGCCGATCACGGCCTTGGCCCGTTCGGCGCGCTCCTCGCGGGTCAACGGGGCTTCAGCGTAGGCGACAAAAGCCAGCACATCGAACAGATCACTGCTTTCCGCATCGATGATGACCTGCATCTCCGCGAGCTGCTCCTTGCCGAAGCCTTTTTCAGCCAGGCCATCTAACAGCTTGCGGCGGGTATCCGGTGCGCTCCAGATGGCCCTCAGCTCGTCTTCGTCGTGGAAAAAGTCTGGCAACTTGCCAAACATAGCCTCCATGAACTGCGCGGCCGACATCGGCGTGCCGTCCGGGTGCCAGAACGTCGTGACGCTCATGTGCCGGATCTGGCGCACCTTGCGGTCAGACAGCTCAACCTTCGCCTTTGGCTTCTTCTTGCAGGTGCAGGGCCGGTTGCCGCATCCGGGGCACGGCGTCTCAGGGCAGCTGCACGGCTGGTTGCCACAGATGTAGCAAGGCGGTGGCGGCTCCTTGGCGCACACGCAAGGGGTGCGCTGACATACGTTGCAGACCTCCCCCCCTTCAGGCGGCAGGGGCTCGCCGTCCCATTCCGGATCGCTGAAGTGGTGGTGCGCCTTCACGAAATCGTAGATCGTGAAGTAGTCCTTGCCGTCGTAGAGCCGGGTGCCACGCCCGATGATCTGCTTGAACTCGATCAGCGAATTGACCGGGCGCATCAGCACGATGTTGCGCACGTTGCGCGCATCCACGCCCGTCGACAGCTTCTGCGAGGTGGTCAGGATGGTCGGGATGCTCTTCTCGTTGTCCTGAAAGGCGCGCAGCGCCTCGTCGCCCAGCTTGCCGTCCTCGGCCGTCACCCGCTGGCAGTAGTTGGGATCGCGGCTCTTCTTGACCTGATTGATCAGGTCCCGCACCAGCAGCGCGTGGGCCTGGGTGGCGCAGAAGACGAGCGTCTTTTCCCTCTGGTCGATGTCGGCCATGAAGATTTCCACGCGCTTCTTCTCGCGGGCAACGATCTCGATGCTGCGGTTGAAATCCGCCTCCTCATAGCGCTTGCCGGCCTCGATCTCCCCTTCCACCAGCGTGTCGTCCGGCGTGAAGACGTAATCGTCCAGGGTCGTCGCGATCTGCTTCACGCGGAAGGGCGTCAGGAAGCCGTCGTTGATGCCGTCCTTGAGCGAATAGATGAAGACCGGCTCGCCAAAGTAGGCGTAGGTGTCGGCGTTCTCCTGCCGCTTCGGGGTGGCCGTGAGGCCCAGCTGCACGGCCGGCGCAAAGTAGTCGAGGATGCCGCGCCAGGTGCTCTCGTCGTTGGCGCCGCCCCGGTGGCATTCGTCGATGACGATGAAGTCGAAGAAATCCGGCGGGTATTCGCCAAAGTAGGGCGACGGGTGACCATTCTTCGGCGGGCCGCTCATGAAGGTCTGGAAGATCGTGAAGAAGATTGAGCCGTTCTTCGGCACCTTGCCCTTCTTCCGGATGTCGTCGGGCGCAATGCGCACCAGCGCATCGTCCGGAAAAGCCGAGAAGGCATTGAAAGCCTGATCGGCCAGCGTATTCCGGTCGGCCAGAAACAGGATGCGCGGGCGCCGCGTCGGCTCGCCGGTCTGCTTCCAGTCGCCCAGGTTCCAGCGGCTGTAAAACAGCTTCCACGCCAGCTGAAAGGCGATGAAGGTCTTGCCCGTGCCGGTGGCCAGGGTCAGCAGGATGCGCTCGCGCCCCTCGGCCAGCGCCGCCAGCACGCGCTCGATGGCGATGTCCTGATAGTAGCGGCCCTGAAAGTAGCCGCCCCGGTCCTCGAAGGGCACGGCCGTGAAGCGGTCACGCCAGGCGCTCTCCGACGCGAAGGTGGCTCGCCACAGCGCCTCCGGGCCGGGAAAGGCCGGCAGCTCGCCCTCCGCCCCGGTCTGCATGTCGATGCCGTAGACGCCCTTGCCGTTGGTCGCGTAGGTGAAGCGGATCGCCAGCCTGCCCGCGTAATCCTTGGCCTGCCCCACGCCCTCGGTCGGCGCCCGGTCGGCCGACTTGGCCTCGACCACGGCGAGCTTGGTGTTGCGGTATTCCAGCACGTAGTCCGCCGACAAGGCCTTGCCGCGCCGGCCCGCACCTTCAAGCCGCCCCAGTGTGATCGGGTACTCGCGGCGGATGCGGCTGCCTTCCAGCACGCCCCAGCCGGCTGCCGCCAGCAGGGGGTCGATCAGTTCGGCACGGGTTTCGGCTTCGTTCATACGGATCTCTGTTTTCCCCACTCCCTCTCGATCAAAATCCGATCAAGAAATTCAAGCGCATACAGCTTGATGCAACCATCTGTTTTAATGGGCCTTAGTCAGGAGGAGGTTGCTGCGCCCCACGTTGAATCAAGCACCGATCAAGAAACCAGACGCTTCAGGACGACACCAACAAGACGGTCGCCTGCACATCAAGCCGGAAACCATAGTCCCGAAAAAAGCGACGTTGAAGCTCGTTATCGATCGTCGCAAACGCCTTGTGTCGCTTGTTGCAGGCAAACGCCTTCTTGTGGCGAAAGCCCGTCAGATCATGATGATCCCGCAGGAACCTGATGGTTGATTCCAGTTGCTCCAGGGCATGCGGCATCCAGTTTCTCTTTTCGTCCTTCAGCTCCACCAGATACAGCAGATCATCCGTCGTCAGCATGCAGTCACAGCGCCCCCTCTCCGGCTCATCCCCATCCTGGATCACGCACTTGTCGATGGCCGTGAAGGTGACAGCCCGCCGGGATGGATTGTCGACGGTCGCCACCCATTTCTCCGGGGTCGCCGTATCCACGTAGGCGCGGGTTGCGTTCTGGTCGTCGCACAGCCCGAATTGCGCCTGATTGAAGGGGCCGCTCTGGCAGTCTGGCTTGAAGAAATCCATCCTCAGATCGCCTCTTCGAGTTCCAGCAACTGGTCGAAAAGCGCATTCCCCTTACGTAGCCCTTCATTCAGCAGGTTCCGATCCGAGGGAATGCCCTCGAAGCGGGGCAACGCCGCAATGCTGCCATCCCGCTCATTGCACTGGTAGATCGCCACCTCCTCTGCCAGCAGCAAGGCCCGCTCGGGAACGATCTCGTAAAGCCTGGGCAGCAAATCCTGGCGCTGACATTCAATGAGCCGCTTCTGAAGGTGCTTGCCCTGAATCGCAAGGCTAAGGTAATTGACGATGTACGGGCTGTGCGTGGTCAGCACCAGCCGGTTATGTTCGCCCTGACTGTTGAAACTCAACAGGCTCTTGAGAATGTCCCACTGCGACGACGGAAACAGGTTCTGCTCGGGCTCCTCAACGATGTTGATGAACGCTTTTTTGGTGAACCGGGCGGAGAGCACCGAAATCGCCGTGCGTACTTGCTCAACCGTCAGGGATTCATTCGCCAGAATACTCGCCGCGACTTTTTTGAATCGCTCTGTTTCCTCTGCGCTCATGCGCTGTTGCGACTGCCCGCTGCCTTCCTGAACACGATTGGCGAGGTACAGGCTCACCAGATACAGCGGGACAAACGACTGGAAACCGCTGGATGCGTCCGTCAGCCTCAGCCTGTGCCCCGGCCCCTTCAGGTTGAGGACGTCGTTAAGCCGGTCGTACTCGACTTCGCTGTCGTTGATCGGCAGCTTCAGCGAACCGCGAAGGCTGTCTTTGGCCTCATCAAACGCGGTCAGAAACTCCTTCAACGATTCCGACGAGAGCTTTAGCTCCCTGGGGCTTCGCACATACGCGATGAAATTGCGCTCCGCGGGCACATACATCACCTGAGGCAAGGCGTAGCGCGAGTAGTCCTTCGCCTCGATTTCAAGCAGCCCCCCCGCATACCGGATGCCGCAGGCGTCCCCTTCGTACTCGATCTCGGCACCGCCGCGACCACTCGTCTCCAGATAATTTTCCAGACGGTGATAGCTCAGAAACTGGCTTTTCAGGCGCCCTTTTCGTTCAAACCACTTTTTCTCATAGTCCCCGCGCACCAGCGCCTTCTCGATCCACGACAAGGTGGAAAACAGCTTGGCGACCGTACTCTTGCCGGAGCCCTGATTGCCGATGAAGACCGTGACCCGCTTGAAATCGATCCACCCATCGTTTTCAGACAAGCCGGGGCCGATGGGGCCAAAGTTCTTGATTCGAAGGCGGATCATGCTGCTACTCCGGTTTTGTGGTTGATCGGCGTGGTGTTTGGGTTCGTTCATTACAGTACCTCAAACCACGCCTTGATCTTCAGCGCCATCAGCTTGCGGCGTTCTTCCAGAAACTCGCCGAAATCCTTGATCTCTCCATCCAGCATCGCGGCGGGGATGCAGTTCGTCTGCAGGTTGGCGGCCATTTCTGCCTTGTCGGTGATCCCGCCGTACCTCTTCGCCCCACCGCTGCACTGCTCGGCCAGTTCCTTGAAGTAGTCGGACGGCGCCCTGGCGCCAATCGCAATGTTGATCTCGCTCTGGGCCACCACGTAGTTGGCAATCTGATTGTAGGTGCCCTTGCTGAGTTTCAGGTCTTTCAGATACTGGCGCGGATAGACGTGATGCACGTCGGCGCGGTTCAGCAGCAGATCGGTCACGGTGATGTCGCGGGACAGGAAACCCTTGTCGCCGAGCTTGGCCTGCGCCGCCTGATAGCACAGGAAGTACGGGCTGCTGATCGACGAGGTGTCCATGAATTGCGGCAGCATCCCCGTCCAGAAACTGTCCGGCAGTTCATTCGGCACCACCGAATCCACGTAGCCCAACACCCCCCTGCTGCTGATCTGGCGGATGTCGAAATCGAAGGTCGATTCCGGCGAACCGCTATACCGCCCCCGCAGCACCGACATCGCATACCAGCGGCGCACCGCCCGCTCCAGATCGGCAGCCGGAACACCCTCGGCACGGCCGCGCAGATACAGGATGTAGGCAAAATTGACCGCGTTCTGGCTGTTGATGAGCTTGCTGGTGATGAAGCCCGCCGAGCGCAGGATCATCGTGATGCGGTCGAAGTGGGTCTTGTTGATGAAGGCCAGGATGCCGTTCTTCAGCTTTCTGAAAGAATCCTCGGCAATCTCATCTTCGTACTGCTTGGTCTCGAAGTTGCGGCCCGACAGCAGGGCCACCAGATCCTGCAACTTGCCGCGCCCGAATTCCGACGTGAACGCCACCCGCAGCATGTCGGTGTAGCTCGGATCGTAGATGTCATCGTTCACATCGGCGATCCACTTCATCTTCTCGAAGAACTCCGACTCGACAAAAGCCTTGTCGCCCTTCTTGATCTTGCTGAGGAAGTCGGGCGCCACCGCCAGATGGCAGAAGTAGTCGATGGCCTTGCGCAAGGTGTTGCCGCCGTAGGACTCGTTGACCGCAATCTTCGACATCGCGAAATCCGCTTGCGAGAGCGGCGAGCCGGCCGAATTCACGCGGATGAAGATTTCCGTCACCGTCTCGATGTCGAGGTTCTCCGACAGCTCGATGATGCCCACATGGTTGTGCACGATGCCGCGCAGCTTCTCGATCACCTTGAACACCTCGTTCTGCGAGGTGCCGTCATTGGCCGCGCAATAGTCACTGACTAGCTGGAACACGCTCGCCGCCGGGTCGAACACCTTGGCCACATCCGGCAGCCAGGCGGGGTTCTTGCGGATCGCCGGATTCGACACCTCGAAGCTTTGTTCCTGCGGGTTGAAGGCGATGCGGATCTGTACCGTCTCGTAATCGTCGTTCAGCACCTCGATGCCCAGCAGGGACGCCATCAGCGCCGTCACCCGCTGCTGGCCGTCGATCAGGATGCGCTTGCCGGCCGAGGTGGTGCCGTCCTTGAGCTTGACCGTGTGGTTGCGCCAGGCGATCAGGTAGCCCACGGGATAGCCCTGGTAGAGCGAGTCCAGCAGGTTGCGCACCTTGGTGGCCTCCCACACGAAGGGGCGCTGGATTTCCGGGATGGCGATCTCGCCCGACTTGACCCAGGTAAGGATCGTTTCGATGGGGTGGGGGGTGACGGAATAGCGTTGGGAGGACATGGCGGGTCTCGTCAGAGCTGGCCGGAGAAGGCCTGGTGCAGCAGGGATTGCTTCAGTTCGTCGAGGGCGGCGAGCTTGCGCTGGTAGAGGGATTCGAGGCGTTGGGTTTCTTCTGATAACGCATCAAACTGGTGGATCAACACCTTTTGTTTCGATACCGGTGGCCACGAAATCTCGATCGGGTGAACCTGGTTTCTATTCAGGGCAGGATTGGCCGAACCTGAATCGAGATGCTTCACATCCAACCCCAGCAGCAAGTAATAGATAAATCGCGGTTCGTTGCCCTTGAAATTTTTTACCCACAATGTCGTGTCGTGCGGCCAGTAATCTTGGTCAAGATAAAAGCACTTGCCAAGCGTTCCCTTTCGCCCTATCACAACACCAGGCGCTTTTACCATTGGGGTATCGTGAAAGCTCTTTATGCCGCCACTCGACACAACCGGAACATCACCCTCTCGCTGCTCACTTTTCGTGATATCGAAGCCGCGTTGAAGCGTAAGTTGGTCTCCAACCGTAGTTTTCACCCACCCCTCCCCCCGCTGTGTGAAAACCGCCTGCAGGTGGCTTTCAAACAAGGCGCGTGCGTTCTGGAGGTTCTTTTCGGCGTTGGCTTTGGCGGTGGCGATGCCGTAGAAGGCTTCGTCGAGGATAGCGACGATGCGTTGCTGCTCGGGAAGTGGCGGCAGAGGCATCGAGATTTCGAGCAACTCAGACTTCACCAAGCTCGGTATGGTTGTGCCGCGATTAAGCGCACCGAAATCAAAAGACAGACAGAAATAATAGAGAAATTTGCAGTCAAGAGATGACTTGGCAACCAGACCAAATGCGGTGTCAACATTCCAGAATCTGGTTTCCGAATACACAGGCGTATTGATATTTCCTTTCCGCCCAATGATTGTCGCGCCGGCCTCGCAAATGTACGCCGACGCATACCCCATGACGTTGCCTGCACTGCCAAAGATTGGATACGCCCCGTCTTCCGACTCAACTTCTCGTTGATTCTTTCCGTTGCGGATTTCTAGAACTTCGCCGAATTTCTTTAACTCCCACCCCGCCTTCACAGCAACCCCCGAATCTTCCCCAACACCTCCGCGCTCTCTGCGTCCAGCGCGGCGATCTCGTCCATGATTTCCTGCGGGCTACGGTGGACAACCTCCTCGCCGCCCTTGGGGTTCTTCACCGACAAGTCATGGGAAGCAGCATCGATTGCCGCGACATCCACGCTCCAGCTCTTTTCCGAGTCGGCGAAGGATTTCTGCAGTTCGACGAACTCGGCGAGGTCGGCGTCGTTGAGCGGATTGGTCTTGCCCATGTTGCGGCCGGGGTCGAGCCGGTAGTACCAGACCTGGCGCGTGGGGGCGCCCTTGTCGAAGAACAGCACCACCGTTTTTACGCCGGCGCCCTGGAAGGTGCCGCCGGGGCAGTCGAGGATGGTGTGGAGGTTGCAGCTTTGCAGCAGCAGCTTGCGCAGGCTCACCGAGGCGTTGTCGGTGTTCGACAGAAAGGTGTTCTTGATGACGATGGCGGCGCGGCCGCCGGCCTTGAGCATCTTGATGAAGTGCTGCAGGAACAGGAAGGCGGTTTCGCCGGTGCGGATGGGGAAGTTCTGCTGCACCTCGGCGCGTTCCTTGCCGCCGAAGGGCGGGTTGGCGAGGATCACGTCCATCCGGTCCTTGTCCTGGATGTCGGCGAGGTTCTCGGCCAGGGTGTTGGTATGCACGATGTTGGGCGCCTCGATGCCGTGCAGGATCATGTTCATGATCGCAATCACGTAGGCGAGGCTCTTCTTCTCCTTGCCGTAGAAAGTGCGCTCCTGAAGGATCTTCAGATCGGTGGTGCCTAGATTGGGCTTGGCGGCGAGATAGTCGTGGGCTTCGCACAGAAAACCGGCCGAGCCACAGGCTCCGTCGTAGATGCGCTCGCCGATCTGCGGGTCGACCACCCGGATCATGGCGCGGATCAGCGGGCGGGGGGTGTAGTACTCGCCGCCGTTGCGCCCGGCGTTACCCATGCGCTTGATCTTCTCTTCGTAGAGGGCCGACAGCTCGTGCTTTTCGACCTGGGAGCGGAAACGCAGGGCGTCAACGTGGTCGATGATGTCGCGCAGGGTGTAGCCGCTGCGGATCTTGTTCTTGATCTCGCCAAAGACCTCGCCGATCTTGTATTCAATGGTGTTGGGGCCGGTGGCGCGCTGCTTGAACCCGTGCAGGTAGGGAAAGAGCTTGCGATCGACAAAGTCCACTAGATCGTCGCCGGTCATGGCGGCGTTGTGGTCGAGCTTGCCGTCGGCATCCTTGGGGGCGGCCCAGCTTTCCCAACGGTAGGGGGCGTCGAGGATGTAGGTGTAGCGCTTGCCTTCCAGCATGGCCTCGGCGGCCTTGTCCTGCTCCAGCCCGTCCAGGTATTTGAGGAAGAGCAGCCACGAGGTCTGTTCGGTGTAGTCGAGCTCGGTGGTGCAGCCGCTCTCTTTCCAGAGGGCGTCGTCGATATTCTTGAAGGCTTGTTCAAACATGCGCTACGGGGTTCCTGGTGGTGGGGCATGGGGGCAACGGCGGGGGGGCAACGGCGTCAAGCTGCCCGCTATCGGCCTGGGATGATAAAGCCCGAATCTGCTCGGCCCAAGCCGGAGCGTCCTCCGATTCCCCGATCTTGGCACGCCTGGCCCGATGTTGCCCGTCTCCCCGCCCGGGGGGCTCCGTTCCTTGCCGGAGCTGCTCGCGACCACCCTTGAGCTCCTCCCCTGGACGTTCGCGCTGCTCGGGAGCACCTTCGCGCTGCTCGCGACGGGCTTTGGGCTTCTCCCGAGCAGCTCGGAGCTCCTCGCGGATACGTTTGTGCTGCTCGGGAGGGGCATTGCGCTCCTCGCGACCCGCGCCGAGTTGCTCGCGAGGAGCACGGCGCTCGTCGCGACAAGCGTCGAGCTCATCGCGAGCACATCCGGGGGGCTCGGGGGGTATCCGGCGGTGCAGGCCTGGAAGGGGCTGGCCGGGGGGCGAAAGTGATGCCAGTAAAGGCGCGCGGCCGTCCGCGGGGCGCGGGCGGCCAGCAGCAGGGAGGGTTCAGGCGGCGGGGGTGCCGGGCTTGCGCGGCTTGCGGGAGAGGCGGGTCTGCATGGCCTCCTTGAGGGTGTCGAGGGCGGTGCCCTTGCCGCCGACCTTGGCCAGGGCGTAGCCGTCGAGGGAGGCGCTGAGGATGTCGCTGCCGAGGGCCAGCTCGGTGTCGTCGGCCCGATCGGTGAGGGCACGCAGGCGCTGCAGGCGCGGACGCAGGGCGTCGAGGGCGGTGAGGTCTTCCTGGAGGCCGGCGAGATCGAAATTGGAGGGCACGATGCCGGGGTTCTGGCGCAGCACCAGCTCGGTCTGGCGGCAGAAGACCTCGGACTTGTCGCCCATCTTGATGGCCTTGCGGCGCTCTGCGGCGGTGAGGGTGACGAGGGCCTCGAGCTTGGCTTCGAGCACCGCGAGGGCGCTGTCGACGGCGTCGAGATCGGCGGGGGCGAACTGGAGGGAGACGAGATCCTGGGACATGGGTGAGGCTCCTGGGGGTGGGTTGAGGGTAAAGGCGGATCGTATTAATTAAGTTGACGTTATCATTTTCTGTGCTGGCTGTTCAACAGGTTTAATGTCTTAAGCATTGTTCGGGGCTGGGCCGTCGTCCTTGCTTCGGTTGGCGTAAACCGGGGGCTTCGTGAGCTTGAAAGACATCGAAGAGCACGTCGGGCAGAGCTGGATCAGCTTGAGGGATTGCCCATGAGCAAGCTGACGATCAAAACGGGAACCGAAGACGATTTCTTCCAGCGAGGCCGCCAGCTGGCACGCGCAGCGGATCGCAACGAGGCACTGCCCAGCGAGAGCACGACCAGTTTCGAGGACCCGGCGGACGTGGTGAAGCTGATCACCACCGCGCGGTTCGCGCTGTTCCGTGCCATCAAAGGGATGCCCGGCCAGAATTTCTGAGGTGGAAGCTGGGCAACGGTCGTGGAGCGGATTGGAATCACGCAGACAGAAGAGTCGTACGGCAATCTGCCGTATAATTTATCAAAGGAGAAACAACGCCATGCCCGCAGCCAACACCACCGCCCGGCTTGAAGCCCGAATCAGCACCGACCTGCACGCGATGCTCAAGCGCGCCGCGGAGTTGCAGGGGCGAACCATGACCGATTTCGTGGTTGCCGCCGTACAAGACGCAGCCCAACGCGCCATCGAGCAGGCTGAGATCGTCCGGCTTTCGCTGGCAGACCAGGAGTGCTTTGCTCAGGCGCTGCTGTCGCCGCCCCAGTCCGCTCCGGCCCTGGACCGTGCCTTTGAGCGCCGTCGCAAGCTGCTGCAGGCCGAATGAGCAGCGCCCCCTTCCGCGTCGTGCCACTCGATGCGGCCCAGGAGCGCAACGAATTCCGTTGTGGTTCCGCTGCGCTCGACCGCTATCTGCGAGAGCAAGTCACCCAGGACATCCGGCGCCGCGTCGCGGCTTGTTTCGTTGCGCTGACCGGTGAGCAGCGCATCGCCGGCTACTACACCCTCGCGTCGGCAAGCCTGCTGCTGGCCGACCTGCCCCCGGGCATCGGCAAGAAGCTGCCCCGTTACCCCACCGTGCCGGCCGTTCGCATGGGGCGTCTGGCGGTCGATGAAGCCTTCACTGGGCAGGGCCTGGGCGGCGCGCTGCTGGCCGATGCGCTGGAGCGGGCAATCCGATCGGAGATTGCGGCCTACGCCCTGATCGTCGATGCCAAAGATGACACGGCTGCCACCTTCTACCGACACCACGGTTTCATCATGCTGCCAGACACGCCACTGACGCTGTTTCTTCCGCTCGCAACCGCCCAGGCATCGCAGAAAAGGGGCGACGAGACGCACTGATCTGCGCACGGTTCAAGCCGGAAACGGGATAGGGCGCAGGCTGTCACCCGGAAGCCCTTCGAGCAGGATTGGATCATTTTGAAGAATTGCAAATGAGCACGCTGACGATCAAAACGGGAACCGAAGACGATTTCCAGCGCGGCCGGCAGCTGGCGCGCGCAGCGGATCGCGGCGAGGTGCTGCCCAGCGAGAGCACGATCAGTTCAGATCCAGATGCGGGGCCTGGCGAGGGCCGTGATGCGGCACCGCACTGCAAGAAAGATGCTTTATTTTCAGCCGCTTGCAAACAATGCTGTGCAACCTAATCTGAGCCACTCGACGTTTTCGATTCCCATCGCCCGCTCCACATCGGATTCCGGCAGGCTGTTGATCTGCAAGCAAAAAAGCCAACCTCGCGGGGGTGGCCTTTTTGTTGTCTGGTCGGAGCGGGTTGGGTTCGGTCAAGATCCATGAAGCTCATATCCAACAGGCGGCCGCTCATCGGCTGTAGAGGCGAGTCACTCTCACCAGCAGCGCAAACCTGCGTCATCGACTGATTAATCCTTTAATCGGCCCCAATGTGATCAACGGATGCTGTCCGAACGGCAGCTTCAGCCCAATTTTTCAATTCTTTTCGGCAGGTTTGGACTAAGTCCTCGTAAGCCTTGATCTCCGCTTCCCTGTTGGTGAAATCGCTGCGGAGTTGAGCTAGTTCGTCCCTCAGGCTCGCCGTGAGTTTTTGTTCCAGGCTGTCGCGGCCTGCCTCCAGTTCGTCGCAGAGCTTCTTCAGCGCCGCTTCGAAGCTGCCCAGTAACTTGCCGTGCACCAACGCCAGCGATTCACGAAGGGTTTCGCGCAGGGCTGCGATCTTCTTGTCCTTGCGGATGTTGCCCGAGAATTTGTCGCTGATCAGTTGCCCGCAGTCGCCGATGTCGAGCTTGAGTGTCGGGAGCTTCAGGGCGTTGAGCGTACCTTCCAGCGTGCGGCGGAATTCTGCGGGGTCGAATCCCTGGTTTCCGGTGGTGAGTTCGTCGATCAGTGAGCGCTTGAGCTCGGCGCGCAAGCGGGTCATGTTGATGATGTTGTTGAAGGTCCGCGACAGGCTTGCGGCGCTCTCGTTGGCATAGTTGACCAGCCGCTCCACGGCATCCGCCGCGGCAATGTATTCATAGGTCACATAGGAGAATTCTTCGATCGTCTCCTTGTCGCCCCACGTCCAAGGCTTGTACCAAGTGGAGGTGCTGATCGTGTATTCCCCGGTTTTCTCTTTTTTCGTCCCGGTTCTCGTCTGTAGATTCGAGGCGGCGCCAATTCCATTCTGCAATTCGGCCTTGACCGTGCCGGCCGTACTGCGAGCTTTTTCGACTTCCAAATTTATGATGCCGCGCAGTTTATCGGCGATGCCGGCCATCTTGCCTTCGCAGGCGCGGGTATTCGCTTCTATGGACTTGATGTCGCCTGTCTTGAGCCGGGCCATGCGATGTTCGGCGGCGGCAGCCAGTTCGTCGAGCGCGTTGGCCAGATTCTCCCGCGTTCGCGGCATGAGATCGTCCCGCCGCGCCCGGAGCAGCGGGAGCTTGTCCTGCCGCGCACTCTCGTAGGCCGCCGTCAGGGCACCGAAATTGCCGATGCGCTCCCAGTCCTCCCGCGTGAACGTGTAGTTACCCCAGGAGTCTTTGGCCATTCCCGTCAGCTCCTGGTGCATGTGGCGCATCCCCTTGCCCCAGCGGGATTCATCCCAATGGGCGTAGCCGTGGGCATAGGTGCTGGCGAGAATCGGGGTCTTCAGGCTGCGCAGGAGCGCGGCGACTTTACCATTGCCCCCTTGTTCGCGCTGTGCCGCCTGTTGCTCCATCTCTGCTTCGGCGCGGCGGGCAAGACGGGTGCGCACATTTTTCTCGGTTTCGGCAAGGGATGCCCGATCGAAGCCATCGTCCGAAATGACCCCGTCCAGTTGCCCGGCCACCAGCACCAGGCGCTTGATGCCTTTGACCGGCAAATGCTTGCCGAGAAGCTCCATGTCGGACTGATCCAGAAACTGGCTGCAGCGCGACAGGAAGAACACCACGTCGCACCGGGCCATGTATTCGCGCGTCTTCTGGGTGCGGCTCTCCACCGGATCGTTCATGCCCGGCGTGTCGATGATCTCGAAACCATGCAGCTCAGGCAGCGGTAGCTGGATTTCCGTGAACTTGGCCAGCGCCGTATAGCGGCCGTTTTCGCCCACGTAGTCGTTGAGACGCCCCATCAGGTCGGCCACTCCGGTCGCCGGGAACGTCTCCGTGCATCGGGCCAGCACCTCCGCCACGTCGATGCCGTGTGTCTTCACCATCTGCAGCAGGTCGCGGGCGACCCGGGTGGACACGCTGTCTGCCTCGCTGGCCGCAGCCTGAGTGAAACCCTCCCATTCTTCCGGGCTGTAGTAGTGCACCGACAACTGCGGCTGCTCGCCGTAGGTAATCCGGGTGAGGTTGGCCGTCTTGGGCGTGGCAGCTTCCGGGAGGACAGGCTGGCCGTCGAACAGCAGCGCGTTGAGAAAGCTGCTCTTGCCGGCCTTCACCTGCCCCATGATGCCGATGCTCAGGCACTGCTCGTCCGCCTCGATACGTTGGAGTTCGGTCAGAAAGTCATTTTCCAGTTCATAGACTGCCTCAATTTCTCTAGAAAAGCGTGACTCATGATCAGAGAGCGCATTGTGAAGATGTCTCAGTGTCTGTTTCAAACCGATATCGTTCATAGACAATCCTTCGACTTATCTGTAAATTTCAGATGAAATAGAAAGAGACTCGGCCAGCTTGTCGGATAGGCTGGAAACCAGAGAGTCCATGTCATTCATGAATTCATCTAGTTCGTTGCATGCCTCTTCCATGTTCTGACACCAATCATCCCCTGTGTAGTCGCTGTCCGATGATATGCTCTCAATATTGGAGATGATATTGGTGCTTAGGGTTTTGCAACCGACCTCCCTTAGGAACGAATTGAAATCGTCAAGAGTAGGGCTAATCTCGGACTCTACAAATCTTTCGATCTTTTTTTTCAGTCTATCGAAATCCGATGCTACAGATACTCTCTTTGCAAAAAGAGCTCCTTTTCTGAAAAAGCCCTCGTTGCCATAAGAGTGGCAGTCCATTATGGAGTAATTCATATCCCGTATTTCGGAAATCAATTCAGCCCTGAATTTAATTCCTTGCCAAGGCGCTTTAAATGCTTTGATTTGCACTTCTTTGTATTTTTCGAAATTTTTGAAAATCAAATGAACCCATGGTCTTATCTCCACTATCTCCGGAGATAGAAGCTCGGTCCTGCAATGAATTCCTGAAACTCGCCCGGCGAGCGCAGACAAGCCTGCTACGGTCTTTGTCTCCAAATCAAGGATGGCACCCAGTTCGGCCAAAAGGCGCATGTTCTCCGAACTGATTGCGTCGCCACTTCGGCACAATATCAGTGAATCGAAAAGGAAGTGCCTGTTTAATTTGTGCTCGTCTATCACGGACAGAAAATCTTGTAGCTCATCAGGGATAATTTCCCGCGCCTGGGCGAGCAGTTCTACACGAATGTCGGGCAGTCCAAGGCTTTCCAGCAGCTTCAGGAACAGGGCACCCTGCATCTCCGATAGCGCAGCCTGACCATGGCCGATGACGGCAGCAAGGAAGCGCGCGTAGGTTTCGCGGCAATGAATATCGAGATCCGCCGCGAAGTGCGAATCCAGCGCAACATCCGTTTCGCCGTTCAGGAAGGCGGTGATCTTCGGCGTTTCGCCGGGTTGGCCCAGTTCGCGCAGGGAGGCTGGTTCGTCCGGTGCCGGTTTGCCCTCGGCCTCCCGCAGCTGGCGCAAGGCATCCAGCAAGTTGAAGCCGGCGACGTCGTCCAGCAGATCCAGCGCGGAGGGTTCGGGCATGGCGATGCCGACATGGTCGCCGACGAGTTTCAGTTCCGCGAAGAAGCGATGGCGCAGCGCGCCCAGCTCGCTTTGCAGACGCTCGGCGGTTTGAAGCTGGCCGTTGGTCTTGTTCTTCAACTCCTGGGCGTCTTCCTGAATGGCCTCCTCGTCGCTCAGGCCGAGAATCCGGTTCAGGCGATTGAGGTGCTGCTGTGCCTGCCGCCGCTCGTCGTCAAGATGGCCCGAGTAGCGGGTGAACTGGTGCTTGAAGTTGTGGGCGAAGCGGAGCGCGCGGGGGGCACCGTTCCAGCGGGCGAGCTGTTCGAGGATGGGCGTGAAGGGCCAGTCCTTCTTGCGTGCCGAGACGGCCACCACGTCGAGGAAAGGCAGGTTGCGGGTTTCGAGCGTTGCGCGGATGCCTTTGAGGATGTCGGCAATGTCCTCGGAGGGTTTCTGGTCGGCACGGCTCAGCGCGATCAGGCGGGGAATCTCGGGCCGCAGGCTCGCCAGGAACTTGATGTCGTCCTCGGTGATGCAGCCCTGGCGGGCGTCGATGACCCACACGATGGCCTGGGCGCTGTTCAGCTGCGTGCGGGCGATGTGTTCGTCGGTGCGCTCGCTGTGCTGCTGGTCCTCGTGCTTGGTGTAGCCCGGGGTGTCGATCAGCGCCAGGTTCTGCCACGGGAAGTCCTGGCGGCTGATGATGGCCGAGCGCAGCAGGCGGCTCACGTTGCTGCCGTAGCGGGCGAGCTCGTCATGGGTGAGGCTGAGGAACTCCTCATCGCTCAGTTCGACGTGATGGCCGAACAGGTTCTGTGCGTGGATGGCGTCTTCCGGGCCCTTCAGCAGGTAGGTGGGGAGCGAGGTCGTGGGGTCGACCTCCGTAACGAGCAGGCGTTTGCCGAGCAGCGCATTGATGAGGCTGGACTTGCCGGCGCTGAATCCGCCACCAAAGGCGACCACGAACTTCTGGGCCAGTGGGGGAAAGGCGCAGAACTCCTGGAAGCGCTCCAGCTCCTGTTCCAGCTCGAAGCAGATGTCGGCAAAGTCGTCCGGGCTGCCTTGCCGGCCCAGGGCGCGCAGATCGTGCCGGAGCAGGGTACGCAGTGCCGAGAGGTGGGAGGCGAGGTGCGCCCCACGGGGATCGTCCTGAGTGTCGGCCTGGGTGCTCCTGCATAGCAGTGCATAGCGGGCGGCCAGTTCGGTGGCGGTGAGCGTCATTGTGCATTCTCCAGATCGGTGACGAGTCGGGCGATCGCCGCGCGGTCCGATTGATATTGTGTGCGGGCGCTTGCGAAGGCTGCCTGGCCTTCGGCCAGCCTGGTTTGAAGTTCGTTGAGCGCTGCTTCGTGGGATGCCTGTTGTGCGCGGACGGTGTCGGCGATCTTTTGTTTGGCGGATTGGATGTGCTGTTCCAGCATCGGCTGCAGGGCTGCGCGCACCTGCTGGAGCGTATCGGGAATGACCGTGTTGGCAATCTGCCGCTGTACGGCTTCGCGCTGATGGGCTTCGTCGAGTTCCTGTTGTTTCTTGTTCGCAAACAAGCCCTCGAGCAAGCCAACGACCCCCACAATGATGGCGGAAATGACATTGAGCTTAGGATGTAGTTTCAGGAGCGGCTGCAGCAGAGACAGAATCGGAGTAAGCACCAGTGAGGGGGCTTCATCCCCTGATTTCGTGCGGTAGTCGAAACTGCAGCGGATCTCGGGCGAAAAATCATCCGGCAGACCGTCCACGACGCGGTTGAGGTAACGCTCGATTTCTGGACGGAACTCAGCGTCAATCGCTTCTTGTGTGGCAAGGCGCACCGTGATGCCAATACGGCCGCTCAGGTCGCCTCGATTGAGGGCTTCGCCCGTTAGTTCGTCGATGTCCACACGCAACGCATTGCCGACACGATCAATGATGCGTCCGAGCACTGGCTGAACACGGCTTTCCAGCTGCTGCGTCTCGTCTTCAAGGCGCGTTGCGAATTGGCCCATGTCAGCATTCAGTTGCTCGCATTGCGCGTGAATCTTCTCGCTGTCGAGGTCGTCACTGTTGATTAGCGTGTTCAGGTGCGCGTCAAAGCTGCCGAGTTTGGAGAGTACGGTCTGGGTGACTTTGCGGGCAAAGAGGCGCTCTGCTTGTCCTTCGAGTTGTTCGAGAGCTGCGATCAATTCGTCGAGATGATTCTTGCGGGCCGAGGCCTTCACTGCGGCAATCGGTGGCCGCCCCATCACGGAAATGATTTCCTGCCGAACTTGCTCAACGACAGCCTCAACATCCTCGTGGGGTTTCTTGTCGGCCTTGGAGATCACCGCGAGTATCGGCATATCGCTGACGGCCAGCTCACGCAGGGCACGACGCAGACTCTCGCGCAGATCGCCCTCCTCGGCACTGACGACGACGCAGTAGGCGAGACTGCGAGAGGCGTAGCCGTCAATCGCGGAAGCATGAGCCTCAATGCCGGAATCCCAGCCCGGCATGTCCACAAGTCTCAGGTGGGAGAGCCGGGCGAGCAGCGGGTTAGGAAGCGTCGCGCTGACGTAGCTGCCCTTGGGGAGCTGGCTTGAGAGATTGCCGCGCAGGTCATCGAAGCTGAGACTGGTTTCGCCGCCGTCGGGCAGATGGCCGATCAGCTTGGTGGTAGTGCCATAGCTCAGTTCGGCCGGATAGGCGGTTTCGGGGTCGATGTTGGTCGAAAAAATGGCTTCGCCAATCAGCGCGTTGATGAGAGTTGATTTTCCGGCGCTGAAGGCGCCGACGAGCGGCAGCGTGACGATGAACTGGCGCGATTCTCCTTCGGCCAGTTCCAGCCAGTTTTCCGGTGAAGACTTCCATTGATAACGCCCGAGGATTTCGCGCAGGGCTGGCATGGCGCTCAGAATGATTTCCTGTTGCTTGAACATCTGTGTTCCCTTTCGTTGCGGCTATTACTGTTATCTGGGAGCTTGGGGTGCCCCGTTCTGGGTACCAGTGGACACACTCGGTGCCCGTGTTTCGGTTGTCCTGTGAAGCAGACGAATGACTCAAACTTTCGTCAATTTCGATGCGATCGACGAGATGACGGCACTCACGATGCCGCACGGCTCAGTGTCGAGCTGTTGTCCACCGCAGTCGGGGCACGAATCTGGAGGTTTTTCCATCAGCGCATCGGAGCGAGGGGCGTGAACGGTCTGCCAGCCACACTTGGGGCACCGAATGAGCAGGGCTTGTGGTTTGATCGGCATTTCAATTCCTGTTCTCAAGAAAGGGGGCGGGCGAATATCGTGGAAGCCGCTGTCGCCAGAGTCGGTGCGTTCAATTGAGCTAATTCCGCGGCGCTCACGACTCAAGAAACGCGCGTAGGCCTTGCTCCATGGTGCTCTGCCAGTCTTCCGGACTGACGATTCGTACATGGGGAATCCAGTAGCGCACGATGGGAAGGATCTGGTTGGGATGGGCGAACTTGCCGGAGATGATCAGCCCTCCGTTTTCAAGTTCCTTTTCGATGACTTGCTGGGCGATCAGCTTGCGGCGCCGGAAATAGATAGCAGCGGCAGGTGCGACGGTGAGGATGACTTCTGTCTTCTTCTCGTTCAGCCAGATGCTGTCTTCGCGATCAAGCATGGCCTCGAGCTCTGGTGCGCGGACGTAGATTTCATCCGTGCAGCGCAGTGCCGTGATCTTGCTGAATGCGTAGGCTTTGGCCTGACCATTGTCTGCGGCGGCCAGATACCAGACGCCGGAATGATTGATGAGCCGGTAGGGTGCGACATTGATGCGCTTTTCGCCTTCCGGCTTCTGGTAAGTGAAGCACACTTTGCGGTGCTCGCTGATGGCCTGCTGCAGGACGCGAAAGTCATTCATCCGAAGTCGCAGGTCCTCGTAGCTGCCTCCGTGGATGTCCAGCGTTTCATGCAGTCGGCTATCGAACAACTCGCGAATGAACTGGGTATCCAGCCCCGGAAACAGTCCTCGCAAACCGGCCAGGCTAGCAAAGCGCTCGATATCGCGAAATGTGAGGCGACCCAAATATGCGGGGTCGATGACAAACAGGCCATTGAGCTTTTCAAGCGGTAGAAAGCTCAGACGTTCGAGCAAGTCACGCTGAATCGTGCGCTTATGGACCCCGAACTCCTCGGCGAGCGCGTCAGGGTCGAGGCTCTCGCCCTGATTAAGCTTCAGCAGGATGCCAGCCAGCCTCGAGGCGAGCAGATCATGACCGGAGTGACTCATGACGTGGTTGGATGCGTTGTGGGGTTGAGATTGATGCGAAGGTTAAGGGCCGATGACGACAGGTGGTGTCATTGTTTTCGGTGCCTGAGCGATATTCTGAAGTCCTATTTACGTCGTTCAGCGCACAGGGGGCGGGGGACAGAACGTGAGCGAGGTGTTGAACGCTGCCCTTCGAGTCCGGGACGATCTCGTCGCACAATGCCTGGAAGCGCCGGCACAGCGGGCCGGTCAGGCAGGCCGCCATCTCTGCTTCGGGAATGTCGCAGAGGAAGCCATCGGTCGTCACCGACAGCACGGTGTGCTCCCGCGGGATGCGGTTCAGGATCTTGGCCAGGATGGCACGGATGAAGCCTGTCACGTAGGCTCCCATCGCCGGGTTGGTGATCGGCGAGGGTTTCAGCCGCACGGACGTCACCGTGCGGGTATCGAAGACATTCTTCGGGCGCAGAGATTGGCAGATCTTGCCGTACGCCCCATTGGTGTACAGCTTGGCCGCCAGCGCCTCCGGCGAGTCCTTGCCCTTGAGCGTTTCCTGTTCGGTGCGCAGCTCCCGCGCGGCCTTCACGAAGGGCCCGAAGAGGCGGGTGGC
This sequence comes from Zoogloea sp., assembly GCA_016789125.1. GTDB lineage: Bacteria > Pseudomonadota > Gammaproteobacteria > Burkholderiales > Rhodocyclaceae > Zoogloea. The sequence goes on along the minus strand of JAEUNU010000103.1, from coordinate 1,008 downwards.
TAAGCAGCGTCTCTACCACGCCCCATTGCTGCATGCTTGAATTGTCGGGACATCATCCGGACGTTATGATGAGGGTAGTTCCAAGATAAGGGGGTCGCCATGAGCGCCTTGAATCGCTCCAAAACCGAACGGATCGATGTTCGGGCCAGCAGCGCCGTCAAACAGCTGCTGCAGGAAGCCGCGAGCGCTTGCCACAAAAACGTCAGCGAGTTCCTGCTGGATGCGGGGGTGACCGCCGCCAACCAGACACTGGCAGATCGGCGTCACTTTGTGCTGGGCGATGACCAGTGGCAGGCATTCCAGCAAGCGCTGGATCGCCCCGTGCAAGCCAAGCCGCGCCTGAAGAAGCTGCTCAGCGAGCCCGGGGTTCTGGGGTGAGTGCAGCGTATGAGCCGGTCCGCAAGCTCTCGGCTGTGGACGCGGTGGAGACGTTCGACTGTGGCCATCCGGCACTCAACCAGTTCATCCAGCGCTATGCGCTCGTCAATCAGAAAGCCAACAGTGCCCAAACCTACGTTTGCTGCCTGCACAACGAGGTGGTGGGCTTCTATAGTCTGGCGGTCGGCAGCGTCGATCCGGAGGATGCTCCCGCGCGCGCAGTCAAAGGTTTGGCCAGGCATCCTGTGCCGGTCATGATCCTGGCCCGGCTCGCGGTGGATCGTGATCACCAGGGAAAGGGCCTGGGGATGGCGCTGCTGAAGGATGCGCTGCTGCGCACGGCACAGGCGGCTGACATCGCTGGCATTCGTTGCCTGCTCGTTCATGCCAAGGACGAGCCGGCGCGGCAGTGGTATCAGTCCTGGGATTTCGAGCCAAGCCCGACCGATCCTTACCACCTGTTCCTGATGCTCAAGGACCTCAAGACCTTGCTGGCGGATTGCATATGAGCAGGCTGACGATCAAACGGGAACCGAAGACGATTTCTTTCAGCGAGGCCGCCAGCTGGCACGCGCAGCGGATCGCAACGAGGCACTGCCCAGCGAGAGCACGACCAGTTTCGAGGACCCG
>JAEUNU010000063.1 GCA_016789125.1 Zoogloea sp. | reverse complement strand
CGCCCGCAGGCCATTGAGCACGCTGTCGGCCCGCGACGCACCGCCGCAGAACAGCGGCACCAGTCGGTCGCCGAACCCACGCCAGTCGTGCTTGTCCCACTCCTGGTCACCGACCGAAAGCACCACATAAACGCGGTCGATCACCGGCGCAGCGCACAGGGCCGCCAGGGTGTGGCGGATCAGGGGCTGGCCGAGCAGGGAAAGGTACTGCTTGGGCTGTTCGCTTTTCATCCGGCTGCCGCTGCCGGCGGCCGGAACAATCGCAAAACAGCGGCTGGTATGGGTTCGCATCGCGCAATTCTACTTAATGTCGCTGCATTTTCTGCCGCAGAATGCACCAAGATCACTGCTGGAGTGCGCACCGTGCTGTTCTCACTGCCCTTCGAACCACGCCAGCTGGAGGCCCTCGGCCTCGCAACCCTCATCGGTCTCCTGATGGGCCTCGAGCGCGAGCGCCGCCCGGCGGCCCTCGCCGGCGTGCGCACCTTCGGGCTCACCGGGCTGCTGGGGGCGCTGGCCGGCCTGCTCGGCGAACACTTCGCCACCCCGGCGCTGATGATCGCCGGCTTCGTGCTGGTGGCGGTAATGATCATCGCCGCCAACTTCCGCCAGCCCGAGCCCAACGACCCCGGCACCACCTCGGTGATCGCCCTCCTCGTCTGCTACTGCCTGGGCGCGATGGTGTGGCTGGGCTACGGGCGGCTGGCGGTGATGGCCGCGGTGGGCTCGACGATGCTGCTCTACTTCAAGTCGGAGCTGCGCGGCGTGGCCTCGCGCCTCACCAGCCAGGACTGGCGCTCGGTGCTGCAGTTCTCGGTGCTGTCGCTGATCGTGCTGCCCATCCTGCCCAACCGGGGCTTCGGGCCCTACGACGCGGTCAACCCGCACCAGGTGTGGATGATGGTGGTGCTGATCTCCGGCGTCAGCCTGGCCGGCTACGCGGCGCTGCGCTTCGTCGGGGCCCGCTACGGCGCGCCGCTGCTGGGCCTGATGGGCGGGCTGGTGTCGAGCACAGCCACCACGATGGTGTTTTCCCGACACGCCCGCGAGAACCCGGCGATGGCCTCCACCGCAACCCTGGTGATCCTGCTCGCCAACCTCATCATGGTGCTGCGCATCCTGGCCATCGCCTGGGCGCTGTCGCCGCAGGTGGTGAACCTGCTGGTGCCGGGCAGCCTGCTGGCGGTGCTCATCGGCACCGTGGTGATCGGCCTCGACTGGCGCCAGATGGCCAGCCAGGGCGAGCTGCCGGTGCCCCAGACCCGCAACCCCACCGAGCTCCGCGCGGCCCTCGGCTTCGGCCTGCTCTACGCGGTGGTGCTGCTGTGCGCCGCCTGGCTGTCGGACATCGCCGGGCGCGGCGGGCTGTACCTGCTGGCCTTCGCCTCGGGCCTCACCGACGTGGACGCGATCGCCCTGTCCTCCCTGCGCCTGTACAACCTCCACAAACTTGAAGGCCTGCCCACTGCAGTCTCCATTTTGCTGGCGATGCTGGCCAACCTGGGCTTCAAGACCTTCCTCGCCTTCCTGCTCGGCGGTGCCACGCTGGGGCGGCGGGTGATCGTGGGCATGTTTGCGGTGGGGGCGGGCCTGGCCGGTGGAATCGTCTGGTTGCTCAATACCTCCCTATAATGAAAACATTCACTCGCACCCTTGGGAAAAGGAAACCATGGCTCAAGCCTCCCAGCGCCTGCCGGCCGTAGCCGGGCTGTTCTACCCGGCCGATCCCAACAGCCTGCACGCCCAGATCGCCGGCTTCCTCGCCGCCGCGGTGCCCGGCGAGGCAGTGCCGGCCCCCAAGGCGATAGTCGTCCCCCACGCCGGCTACATCTATTCCGGCGCCGTGGCGGCCAGCGCCTACGCCGAACTCACCCAACGCCGCGACGTCATCCGGCGCGTGCTCATCCTGTGCCCCACCCACCGGGTTTACGTGCGCGGGATGGCGGTGCCGGCGGCCCAGTCCTTCATCACCCCGCTGGGCGCGGTGGCCGTCGACCGGGATGCCTGGCTCGCCGCCAGCAGCCTGCCCGGTGTGATCGTCGATGACCGCCCCCATGCCGAGGAACACGCCATCGAGGTGCAGCTGCCCTTCCTGCAATCCACCCTCGACCACTTCACGATCCTGCCCATCGCCGTCGGCGAGGCCGACCCGGCCCAGGTGGCCGCGGTGCTCGAAGCCCTGTGGGGCGGGCCGGAGACCCTCATCGTCATCAGCTCCGACCTCTCCCACTACCACCCTTACCGCCAGGCCCAGTTCCGCGACAAGGCCACCATCGCCCAGATCCGCCAGCTCGACGCCACCCTCGACGGCGAGCAGGCCTGCGGCGCCGGCGCCCTCAACGGCCTGCTGCTGGCCGCCCGGCGCCACCACCTCACGCCGCACCTGCTCGATCTGCGCAACTCCGGCGACACCGCCGGCGACCGCAGCCGGGTGGTCGGCTACGCCTCCATCGCCTTCTCGGACGACACCAACCATGCCCACCACTGACACCCAACTCGGCAAGGTGCTGCTCGCCCAGGCCCGCCAGGCCATCGCCGACGCCCTCGGGCTGCCCGCACCGGCTGCGCCGGACCACCCGCAGCTTGCCGAGCGCGGCGCCACTTTCGTCACGCTGACGCGTGATGGCGAGCTGCGCGGCTGCATCGGCAGCCTCAACGCCCACCGCCCGCTCGGCCAGGACGTGCGTGACAACGCCGTGTCGGCGGCGCTGCGCGACCCGCGCTTCCCGCCGCTGTCGCCGGCCGAGTTCTCCGAAGTGCGGGTCGAGGTCTCGCTCCTCACCGAGCCCGACTTCATCGAGTTCCGCGACGAGGCCGACGCCCTCGCCCAGCTGGTGCCGGGGCGTGACGGCGTGATCTTCTTCAACGGCTGCCAGCGCGCCACCTTCCTGCCCCAGGTGTGGGAGCAGCTGCCCGAGCCCCGCCAGTTCATGGCCGCCCTCAAGCAGAAGGCCCGGCTGCCGGTGGATTTCTGGGGCCCCAACGTGATGATCGCCCGCTACCAGGTGCAGAAGTGGCACGAGGGCGAACAACAGGAGTAAAGCCATGACCGAGCACCCCGCGCGTTACTGGCATGCCCTCGCCGACGGCCGCATCCAGTGTGACCTTTGCCCGCGGGATTGCCGGCTCCACGAAGGCCAGCGTGGCGCCTGCTTCGTGCGCCAGATGGTCGGCGGCCAGATGGTGCTCACCACCTACGGCCGCAGCTCCGGCTTCTGCATCGACCCCATCGAGAAGAAGCCCCTCAACCACTTCTACCCAGGCTCCAGCGTATTCTCGTTCGGCACCGCCGGCTGCAACCTGGCCTGCAAGTTCTGCCAGAACTGGGACATCTCCAAAAGCCGCGACATGGACCGGCTGATGGACGCCGCCTCGCCCGCCGAGATCGCCCGGGTGGCCTCTGAACACGGCTG
>JAEUNU010000021.1 GCA_016789125.1 Zoogloea sp. | reverse complement strand
TAACTGGGTTCCCACCTTGATCCGTGTGACGCGGCGTTTGATCCTGTCCTGACCCATCACTGTCTCAACCTCATCGCTGTACGCCTAATCGTAGCCCAAGCGCTCGGGCAGGAGTTTCGCGACACCCTCTGAAGCCGCACCCATAAATCCCCTACACGATCCCCAGCACCCCCACCTCCTTCAGCCCGCAGGCCTTGAGCACGCTGCGGGCGGCGGTGGTGCCGCTCTGGATGGCGGACTCTAAAGTGGCCGGGTAGGCGGAGGCGGTGTAGTCGCCGGCCAGCCACAGGCCGGGGTCGGGGGTGGCGTTGCCGGGGCGGGGGAGGCCGGGGGTGCAGGCGAAGGTGGCGCGTTTTTCGGTGATGAGCTGCGACCACTTGAGGGTGGGCAGGGGGCCGAGGGCGGCCTGGAGTTCTTCGAGGAGGGCGATCTCGAGGGCTTCGCGGGTGATCTGCTGGTGGCGGCCGCTGGCGCTGATGACGACGCCGACGAGGCCTTCGGGCCCGCCGAGGGCGGCGCGGTCGAAGGCCCACTGGCCGTAGCCGCCGGCGAGGCCGATCATGGGTTCGGGGAAACGCAGCGGGCCGTCGAAGGCGAGCCAGGCGGTAAGGATGGGTTCGTGGCGCAGGGCGTCGATGCGCTCGACGACCGGGGCCAGCGCCGGCAGGGCTTCGACCAGCCCGCCCACGTGGTAGGGCGCGGTGGCGACGACGACGTGGTCGTAGCGGTTGCCGCGCGGGTCGCCGTCGAGCAGCAGCGCGTCGCCGTCGCGGGTGATGGCCTTGATGGGTTCGCAGCTGCGCACCGTGTGGCCGCGCATGGCGAGCCAGCGGGCGGCGGGCACCGGGAAGAGCTCGGACAGGTCGACCCGCGGGATGAGCAGGTGCGACGCCGATTCGCCGGCGGCGAGGCTGTCGCGCAGCACGCTGGCGAACACCTGGGCCGACGCTTCGCCGACCGGGGTGTTGAGGGCGGCGACGCACAGCGGCTCCCAGATGAGGCGGCTGAGCCGCTCGGTTTGCGCGGTGTCGGCGAGGAGGGCGGACACCGGCCGGTCGGGCTCGATGCGGAAGCGGCGGGCCTTGAGGTGGCGCATCAGCCGCGCCATGGCGAGCTTGTCGGTGAGGCCGAGGCCGCGGGCGCGCAGGAGGCCGACGGCCAGGTGCAGCGGGGCGGGCAGCGGCGCGGCACGGAGTTCGCAGGCTTCGCCGGGGTAGACCAGCGCCAGCCGGCGGGTTTCGAGCACGCTGGGCTTGACGCCCACCAGGCGCAGCATGCGCAGGGTTTCGGTGTAGGCGCCAAGCAAAATGTGCTGGCCATTGTCGACGCGCTGGCCGTCTTTTTCGACGACGCGGGCACGGCCGCCGAGCACGCGGGAGCTTTCAAACAAAGTCACCCGGGCGCCGCCGCGGGCCAGCGTGACGGCGGCGGCGAAGCCGGCGTAGCCGCCGCCGACCACCGCGACCTGGGGCGTGGGGTTCATCCCTTGAACCAGGTGCGCCCGGCGATCCAGATCTTGCGCAGCGGCGTGAGGGAGGTGCGGCGGTCGAGCACCAGGAAGCCGTCGGCCTCGATCTCGTCGAGCAGGGTGCGGTAGATGGCGGCCATGATGAGGCCGGGGCGCTGGGCCTTGCGGTCTTCGGCGGGGAGCTGGGCGAAGGCCTGGTCGTAGAGCTGGCGGGCGCGGGCGGCCTGGAAGGCCATCAAGTCGCGGAAGTTGTCGGAGTGCCTGGCGTCGAGGATCTGCCGGGCCGGCACGTTGAAGCGCTGCAGCTCGTCGACCGGCAGGTAGATGCGGCCGCGGCGGGCGTCCTCGCCCACGTCGCGGATGATGTTGGTGAGCTGGAAGGCGAGGCCGAGGTCGTGGGCGTATTTGAGCGTCTGCCGGTTGGTGTAGCCGAAGATCTCGGCCGACAGCAGGCCGACCACGCTGGCCACCCGGTAGCAGTAGAGGTTGAGGGCCTTCCAGTCGAGGTAGCGGGTCTGGGAGAGGTCCATCTGCATGCCGTCGATGATCTCGAGCAGCTGCTCCATGGGCAGCGGGAAGCGCTGCACGACGTCCTTGAGCGCCTGGCCGACCGGGTGCTGCGGCTGGCCGCCGAACACCTGGCGCACCTCGTTGCGCCACCAGTCGAGCTTGGTCTGGGCGACCTGCAGGTCGTGGCATTCGTCGACCACGTCGTCGACTTCGCGGCAGAAGGCGTAGAGGGCGGTGATCGCCTGGCGCCGCTCGGGCGGCAGGAACATGAAGCTGTAGTAAAAGCTGGAGCCGCTGCTGGAGGCTTTCTCCTGGCAGTAGGCGTGGGGGTCGGTCATGGTGGGCTACCGGGTGGCGGCGCGCCACACGAGGCGCAGCCAGTCTGTTTTGCCGAGGGTCGGGCGGCGGGTGAACACGTCGTAGCCGACCCCTTCGATCTTGTCGAGAATCGTCAGCCCGCCCTGCACCACCAGGCGGAGCTCCCAGCCGATGCGGCCGGGCAGGCGGCGGGCCAGCGGGGCGCCCTGCAGCATCATGGTGCGGGCGCGCTGGATCTCGAAATCCATCAGCGCCGAAAACTGCGGGGTGACCTCGCCGGCGGCGATGACGGCCTCGGTGACGCCGAAGCGCTCCATGTCGGCCAGCGGGATGTAGATGCGGTACTTGCGCCAGTCGACTTCCACGTCCTGCCAGAAGTTGATGAGTTGCAGCGCGGTGCAGATCTTGTCGGACAGCTCGAGGTTGGCCGGCGTGTCGGCCTTGTAGAGGCGCAGCAGCAGCCGCCCCACCGGGTTGGCCGAGCGCCGGCAGTAGTCGGCGAGCTCGGCGAAGTCGGCGTAGCGGGTCTTGCGCACGTCCTGGCTGAAAGCGTCGAGCAGGTCGCGGAACAAGCCCACCGGCAGCTTGTGGCGCCGTATGTTGCGGCCGAGGCGGTCGAACATGGGGGCGAGCTCGGGGTCGTCGATGGGCCGCTTGCGCTCGGCCGAGCGCAGATGGCGCCGGTAGGCGTCGAGCCGCTCGAGGCGCACCCGCGCCAGTTCGTTGCCCTCGTCGGCGATGTCGTCGGCGGAGCGGGCAAAGGCGTAGATCGCCTCCACCGGCTCGCGCAGACGCGCGGGCAGCAGGAAGGAGGCGACGGGGAAGTTCTCGTAGTGTTCGACGGGCATGGGCGGGGCGGAGTATACCGGGAGTGGAGGGCGGGGAGTGGAGGCGGTGCTGGCTGCCCTTCCGGCACGAACCGTCGAGCGCGTGTAGGGGCGAGCTTGCTCGCCCTCAGCCGGTGGAATTGGGGTAATCCGTCATTTCACCTCCGCGGGCGAACAAGTTCGCCCCCACATGAGATTGGAGATTGCCGCTCCTGCCTGCGCTAAGCTAGGCGCCCCTATTTGTATACGCTGCCCATGCTGGAAATCGATTCCCTCTCCCGTTCCTTCAACGGCCGCCGGGTGCTGGCCGAGGTGTCCCTGCGGCTGGCGCCGGGGGAGTATGTGGCGATCGTCGGGGAGTCGGGAGTGGGCAAGTCGACGCTGCTCAACCTGATCGCCGGGCTGGACCGGCCCGATGCGGGGCGGGTGCTGCTGGATGGCTGCGACTACGCCGCGCTCGACGAGGACGGCCTGACCCGGCTGCGGCGCGACCGGCTGGGCTTCGTGTTCCAGGCCTTCCATGTGTTGCCCCACCTCACGGTGCTGCAGAACGTGGCGCTGCCCCTGTGGCTGCAGGGCGTCGACAACGCCGCCGCCGAGATGCCGGCACGCGCCCTGCTGGAGGCGGTGGGCCTGGGCGAGCGGGCCGGCAGCTGGCCGCGGGAGCTATCGGGCGGCGAGATGCAGCGGGTGGCGATTGCCCGCGCGCTGGTGCACGGCCCGCGCCTGGTGCTGGCCGACGAGCCTACCGGCAACCTCGACCCGGCCAACGGGGCGCGGGTGCTGGCGCTGCTGGGCGAGCGAATCCGCGGCGCGGGGGCGATCGGGATTCTGGTCACCCACTCGCTGGAAGCCGCGGCGACGGCCGACCGGGTGCTGCGCCTCGACGCGCGGGGGCTGCACGGATGAAGCTGGCGCCGGTCTTCCTGGGCTCGCTGGCCAAGCGGCGGGCGGCGACGCTGTTCTCGTTCATCGCGATCGTGCTGGGGGTGGCGCTGGGCATGGCGGTGCAGGCGGTGCACGAGGCGGCGCTGGGCGAGTTCGGCCGTGGCATGCGCACCCTGTCGGGGGCCGCCGACCTGCAGCTGGTGGGCCCGCGGGGCGGCTTCGACGAAGGTTTGTACGCCACCGTGCTGGCGCGCCCGGAGGTGGTGGCGGCGAGCCCGGTGATCGAGATCGAGGCGCGGCTGCCGGGCCTCGATGAGAGCCTCAAGCTGCTCGGCGTGGATGTGCTGGCCCTGGCCCGGGTGAGCCCGGCGCTGCTGCCCCGGGCGGCGGACGCGGCCGACCGCTTTGCGACGCTGTCGGGCGGGGTGTTCCTGAGCGAGGCGGCCCGGACGGCCCTCGGCGTGGCGCCGGGCGGCAGCCTGCGCCTGCAGGCTGGCGCGCGGGAGATCGCGCTGTCGGTGGCCGGCGACCTGCCCGCGGCGGGCGAGGGGCGGCGGCTGGCGGTGATGGACATCGCGGCGCTGCAGGAACAGTTCGGCTGGCTCGGGCGCCTGTCGCGCATCGATGTGCGCCTGCACGAGGGCCTGAACCCCGATGCGGCGCGGGCGGCGCTGCAGGCGGCGATGCCCGCCGGGGTGCTGGTGGAGGCGCCGGAAGCGGCCGAGGATCAGGCGGCCAACCTGTCCCGCGCCTACCGGGTGAACCTGACCATGCTGGCGGCGATTGCGCTGGTGACCGGGGGTTTTCTGGTGTTCTCGGCGCAGGCCCTGTCGGTGGTGCGGCGGCGCACGGAGTTTGCGTTTCTGCGCGCCATTGGCCTCAGGCGGCGCAGCCTGTTCGGCTGGCTGCTGGCCGAAGGGGCCGCGGTGGGGCTGGCCGGCGGCGTGGTGGGTGCGGCCGTCGGGCATGGCCTGGCGTGGGGCGCGCTGGCGCTGCTGGGGGGCGACCTGGGCGCCGGGTATTTCGAGGGGCTGCAGCCGCAGCTGGTGTTCCAGCCCGGCGTGACCGCGGCCTACGTGCTCGCCGGGGTGCTGGCCGGCGCGGCGGGGGCCTGGCTGCCGGCGCGGGAGGCGGCCACGGTGGCGCCGGCCCGGGCGCTGAAGGCCGGCGACGAGGCGGCCCTGGCCGACGGCGTGGGGCGCCCCGGCTGGGCGGCGGCGCTGCTGCTGGCGAGCGTGGCGGCCTGCTATGTCCCGCCGCTGGAGGGGCTCCCGGTGGGAGGCTACCTGGCGGTGGCCTGCCTGCTGGCCGGCGGCGTGCTGCTGCTGCCGGCGCTGGCGGTGGGCATCGCCCGCCTGTTGCCTGCGAGCGGCCCGGTGCCGGCGCGGCTGGCTGCGGCCCGGCTGGCAGCGGCGCCCGGCCATGCGGTGGTGGCGGCGGCCGGCGTGCTGGTGAGCGTGGCGCTGGCGGCGGCGATGGCGATCATGGTGGCGTCCTTCCGCGATTCGGTGGATGAATGGCTGGCCCAGCTGCTGCCGGCCGATCTTTATCTGCGCGCCGGCAAGGCGAGCGGCAGCGGCCACCTGGACGAAGCCCTGCAGGCCCGCATCGCCGCCACGCCGGGGGTGGGCGCGGTGAGCTTCACCCGCCACGACAGCCTGCGCCTGGCGGCCGGGCAGGCACCGGTGGCGCTGATCGCCCGGCCCCTGTCGCCCGACGGGCGCGAGCTGCCCCGGGTGGGCGGCCCGGCGGCGGGCGAGGGCCCGGCGCTGTGGGTTTCCGAGGCGATGGTGGATCTCTACGGCTGGCGCCCCGGCAGCGCGGTGACGCTGCCCGTCGCCGGCCAGCCGCTCAAGGCCCACGTGGCCGGGGTGTGGCGGGACTACGCGCGGCAGACCGGCGCGGTGATGATCGACCTGGACACCTACCGGCGCCGGGGCGGCGACCGGCTCGCCAACGATGCGGCGATCCACCTGGCGCCCGGCGCCGTGGCCCGCCAGGTGGCCGAGGCGCTGACCGCGGCGGCGGGGCCGGGCGTGCTGGAGGTGGCCTACCCGGGCGAGATCCGGGCGATCAGCCTGCGCATCTTCGACCGCACGTTTGCGGTCACCTACCTGCTCGAAGCGGTGGCGGTGGCGATCGGCCTGGCCGGCGTGGCGGCCAGCTTTGCGGCGCTGGCGGCGGCGCGCCGGCGGGAGTTCGGCATGCTCCGCCACCTCGGCCTGACCCGCCGCCAGGTGGGCGCGATGCTGGCCCGCGAGGGCGCGCTGGCGGCCGGCGTGGGTGTGGTGGCGGGGCTGGCGGCGGGCGGAGCCATCGGGCTGGTGCTGATCCGGGTGGTGAACCGGCAGAGCTTCCACTGGAGCATGGACGTGCACGTGCCGTGGGCGTCGCTGGTGCTGTTCGGCGTGGCGCTGGTGGCCCTGGGCGCCCTCTCCGCCGTCCTCGCCGGCCGCCAGGCGATGCGCCAGGACGCGGTGCTGGCGGTGCGGGAGGATTGGTGAGGGGGCTGGTTGACGTGGGGGCGACCTGTAGGTGCGAGCTTGCTCGCACAGCGCGGGTTGATCAGCGCGCAACCCCTGTTTCGCCTCTGCGGGCGAGCAAGCTCGCCCCTACAGCGGCTCCTTGGTTCGTGCCAGAAATCGCTCGTTCCCGGTTTTGTGTAGGTGCGGCTTCAGAGGGTGTCGCGAAACTCCTGCCCGAGCGCTTGGGCTACGATTAGGCGTACAGCGATGAGGTTGAGACAGTGATGGGTCAGGACAGGATCAAACGCCGCGTCACACGGATCAAGGTGGGAACCCA
>JAEUNU010000010.1 GCA_016789125.1 Zoogloea sp. | reverse complement strand
GTCGTCGATGGCCAGCAAGCCGCCCTTCTCCATCTCGCGCAGGTCGGCCAGCTCGGCCGCAAAGTACTGCTTGAAGTCGATGAGATGGGCGATCTCGATGGACTCGATGGAGAGCTCGAAGTGGCACATCAGGGCCTGGATGATGGCCCGCCGCAGGAGGTCGTCGGCGGTGAGCTCGATCCCGCGCAGCACCGGCAGGCGGCCGGTGTCGAGGATGTCGTAGTACTCGTCGAGCGTCTTCACGTTTTGGGCGTAGGTCGGGCCGACCTTGCCGATCGCCGACACGCCGAAGGCCATCAGGTCGCACTCGGCGTAGGTGGAGTAGCCCTGGAAGTTACGGTGCAGCCGCCCCTGGCGCTGGGCCGTGGTGAGCTCGTCGGTGGGCTTGGCGAAGTGGTCCATGCCGATATACACGTAGCCGGCCTCGGTGAGCCGGCGGATCGCCAGCTGGAGGATCTGCAGCTTGGTCTCGCCGGAGGGCAGCTGGGCATCGATGATGCGGCGCTGGGGCTTGAACAGGCTGGGCAGGTGGGCGTAGTTGTAGATCGACAGCCGGTCGGGCGACAGAGAGAGGATCTGCTCGAGGGTGCGGTTGAAGCTGATGACGTTCTGCTTGGGCAGGCCGTAGATGAGGTCGACGCTCACCGACTTGAAGCCGTGGGCCCGCGCCGCGTCGATCACGAGGCGGGTCTCGTCTTCGCTCTGGACGCGGTTGACGGCTTTTTGAACGTCGGGGTTGAAGTCCTGGATGCCGACGCTCATGCGGTTGAAGCCAAGTTCGGCGAGCAGCGCGACGGTGGGCTCATCGACCTTGCGCGGGTCGACCTCGATGGAGTATTCGCCGTCGGGGACCAGGGTAAAGTGCTTGCGGACGATGCCCATCAACTGGCGCAGCTCGTCGTGGGACAGGAAGGTGGGCGTACCACCGCCCAGGTGCAGCTGCAGGACTTCCCGCGGGCCGTCAAGGCAGGCGACCTGCAGATCGACTTCCTTCTCGAGGTAGGCCAGGTATTTTGCCGAGCGGCCGTGGTCCTTGGTGATGATCTTGTTGCAGGCGCAGTAGTAGCAGATCGTATTGCAGAACGGGATGTGGAAGTATAATGAGAGCGGTTTGCCCACCCCGCCAATCGAGCGCTTGCCCAGCCAGTCACACAGGGCAGTCGAGTTGAAAGCCTCGACGAAGCGATCCGCCGTGGGGTACGAGGTATACCGCGGGCCATTCACATCAAACTTGCGGATGAGCTCGGGGTCGAAGATGAGGTCGGTTTGAATCGTGTTCATGGCGGACTTCTTTAGAATGCGAGAAACGATCGCAGAATCACCCGAAAATCGTATTGACGTGGATCAAAGGGCTCCAAAGCTTGTCGAAACCCCCAATAACAGGCCTCAGATCAGGTAATCGCGCGTGCAGATGAAATCGGTAATCCCGGTCACCACCCTGGAAATCAAGACAGCCTGCTCTCAGTGCAACCTGCGGGAGCTGTGCCTGCCCTTCGGTCTAGACCCCAACGAGGTCGATCAGCTCGACGAGCTCGTCGGCAGCCGCCGCAAGATCAAGCGGCAGCAGCATCTGTACCGTTCGGGTGACGTCTTCGAGGCAATCTACGCGATTCGCGCCGGCTCCTTCAAGACCGACGTGATCCTCGAGGACGGCCGCGATCAGGTCACCGGCTTCCAGATGACCGGCGAAGTGCTGGGCCTCGACGGCATCAGCACCGAGCACCATTCATGCAACGCGATCGCGCTGGAGGACAGCGAGGTCTGCGTGATCCCGTTCAGCCGGCTCGAGGAGCTGTCGCGGCAGGTCGAGAGCCTGCAGCACCAGTTCCACAAGATCATGAGCCGCGAGATCGTGCGCGACCACGGCGTGATGATGCTGCTCGGCTCGATGCGCGCCGAGGAGCGGCTGGCGGCGTTCCTGCTCAACATGTCCCAGCGCTTCACCGCGCGGGGCTTCTCGCCGTCCGAGTTCCACCTGCGCATGACCCGTGACGAGATCGGCTCCTACCTCGGGCTGAAGCTCGAGACGGTCTCCCGCGCCTTCTCCCGATTCCAGGAAGACGGCCTGGTGGCCGTCCAGCAGAAGCACATCCGCATCCTCGACACCCCGGGCCTGAAGCGCCTCCTCAACCACCACGCGGCGTGAGCCCGGGCTGGCGGGGCTACAGCCCGGCCAGCCAGCCCAGGGGGTTCTTGCTCAGGGCCACCGAAACGATCCACGAAAACGTGGCCAGCGCGGCAACGAAGGCACCACCCCGCAGCGCCAGCGGGCGGCCCGGCTTGAGGGCCAGCATCCCCAGCCCGATGTAGGCGAGCAGCCCGACGATCTTGGCGGTCAGCCAGCCATGCACGAAGGGGTACTGCCCCACCATCCAGGCCAGGCCGATTGCCGACAGCAGCAGGCACGAATCCACCACATGGGGCAGCACCCGGGTCAGGCGCGCCCGGGCCAGCGGCGAGCCGGCCAGCGCCCAGGCGCCGCGCAGGGCAAAACCCACGCAGCTCAGCACGACGCAGGTGATGTGAAAATGCTTGAGAGCCAGGTACATGGGTCGCCTCGCGAACGCAGTTTGCGGTGCGCACGCAGACAACCCGGCAGATTGCAGGCCCCGCGCACGCAGGGCCGCTACTTTAGCCGCGCAGCACGCCGACTTCCAGCGCCGCGAACCAGTTGATGAAGCGCTGCACGTCGGCGCCCTGGTAGATGGCGCCGTGCTGGGGCACCATCATGTCGATGTCCAGCCTGGACACCCGCTCGCACCAGTCGCGCTTGGCCCGGTCGGAGCCCATCCAGCGCTTGTGGAAACCCTCGGCGTGGCGGATGTGGCGAGTGAAATCCTCCACATACAGGCCGCCCTGATCAGGGGGCAGCAGGGCTGCGCCGACGTCTCCCGAGAACAGGATCTTGGCCTTCGGGTCGTAGAGATGGTGATTGCCCGATGAATGCAGGTAATGGGCGGGGATGGCCTGCAGCTCCAGGCTGCCCAGGCGGATCGTCATGCCCGGGTCGGGGATCGGCACGAAAGTCGATTCGCTGCCGCCGAAGTGGGGCAGGAAGGACTGCCACAGCCAGCTCGTGTAGCACTTGAGGTCGGGTTTGAACTCCAGCCACAGGGCCAGCGACGAGATGATGTCCGGGTCTTGGTGGGAGGCGAAGATGCCCGCCAGCGTGGTCGGATCGCACTCGGCCGACAGGGCCGAGAACACCGCCGGGAAGATCTCGATGCCGCCCGGGTCGCACAGCAGGGCCTGATCGCCGTCCATCACCACGTATTCGTTGGTGTCGATCAGGTAGCCGGGCTTGCTCGCGTCGCGGGCGATGGCCAGCCAGCGGTGGTCGTCGTTCTGGTAGATACAGTGGGCCTGCTTCATGGGTTTCAGTCCTTTACGAGGCGTTCCTTGCCGAGCACTTCGAGGGACCGCTTGATCTGGGCGATCACCTCTGCGAAATCCGTGGAGACCTGCATCAGCGCCGGGCTGAAGCCGCCACCGTAGGCGGCCTCGATCTTTGCCGAGCGGGCCAGCACGCCGCCGAGCTCGACCAGCTGCTGGGTTTCCTCGACCGCCGCGCGCAGGCGCTGGTCGAGGGCGCGCAGGCGGCCGTGCTGCTCGGCCAGGCGCTGGGCGCCGCGTTTCCGGGCCTCGCGCACGCCGGGCACCCCGTCGCCGCTGAGGCGGATCGCCTGCAGCAGGATGGCCGAGTTGCGCTGCTGCTGGACGACGCCGGTGACGCTGCCCACCGAACCCGAGGTCATGTCCCGCAGGGACGCCATGTGGCGGGTCAGGTCCTGGGCGAAGCGGCGCAGCTCGTTGGAGAGCACGCCGAAGCCCAGCGCCGCGTTGCCGGCCCGCTTGGCCAGGAAGATCGCGTTGAGGGCCATCAGGTTGATCCGGAAGGCCGTCGCGACGATCGACTTGATCTCTTCATTGACCCTGACGATGCAGGTCAGCTCGCTGGCGCTGCGGGAGGGTGTCTTCAGTTTTTCAGGCGCGTTCATGCCGGGCTCACGGCGGCGATGTGCCGCATTGGGGGGTCGGATGCGCAGCCGCGTCGCCCGCCCCACATGGGCAGGCCGGCTGCTGGGGAGGATTAACGGCGGCCACCCGCCGGGCTTGAGGGCCGCCCGCCCCCGCTCCCGCGGCCTCAGCCGGCCTTGGACGCCACGCGGGGCGGCAGGAAGAAATCGCCCGGCCGGCTGACCAGCCGATGCCACAGGCGGCGGCGCAGCTCGCGCAGGTCGGACCGGGGCAGGTCGTAGGCACGCACGGCGGTCCACAGCGACAGGGCAAAGCTCACCCCCAGGTTGAGGAAGAACATCACCCCCACCCCGGCCACCGCCAGACCAAGCAGGCCGCTGCCGACCCACGAAACCTCCAGCGACGAGGTGGCGAGGCTGAGGATGCCGGAGTTGAGCGTCACGTGGCGCACGTCCAGCGGCAGCCCGAAGAACCTGCCGAGCACCGGCGTCATCCCCAGCATCAGGCCGAGCGAGATGTTGGTGGCCCAGCCCGACATGTTGCGCGACACCACGCCGGCCAGACGGATCATGCGCAGCCGGCCGAAGCGGTTGCCCAGACGGTGCTCCGCAATGGCCTGGGGCAGCCGGTGATAAACCGCCCAGTTGTCCACCCAGCCGCCAACCAGCGCCGCGAGGTAGAGGATCACACCGGTCAGCGCAGCGTAGAACACCGTGCCGCTGTCCACCGGGCTGAGGGAATGGAAGACATAGCCCGCCTCGGCCTTGCTGAGGAAGGAATGGCCGGTGATGACGCGCCACAGGGCGTCGAAGGCATAGGCCCCGACCGCCACCACGACCACGTTGGCGATGGTCGCCGCGAGCTGGGAACGGCAGATGCAAGCCGCGTAATCGACGATCACCTCGAGGCGCTCGCCGCCCCGCCGGTCGCGGATGATCGCGGCAAAGGCGGCGGCCGTCATCGCCGGCTGCTTGGTGGCGAGGATCAGCCCGAAGGCCTGCAGCAGCAGAAAGCTGAACGCGTAGTTGAGGCCCGAGAAGAAACCCTCGACGAACAGCGCCAGACCGAGCCCGGCAATGGCCATCTTCATCGCCGCAGTGCCCACCGTGAGCACGCCGCCCCCGGCCGCTGCGGCCCAGATGTGGCGGTAGTCCGCGGGGGTCTCGGCGATGTAGTGCTCACCCGTCTTGCCGGCCCGGTCGACGATGCGCCGCTGCAGGCGCT
This sequence comes from Zoogloea sp., assembly GCA_016789125.1. Taxonomy (GTDB): domain Bacteria; phylum Pseudomonadota; class Gammaproteobacteria; order Burkholderiales; family Rhodocyclaceae; genus Zoogloea. The sequence goes on along the minus strand of JAEUNU010000010.1, from coordinate 10,075 downwards.
GCAGGTTGCTGCGCACCAGGTGGCCGACGCCGTTGCTCTCGTGGGCGGCGTCGGCCAGCTGGCGCAGCAGGGCCAGCAGGGGGCCGGGCGCGCGGGGCTCGGCCGCCATCACCGCGACGATGGCCTCCAGGCGCGCCAGGCAGCGGTCGAGGACGTCGAGCCCGTACACGATGTCCACGCTGATGCCCTCGGACTCCAGGCGGTGGGAGATCACCTGCATCTCCTCCCGGCAGGCGGCGAGGTCGGCCTGCCAGGCTTCGAGCAGGGGGCCGGAGACGCGCTCCTGCTCCCACGCGCACAGCAGGTTCTCGCCGCTGTCGGCGAGGCGCTTGAACGGCGACTGGGCCACCGGCCGCGGCTCGCTGCGGGTGCGCAGCTTGAGGGACAGGCCCTGGCCCTGGACGCGAGCCAGCAGCAGGCGGAAACCATCGGCCATCCCGCGGCACAGGGCGGCGCTCATCCCGGGAAGATCCGCGGGAAAGAGGATGTCGAGCAGCCGCTGGAAGGTGGACGGCTGCAGCCCGCGCATCAGGGTGAGGTCGCGGTCGCGCCGGAAGCTCCGCCCCATCAGGTGGGAGAGGTCGTGGTCGTCCCGCGGCGACGGGATCAGCTTGGCCGTCACCCGGTCGCCGAACTCCGACAGGAAGCCCCGGTCGCTCGGGATCCCGACCTCGCCGAACAGGTTGGCGCCGTCGGTCTCGTCGAGGATGGCGCACAGCGCGCCGCGCACCTCGGCGGCGAGGGCCGGATGGGCCGCCAGCACATCCATCAGCACGGCGAAACGCTGGGTGGCCGAGCCGTGGACGTCGGCCGCGTCGATGTAAACGTCGTTCCACAGCGCCCCGCCGGCGAGCCAGCGGTTGAGGGCCAGCCAGGCATCGAGCCGGTCGGGCAGATCGGCCGCAGAGGTGAGCTTGCACAGGTGACGGGCCAGCTTGGGCAGCTCGCGCTGGCCCTGCCGCTGGGGCGGGAGTGCAGCATGAATCGAGGCGAGCACGTCGCGGGGGGAGAGGATGGGTCTGTTTGCCATGCAATAAGTATGCACAAATCCGCTTACCTGTGCAGTCCTCCACACCCCGGAGCAAGCGTGCACGCGCTTTGTGGAGGGCAGTCGCTGCCAGGATGACTGCGCATTTTTTCGCATTCCAGCGCGCAGGCCCGACCCAAACCGCTAGCGGCATGACATACTGAAAGCCGACCGCAAGACCAAGGAATCACCCACCCCAAGGGATGAACGTCGGATGAAATCACCACCAAGTCTGCAAACGGCGAGCCCAGGCTTCTAGGTCCCTCGCCCATCGCGGGGGTTTGTTCGATGAATCACGCCGCATTCAAGAACACCATCAAGCGCTGGCTGGCCCGGAGCCTCTGGGCCTACGGCCCCGACAGACGCCTCCGCCAGCTCCGGCGGATCGGGGTCACCGAAGGCTCGACGCTGGTCGTGCATTCCTCCTGGAACGCCCACAACGGCTTTCGCGGCAAGCCGGCCGACCTGGTCAGGGCATTCAAGGCCGCGGTCGGCGAATCGAGCCTGCTGGTCATGACCTCCCTGCCCTATCAAAACATGAGCTCGGCCCAGTGGCTGGCCAGTGGCAAGCCCATGAACGTGCGCCGCAGCCCCTCGATGATGGGCCTGGTCTCCGAGGTCTTCCGCCGCTCCGAAGGCGTTCACCGCAGCCTCAGCGCGACCCACCCGCTGCTAGCCTGGGGCCGCGACGCCGAAGCATTCGTGCAGGGCCACGAAGACACCGACCGCCCCTTCGGCGCCGGCTCGCCCTTCGCACGGCTCCTCGAGCGCGACGCGCTCGTCCTCGGCTTCGACGCGCCCTTCTCCACCTTCACCTTCCACATGTACGTCGAAGACCAGTTCGCCGACCGCCTGCCTGTGCCGCTCTACGAACCCGCGCTGCACAGCGGCAAGGTCATCGACTACGCCGGCACCGAGAGCGTGCAGCGCGTCCGGGTGCCCTCGACCCTCGCCAACCGCCACCGGCGCCTCGACCGGATCGTCGCCCGGCACGAGCACAACGGCGCCCTGGGGCGCGCCCGGGTGGGCAACACCCAGCTGGTGTGGATACGCGCAAGCGCAATGCTGCGGGACGTGAAGGAGCTCGTCGACAGCGGCCAGCCCTTCTACGACACACCGGCCGCACACAATCCCTGAAAAGCACGGGGCCGCCAAGCGCCTCACTCGACGCACGGAAGGACGCCGAAATGCAAAGCACTCAATCCACCGAGGCCTACGGCAAGGAACGGGCATCGCGCTACGACCAGTTCGCCTCCGTCACGATGGGCGACCGCAAGCGCCAGCGCAGCTACCTGCAGGATCTCCTGCACCGGCAGCCGCTGGCCCACGGGGCGTTTCTCGACCTGGGCTGCGGCACCGGCTTCTTCAGCGAAGTGTTGTTCGAGCACAGGCCCGATTTCAACGGCCACCTGGTGGACGGCTCGGCCGACATGCTCGAGCTGGCCCGGCAGCGCGTACAGAAGGACGGGCGCCGGGCCAGCTTCCAGCACGCCCTGTTCGACGCCATCGACTGGCCGGCGCTGCCGGTGTTCGACGTGGTGTTCTCGGGCTACGCCATCCACCACCTCTCCGACGCCGCCAAATGGACGCTGTTCGGCAACATCCACGCCAGCCTCGGCCCGGGCGGCGCCTTCATCCTCTTCGACAATTTCCTGCCGCGTCAGCCGGACGACCGTGACCTCATCGAGTTCCTCACCTGCCGCGAGATCGAGCGCAAGACGCGCCACGTCACGCCGCTCGAGCAGATCATCGAAACCGACCGCAAGCTCAAGGCCGCAGAGAACGACCAGGAAGCCAGCTTCGAGGAACACCTCCAGCAGCTGCGGGCAGTGGGCTTCGGCCACGTCGTGCCGGTCTTCCTCGAGGCGCGCTACGGCGGCATCGTCGCCTGCAAGTAAGCGCCTTCCCGGCGCAGGGGGCCGCTAGCGGGTTACCATCCGGCCCCATGCTACCCATCATCTACCAGGACGAGCGCGTCGTCGCGATCCACAAGCCGTCCGGCCTGCTCGTGCACCGAAGCGAGCTCGACCGCCACGAGACGCGCTTCGCCGTGCAGCTGCTGCGCGACCAGCTCGGCCGCCACGTCTACCCGGCCCACCGCCTCGACCGGGGCACGTCGGGTGTGCTGGTGTTCGCCCTCGACAAGGAGACCGCGCGCAGCCTCGGCGGGCAGTTCGAACGCCAGGAGGTCGTCAAGACCTACCTCGCCGTGGTGCGCGGCCACCCGCCCGAGGCCGGCCATATCGACCACGCCCTGTCACGCCGGCGGGACGACGCCGAGTGGGTCGGCGAGCGCAGCGCCGACGACGCCCAACCCGCCGTCACCGATTTCCGCCGCCTCGCCACCTGCGAGCTGCCGCACCAGGTCGACCGCTACCCCACCAGCCGCTACGCCCTCGTCGAGCTCACGCCCCACACCGGCCGGCGCCACCAGATCCGGCGCCACCTCAAGCACATCGCCCACCCCATCATCGGCGACGCCACCTTCGGCAAGGGCCGCCACAACCGCCTCTTCCAGCAGCTCTTCGGCTGCCACCGGATGCTGCTCGCCTGCGTGCGGATGCAGCTCCGCCACCCCACGGGCGGGCGCCCCCTCGACCTGTGGGCCCCGCCCGACGGCGAATTCGCCGCGGTCCTCGCGGCGCTGGGATGGCGATGGACAATCGGTAATGGGTAATGGGAAGTAGGGGACCACACTGGCGAAACCCACCTGCAGGCTTCCACCCGCGACAAAAGAGCACACCCGGCCAGTCGCCAGCGCACACCGCCTCAGCCCTGCCCCCCTCCCCCCTCCCCACTCACCATTTGACACTTTCACCCGTAACACAGGCCGGTTAACATTGTCGGCCCTTTGCACCGCCTACCCGATGAAGCTTCCCGAACGTCTCGCCTCCTCCCGCGTGCCCTGGCAGCGTGCCGCACGCCTGGGGCCGCTCCTTGCCTGGAGCCTGGCGCTGGCCGTCACGGCCTGGGTGGCGGCCGACCTGTTCTGGCGCTTCAGCGCCCCCCGCGCCGTGGCCCTGCCGGTCGCCGCCCAGGCCGACCCCCAGGCCGCCGCCCAGGCCATCGCCAGCCGCCATCTGATGGGCAGCGCCGGCGCCAGCGGCCAGGCCGCCTCGGCTGTCGCGCCCAGCCGCTATGCCGCCCACGCGGTCGTCACCGGCGCCGACGGCCGGCCGGGCTGGGCCATCCTCAGCATCGACGGCGGCCCCCAGCAGGGCTTCGTCGAAGGCCAACCGATCCAGCCCGGCACCACCCTCGCCCGGGTCCGCGCCGAATCGGTGGACATCGCCACCGGCGGCGCCACGCAGACAATCGCCCTCGCGCCCCGCGGTGGCGGCGGCAACCCGAGCAGCGCACCGACCGCGCCCGCCAGCCCGCCGGCCCCGGCGCCGGGCATGACCGCCTCCCAGGAGTTCGGCGGCGACGCCACCGACCCCGCCCCCCGTTCCGACGCCGCCCAGCGCACCCTCGCCCCCGGCCTCCCGATCCGCATTCCGGCCTCACCGCCCACGCCCAGCCCATGACACCCACCCGCCGCCGCCCGGGCTTCGCCCGCCGCGCCCTCGCCGCCAGCCTCGCCCTCGCGCTGTCCACCAGCCTGCTGCCCAGCCTCCCCGCCCAGGCGGCCGAGAACGGCAACAGCGCCAACGGCGAGAACATCTCGCTGAACTTCGTGAACGCCGAGATCGGTGCGGTGATCCAGGCGGTCTCCAAGATCTCGGGGCGCAACTTCATCATCGACCCGCGGGTCAAGGGCACCCTCAACATCGTCACCGCCCGCCCGGTGGCGCGCCACCTCACCTACTCGATCCTGCTCTCGGCGCTGCGCCTGCAGGGCTACGCGGCGATCGAGGGCGACGGCGTCACCAAGGTGGTGCCCGAAGCCGACGCCAAGCTCCACGCCGTGCCGGTGGGCAAGGGCAAGGGGGCCGGCGGCGGCGACCGCCTCACCACCCAGGTCTTCAACCTCAAGCACGAATCGGCCAGCCAGCTGGTGCCGGTGATCCGCCCGCTGGTGTCGCCCAACAACACGGTTACTGCCTACCCGGGCAACAACTCGCTGGTGGTCACCGACTACGCCGAGAACATCGGCCGCATCGCCCAGATCGTCGAATCCATCGACGTGCCCCAGGGCGACATGCGGGTGATCCCGCTGCAGCACGCCTCGGCCCTCGACCTCGCCCAGACCGTCACCCGCCTGCTCTCCGACGGCGGCATGGGCGCCACCGCGGCGGTGGCCGGCGGAGCCATCGGCGGTGACGCCAGCCAGCGCATCTCGGTGATCGGCGACCCGCGCACCAACAGCCTGCTGGTGCGCTCCGAGAACCCCTCCAAGCTCAACGCGGTGCGCCAGCTCGTCGCCAACCTCGACAAGCCCGGCGCCGCCGGCAACATCCACGTGGTGTACCTCAGGAACGCCGAAGCCGTTAAGGTGGCCCAGACCCTCCGCGCGGTGATCAGCGGCGAGGCCGGCACCCTCGGCCAGACCCCGGGCCAGGGCAGCACCGTCGGCGGCAGCAGCTTCGCCCCCACGCAAGCCGGCACCACCACCGGCAGCAACACGGGCAGCGGGATGGGCGCGACGCCCTCCTTCGGCAGCAGCTCGGGCAACACCGGCGCCACCGGCAACGGCATCGTCCAGGCCGACCCGATGACCAACTCGCTGATCATCACCGCCCCCGAGGCCATCTACAACAACCTGCGCAAGGTCATCGACCAGCTCGACAAGCGCCGCGCCCAGGTTTATGTGGAAGCCCTGATCACCGAGGTCAGCACCGAGAAAGCCGCCGAGATCGGCATCCAATGGCAGGCCGGCAAGGTCGGCAGCACCACCGCCTACGGCGGCACCAGCTTCGGCTCCAGCGGCAACAACATCCTCAACCTCGCCGCGGGGCTGGCCAGCAGCAGCTCCACGGTGCTGCCCGGCAACGGCCTCAACCTCGTGCTCGGCAGCGGCACCGTGAGCGTCGGCGGCCGCGAGATCGCCAACCTCAACATGCTGGCCCGCTTCCTCGAGTCCGACACCAAGGCCAACATCCTGTCCACGCCCAACCTCGTCACCCTCGACAACGAAGAGGCCAAGATCGTGGTCGGCCGCAACGTGCCCTTCCCCACCGGCTCCTACGCCAACACGGGCACCACCACCACGGTCAACCCCTTCACCACCATCGAGCGCAAGGACGTCGGCCTGACCCTCAAGGTCAAGCCGCAGATCTCCGAAGGCGGCACCGTGCGCCTGCAGATCTACCAGGAAGCCTCGGCCGTCATCGAAGGCACCGCCACCGCCACCACCGGCCCGTCCACCACCAAGCGCAGCATCGAATCCACCGTGCTGGTGGACGACGGCGCAGTCATCGCCCTCGGCGGCCTCGTCGAGGACACCTACAGCGGCGGCCAGGAGAAGGTGCCGCTCCTCGGCGACATCCCCTACCTCGGCCAGTTCTTCCGCTACGACAGCCGCAAGCGCGGCAAGACCAACCTGATCGTCTTCCTGCGCCCGGTCATCCTGCGCGACGCCAGCAGCATCGCCGGCATCTCGTCGGACCGCTACAACTACATCATCGGCCAGCAGCGCGACCTCGACAGCCCCGACCGCCTGATGCGCCGGGAGCCCGGCGCGCCGCTGCTGCCGCCCCCCGGCAGCCCGCCGCCGGCGGTGCCCTACAACGTGCCGGCCACCGCACCGGTCCTGCCGCCGGCGGCCGCCGTCGCCCCATGAGCGCCCCCGCCCTGCCCTACGCCTTCGCCAAGGCCCACGGCATTCTGGTGGCCGGGCAGGGGGCCGACCACGCCCAGCTGCTGCTCCGCGAAGGCGCCAGCCTCGAAGCCCTGGCCGAGGTGCGCCGCAGCCTGGGCCTGCCCCTGCAAATCGAGAACGTCTCCCGCGCAGTCTTCGAGGCGCGCCTCTCCGAGGCTTATTCCGGCACCGACGGCAACGCCGCCGAGGTCGTCGCCGACGTGGGCCAGGAGGTCGACCTCACCCAGCTCATGACCGAGCTGCCCGCCGTCGAAGACCTGCTCGAAACCCAGGACGACGCGCCGATCATCCGCATGATCAACGCGCTGCTCACCCAGGCCGTGCGCCAGGCTGCCAGCGACATCCACATCGAGCCCTACGAGAAAAACTCGGTAGTGCGCTTCCGCCGCGACGGCGTGCTGGTCGACGTCGCCCAGCCCCATCGCGCCCTTCACGCCGCGATGGCCTCGCTGATCAAGATCAGGGCCAGCCTCGACATCGCCGAGAAGCGCATGCCCCAGGACGGCCGGATCGCCCTGCGCCTGGCCGGCCGGCAGGTGGACGTGCGCGTGTCCACGCTGCCCACCACCCACGGCGAACGCATCGTGCTGCGCCTCCTCGACAAGGGCAGCGGCCAGCGCAGCCTCGACAGCCTGGGCATGGCCGCCACCACCGTTGCGCCCTTCGCCCGCCTGCTCGACCAGCCCCACGGCATCCTGCTCGTCACCGGCCCCACCGGCTCGGGCAAGAGCACCACGCTCTACGCCGCGCTGCAGGGCATGGATGCGAAGAGCCGCAACATCGTCACCGTCGAAGACCCGGTCGAGTACGACCTCCCGGGCGTCGGCCAGATCCAGGTCAACAGCAAGATCGAGCTCAGCTTCGCCCGGGCACTGCGCGCGATCCTCCGCCAAGACCCGGACGTCATCATGATCGGCGAGATCCGCGACCTCGAGACCGCCCAGATCGCCGTCCAGGCCAGCCTCACCGGCCACCTCGTCCTGGCCACCCTGCACACCAACGACGCCGCCTCGGCGGTCACCCGGCTGGTCGACATGGGCGTCGAGCCCTTCCTGCTCGCCTCCACCCTGCGCGGCGTGCTGGCCCAGCGCCTGGTGCGCCGCCTGTGCCCGGCCTGCCGCACGCCCGAGCCCGCCAGCGATGCCGACCGCGCCCTGCTCGGCCCCGGCTGCCCGCCCCAGCTGTGGCGCGCCCCCGGCTGCCCCGCCTGCGGCCGCACCGGCTACGCCGGCCGCACCGGCATCTACGAGCTCATCACCACCGACGACGCCATCGAGCGCCTCATCCACACCGGCGCCGACGAGGCCCGGCTGCGCGCCCACGCCCGCGCCCACGGCGCCCACAGCCTGCGCGACGACGGCCTGCGCCTCATCGCCGAGGGCACCACCTCGGCCGAAGAGCTGCTCCGCGTGACCCGCGACTGACCCCATGACCGCCTTCCGCTATCGCGCCGTCGACCCGGCCGGCAAGGAAACCGCCGGCGTCCTCGAAGCCGACACCGGCAAGGCCGCCCGCGGCCTGCTGCGCGAGCGCGGGCTGTTCCCCCTCGAAGTCGCCTCGGTGGCCCAGGACGGCAGTGGCACCAAGGCCGCCCGTCGCAAGCTGCGGGACGCCGACCTCACCCTGCTCACCCGCCAGTGGGCCACCCTGCTCGCCTCCGGCCTCACCGTCGAGCAAGCCCTCGCGGCCCTCATCGAGCAGGCCGAAACCGAGGGCCTGCGCCAGCTCTTGGCCGGCGTGCGCTCCGAGATCCTGGCCGGCTACAGCCTGCGCGCGGCGCTGGATCGCTACCCCCAGGCCTTCTCCACGCTCTACCGCGCCTCGGTGGCGGCGGGCGAAAAATCCGGCGAGCTGGCCCGGGTCATGAACCAGCTCGCCGACTACCTCGACCGCAGCCACGCCCTGCGCACCAAAACCCTGCAGGCCCTGCTCTATCCGGCCATCGTCGCCAGCGTCGCGCTGATGGTCATCGTCGGGCTGATGACCTACGTGGTGCCCCAGGTGGTATCGGTGTTCCAGCAGGGCAAGCAGGCCCTGCCGCTGCTCACCCGGGTGCTGATCGTGGTGAGCGCGCTGCTCCGCGAGTGGGGCTGGCTGATGGTGCTGGCCATCGTCGGCGCCGTGTTCGCCGGCCGCGCGGCGCTGCGTGACAACACCGTCAAGCGCCGCTGGGACGCCTGGCTGCTGCGCCTGCCGCTGATCGGCCGCCACCTGCGCACCCTCGACGCCACCCGCTTCGCCAGCACCCTGGCTATCCTCGCCGGCAGCGGCGTGCCCCTGCTTTCCGCGCTGGATGCCGGCCGCCAGGTGATCAGCCGGCTGCCGCTGGCCGACGCCGTCGCCACCGCCGCCGAGCGCGTCCGCGAGGGCCAGCCCCTGTCCCGGGCACTCGGCGCCAGCCGCCAGTTTCCGCCGCTCCTGATCCACATGATCGCCAACGGCGAGGCCACCGGCCGCGTCGACGAACTGCTGGATCGCGCCGCCCGCCTCCAGCAGGCCGAGCTCGAAAACCGCACCGCCACCCTCACCGCCCTTCTCGAGCCGGTGCTGCTCCTGGCGATGGGCGGCTTCGTACTGCTCATCGTGATGGCGGTGATGCAGCCGATCATCGAAATCAACACCCTGATGAAATAAGGAAAGCCCATGTCCAAGCCGTCTTCACGCACCGCCCGCCTCGCCCGCGGCTTCACCCTGATCGAAGTCATGGTCGTCATCGTCATCCTCGGCGTGCTTGCCGCCCTCGTCGTGCCCAAGGTCATGAGCCGCCCCGACGAGGCCCGCGTGGTCGCCGCCAAGCAGGACATCTCGGCCATCATGCAGGCCCTCAAGCTCTACAAGCTCGACAACCGCCGCTACCCCCGCGCCGAGCAGGGCCTCCAGGCCCTGGTCACCAAGCCCGCCGCCGCGCCGGTGCCCGACAACTGGAAGTCCTACCTCGACAAGCTGCCGATGGACCCGTGGGGCAAGCCCTACCAGTACGTCATCCCCGGCCTCAAGGGCGAAGTGGACGTGATGAGCTTCGGCGCCGACGGCATCTCCGGCGGCGAAGGCTTCGACGCCGACGTCGGCTCCTGGAGCCTCTGACCTCATCCCGATGGCGGCAGGCCTCCGGCGCAGCTTCGACCATCCGTCCCGCGGCCCCGCGCCCGGACGCATCGCTGCGCCCCGCCGCCACGCCGGCTTCACCCTCATCGAAGTGATGGTGGTGCTGGTCATCATGGGCCTGATGGCCACCGGCATCAGCGTCGGCCTCGACAGCCTGCGCGGGCGCGACACCGACCAGGCCC
>JAEUNU010000007.1 GCA_016789125.1 Zoogloea sp. | reverse complement strand
CCGACGCGGCACGGGGTGCAGAAGCCGCAGCTCTCGTGGGCGAAGAAATGCACGAAGGCGCGGGCCACGTCGAAGAGGTCGCGGGTGCCGTCGAAGATCATGAAGGCGCCGGCGGTAGGCACGTCTTCGTAGGCGATGCGGCGGTGGAACTCGTAGCTGGCCAGACAGATGCCCGCCGCGCCGCCCACCTGCACGGCCTGGGTGTCGCTGGCGCCGCAGTCTTCGAGGATGCGGGCGATGGGCACGCCGAAGGGGTATTCGTAGATGCCGGGCGAGGCACAGTCGCCCGAGATCGACAGCAGCTTGGTGCCGGCCGACTGGGCGGTGCCGGTGGCCGCGAAGGCGTCGCCGCCGCCCAGGGCGATGAGGCAGGTCTTGGCCAGGGTCTCGACGTTGTTAACCACCGTGGGCCGCCCCAGATAGCCTTTGGTGACCGGAAAGGGTGGGCGGATGCGCGGGGTGCCGCGCTTGCCTTCGAGGGATTCGATGAGGGCCGATTCTTCGCCGCACACATAGGCGCCGGCGCCCAGGTGGATGTCGATGTCGAAGTCGAAACCCGCCTGGCCGAGGATGCCCTTGCCGAGCAGGCCGGCGGCGCGCCGCCGGGCGAGCACGGCCTCGAGCTGCGGGCGCAGGTAGCGGTACTCGCCGCGCAGGTACAGGAAGCCCTGGCTGGCGCCCACCGCCCAGGCGGCGAGGCTCATGCCCTCGAAGACGAGGTCGGCGAAGCTGTTGAGGAGGACGCGATCCTTGAAGGTGCCAGGCTCGCCCTCGTCAGCGTTGCAGACGATCACCTTGGGCGCGCCCGGCGCATTTTTGGCGCTGGCCCATTTGACGGCGGTGGCGAAGCCCGCGCCGCCCCGCCCGCGCAGGTTGGAGGCCTGCATCTCGGCCAGCCAGCCGTCGCGCCCGCGGGCCACGGCGGCCAGCAGCGCGGCGCCGGGGGCCATGTCGAGGCCGAGGAGGGCGTCGCGGCGGCGGATGTTGTCGTCAATCTGGAAGTATTCGGCGGGCCACAACTCGAGCGGGCGCTGCTGGCGGATGAGTTCGGCGATCTCGTTGATGCGCCGGTGGCTGAGCTGGCCGATGGCGCGGCCATTGACGAGCAGCGCCGGGCCCTGGTCGCACAGGCCGGTGCACGAGGTGGTGGTGACGCTCACCAGCCCGTCCTCGGACAGGTGGCCCGGCTCGATCCACAGCTTGCGGCACAGGGCGTCGCGCAGCTCGGCGTTGCCGAGCATTCGGTCGGTGATGTTGTCGGAGAACAGCACCCGGTAGCGGCCCACCGGCCGGGTGTGGAGAAAGCTGTAGAAGCCGGCGACGCCCTCGACCCGCGCCCGGGGCAGCGCGAGGGCATCGGCGATGCGGGTGAGCAGCGGGGCCGGTAGCCAGCCTTCGATGTCCTGGGCGTCGATGAGGATCTGCAGCAGCCGGGTCGGGTCGCGGCCGTGGCGCTGCAGGATGGCGTCGAGGGCCTGGGACGGATCGGACGAATGGGCGCTCACGGAAACCTCCGGCGACGATGTCGACATACAAAGTATGCGCGCCACCTAGCTGGATTGTTTGCGCCAGATCAAGTCATTACGGCGTTTCTGATCCGCCCGAGGGCGGCCTCCAGGCGGGCTGGCGGGCAGCCGAAGTTGAGCCGCACGAAACCCGGCAGGCCGAAGTCCTTGCCGTCCGAGAGGCCGACCCCCGCCGCCTCGAAAAACGCTGCGGCATTCGGGACGCCCCGCTCGGCCAGCAGGCCGCGGCAGTCGATCCAGGCCAGGTAGGTGGCCTCGACCGGCGTGGTGGCGAGGCCGGGCAGGCTGTTTACCACCTCGACAACCCGGGCCGCGTTGCCGCGCAGGGTGGCCAGCAGGGCCTGTCGCCAGGGCTCGCAGTCGCGGTAGGCGACCTCGGCGCCGAGCAGCCCGAGCACGTTGACGTGGGGCACGATGCCGGCCATTGCACGCTTGTAGCGGGCGCGCAGGGCGGCATCGGGGATGATCGCGAAGGCGCAGTAGAGAGCCGGGATGTTCCAGGTCTTGGACGGCGCCATCAGGGTGATGGTGCGGCGGGCGACGGCCTCGCCCAGGGCTGCTATGGGGGTGTGCGGCGTGTCCGGGTCGAGCTCCAGGCCGCAGTGGATCTCGTCGGAGCAGATGACGAGGTCGTGGCGCTCGGCAAGCTCGGCGATGCGCGTCAGCTCGTCGCGGTCGAACACCCGGCCGACCGGGTTGTGCGGGTTGCACAGCATGAAGACCCGCGCGCCGCCGGCGATGGCTGCCTCGGTGGCGGGCCAGTCCCAGCCCCAGCGCCGGCCGTCGTGGACGAGGGGGGCGGTGAGCAGGCGCTGCCCGAAATTGGCCGGCGCGTGCAGGAAGGGCGGGTACACCGGGGTGGCGGTGAACACCCCGTCGCCGGCCTGACCGACCGCCCGCAGCGCCACATTGAAGCCGGTGACGACGCCTGGCAGCCATACCAGCCAGTCTGGCTCGATGTGCCAGCCGTGGTCGCGGGCGATGCCGGCCTGCACGGCCTCGACGAGGGACGGCCACGGGTCGGCGTAGCCGAACACCCCGTGGGCGATGCGCGCCTGCAGGGCTTCGAGCACCGGGGGCGGCGCGGCGAAGTCCATGTCGGCCACCCACATCGGGATCACGTCGCGGCCGGCGTAGCGGCGCCACTTGATGCTGTCGCTGCCGGCCCGTTCGGGGCCGGCGGTGAAGTCGAAGGGGCTCAAATCAGACTTCCAGGTGCTGGAAGAGCACGGTGGACAGGTAGCGCTCGCCGAAGGACGGGATGATCACCACCACCAGCTTGCCGGCGTTTTCGGGGCGCTCGGCCACCTGCAGCGCCGACCACACCGCGGCGCCGGACGAGATGCCGACCAGCAGGCCTTCCTCGCGGGCCAGGCGGCGGGCGGTGTCGAGGGCCGCGTCGTTGGGCACCTGGACGATCTCGTCGTAGACGCCGGTGTTGAGGATGCCCGGCACGAAGCCGGCGCCGATGCCCTGGATCGGGTGCGGGCCGCGGTTGCCGCCCGACAGCACCGGGCTGGCGGCGGGCTCGACGGCGATCACCTTGACGCCCGGCTTCTTCTCCTTGAGCGCCTCGCCGACCCCGGTGACGGTGCCGCCGGTGCCCACGCCGGCCACGAAGATGTCCACCTGGCCGTCGGTGTCGGCCCAGATCTCCTCGGCGGTGGTGGCCCGGTGGATGGCCGGGTTGGCGGGGTTCTCGAACTGCTGCGGGATGAAGTAGCGGGGGTCGGCCGCGGCCAGCTCTTCGGCCTTCTTCACCGCGCCGGGCATGCCCTCGGCGCCGGGGGTGAGGATGAGTTCGGCGCCGTAGGCCTTCAGCAGCAGCTTGCGCTCGCGGCTCATGGTTTCGGGCATCACGAAGGCGCTCTTGTAGCCTCGGGCGGCGCACACCATCGCCAGGCCGATGCCGGTGTTGCCGGAGGTGGGCTCGAGGACGATGGTGTCGGGCGTGATCTTGCCGGCGGCTTCGGCGGCGTCGAGCATGGCCACGGCGATGCGGTCTTTGACGCTGTGGGCGGGGTTGAAGAATTCCAGCTTGAGGGCGACGGTGGCGCCGTTGGCTGGCGCCAGCCGGTTCAGTTTGACCAGTGGGGTGTTGCCGACCAGTTC
>JAEUNU010000304.1 GCA_016789125.1 Zoogloea sp. | reverse complement strand
TCGAGCAAACCCATGATCTTCCTCCGATGAATGCCATAAAAGTAAGCTGCCCCACCAGGCTCCACCCGATGCGGCAAACCTTTTTCACTTTACCCGCGGAGAGGCCAGCGTGGCGAAGTTTTGCAGAATCTGACCACATCCCCTCGCCCGGTTAGAATCATGCTTTTGGCTGCAGGCTCATCATCATGACCCAGGACGAACTCAAACAACAGGCGGCCCTGCGGGCCCTCGATTACGTGATCGACGGCAGCATCGTCGGCGTCGGCACCGGCTCCACGGCCAATTTCTTCATCGACGGACTGGCAGGCATGAAAGACCGCATCGCCGGTGCAGTCGCCTCCTCCGAAGTCTCGGCTCGCCGGCTCGCCGGCCACGGCATCCGCCTGTTCGACATGAACGACGTGGACGACATCCCGGTGTATGTGGATGGCGCCGACGAGATCGACGGCGGCCTCGCGATGATCAAGGGCGGCGGCGGCGCCCAGACCCGCGAGAAGATCGTCGCCGCAGTGGCCCGCAAGTTCGTCTGCATCTGCGACGCCAGCAAGCGGGTCGAGCGCCTCGGCCGCTTTCCGCTGCCCGTCGAGGTGATCCCGATGGCCCGCGCCCAGGTCGCCCGCGAACTGGCCCGACTGGGTGGCCAGCCGGTGCTGCGCGAGGGCTTCGTCACCGACAACGGCAACCTCATCCTCGACGTGCACGGCCTCTCCATCACCGACCCGGTGGCGCTCGAGACGACCATCGACGGCATCGTCGGCGTGGTCACCAACGGGCTGTTCGCCAAGCGCGGCGCCGATGTGCTCCTGCTCGCCACGCCGGGCGGGGTGCAGACTTTCGAGCGCACTTGAAACAAAACCGTCATCCAGCCCTGTTAACCTGCAACGCTTGTCAGCCTTGAGGCCACGCTTTCACCATGAACGAGCACACTTCCAAGAAATTTGACGCTGAACTCGAAGGCATCCGCACGCGGGTGCTGCAGATGGGCGGCATGGTCGAACTGCAAATCGTGAAGGCCATGGAAGGCCTCTCCGGCGGCGACCTGCTGCTGATCGACCAGGTGATCGAGAACGACAACCGGGTCAACCTGCTCGAGATCGAGCTCGACGAAGCCTGCAATCAGGTGATCGCCAAGCGCCAGCCCACCGCGGTCGACCTCCGCATGGTCAGCACCGTGCAAAAGACCATCACCGATCTCGAACGGATCGGCGACGAAGCCAAGAAGATCGCCAAGACGGCCAAGCAGCTCCACACGGCCACCTCCAACTTCATGCCGCAGATCCGCCTCGGCCACATCGCCGATGCCGTCGTCGACATGCTGCGCACCGCCCTCGACGCCTACGCCCGCCTCGACACCATCTCTGCAGCCCAGGTGGTCCGGCACGACAAGGAGGTGGATGCCGAGTTCAAGGGCATCATGCGCCAGCTGATCACCTACATGATCGAAGACCCGCGCACCATCTCCCAGGCCATCGAGCTGATGTTCGTCGCCAAGTCGGTCGAGCGCATCGGCGACCACGCCAAGAACATCGCCGAGTACGTGGTGTACATGGTCAAGGGCCGCGACGTGCGTCACACCAGCCTCGAAGAGATCGAGCGCGAAGCCACCCGCTGACCGGCACGGTTTTAGCGTGAGGGGGACTGCACGCCGTCCCCTTTTTTGTCGCCGCCGGAGGGGCTGACACACGGCCCGGCCGGCCGATGACGCCAGGCAGCGGCGGGGCTGCTAGAATCCGGGGCTCACGCCGTATCAGCCGGACGCCACCACTGCCATGCCGCTCAAGTTCGAACTCCTGCAGGCCGACGATTATTCCCGCTACCTCCTGCGGGGCCGCACGGACATCCTCTTCAACCTGCGCGGGCTCATCCAGAAGCGTGCGATGCTGTCGGCCTTCATCGACGCCAGCGCCGACTCCTTCCTCACCGCCATCGTCGCCCTGTCCGCCGACGAGAATCAGCTGATACTGGACGCCGCCAGCGACGAGACGACAAACCGCCGCGTCGAGGCCGCCGAGCAGCTGATCTGCGTCACCCAGCTAGACCGCATCAAGATCCAGTTTGCCGCGCGCGGCATCCAGCGCATCCAGCACGAAGGCCACGACGCCTTCCGGGTGCTGGTGCCCGACGTGATGCTGCGCCTGCAGCGGCGGGAGTATTTCCGCCTCACCGCCCCCAGCTCCCACAGTCTCACCTGCCTGATCCCGATGACCATCGGGGGCGAGCACCGCGAGATTTCGGTCGAGGCCAGCGTCCTCGACATCAGCGGCGGCGGCCTCTCCATCACCATTCCCTCGGAAGGCATGGTGGTGGAGCCCGACATGGAGTTCGGCAACTGCCGCCTGATGCTCCCCGAAACCGGCGCCATCGTGACCTCGCTGCGCGTGCGCAACCTCTTCCGCATCACCAACCGCGACGGCAGCATCACCCTGCGCGCCGGCTGCGAGTTCACCCACCTTTCAAGCGCCATGGCATCGACGATCCAGCGCTACATCCTGAAGGTCGAACGCGAACGCAACGCCCGCGAACGCATCCGCTGAGAGCGTTCCCCAGACATCACAAAGCCGGCAAGCGCCGGCTTTTTTACTGACCTCAGGCGTAAAAGCCTTCAGGAATCGTAGCGAGCGGCCAGAGGCCGCAACGAGGAGCGGAAACCTACAAGCCTACGTTGAGCACGGGAGTTGCGAGAGCTGGCCGCGCAGTGGATTCCTGAAGGCTTTTCAGACGGGCGTGTTCATCATGTCTTGATACGCAGTGACCAGCTTGTTGCGCACCTGCACCATCTGCTGGAAGGAGAGGCTGGCCTTCTGGAGGTTCACCATCACATCCTGGAGGTTCACATTAGGGTCTCCGGCCGAGAACCCCCTGGCCATCTCCTGGGCCTGCATCTGGGCGGAGCTCACCTGGTCGATGGCCGACTTGAGCACCTCACCGAAATCGGTGCCGCCTGCGGCACCCGGGGCCTGGGCGGGCTTGCCCGAGGCCACCTGCGAGGTGGCCCGCAATTCCGACAACATCTGATCGATTCCGCGGGTATCCATGGTCCGGCTCCTTTTTCTCCACTATAGCAGAGCAAGCGACGTGCCAAGCAGAACAAGGACGCGTCAACCGGAGAACAGCCCCTCCTCACGGTACTGCTGGAGCTTGTAGCGCAGGGTGCGCTCGGAGATGCCGAGCTGTGCCACCGCGCGTTTACGCGACCCGCCGACCTCGCGGAGCACCTTCAGGATATGCTCCCGCTCGAGATCCTTCATGTTGGCGGGGCGCTCGGCGGGCGTCAGCGCAGCGGGCTCTTCGGCAGGATTTGCCGGCTCAGCGGCAAAAACCGCCGGCACCACCGGCGCCGGCAAGGGCGTGCGGAGCGGCTCGCCGTTCCAGTGGGGCAGGCACAGGCGGATCGTCTCGGGCGAAACCGCCTGCCCGCTGCTGAGGATCAGGGCCCGCTGCACGGTGTTCTCGAGCTCGCGCACGTTGCCCGGCCAGTGGTAGGTGACAAGCACAGCCTCGGCCTCGGGGGAGAGCTGGGCGCTGCGCCGCAACCGCAGCCCATGCAGCACGGCGAAGTGCCTCGCCAGCGGCACGATGTCGCCCGGCCGCTCGCGGAGCGACGGGATCGCCAGCGGAAACACGTTAAGGCGGTAATACAGATCCTCCCGGAAGCGCCCGGCGGCCACCTCCTTGGCCATGTCGCGGTTGGTGGTGGCCAGCACGCGGATGTCCAGCGGAATGGCCTTCTTGCCGCCCACCCGTTCCACCTCGCGCTCCTGCAGCACGCGCAGCAGCTTGGCCTGCAGGCCGAGGGGCATCTCGGAGATCTCGTCGAGGAGCAGGGTGCCGCCCTCGGCCTGCTCGAACTTGCCGGCCTGGGCGGTGGCGGCGCCGGTGAAGGCTCCCTTCTCGTGGCCGAAAAGGGTGGCCTCGAGGAGGGTGTCCGGGATCGCCGCGCAGTTGATGGCCACAAAGGGGCCGCGCTTGCGGGGCGAGTGCTCGTGCAGGTAGCGGGCAAAGACCTCCTTGCCGGTGCCCGACTCGCCGGTGAGCAGCACCGTGGCGTCGGTCTCGGCGACCTTGTCGGCCAGGGCCAGCAGCTTGCAGGTATGGGGGTCGGCGGCGATCATCCCGTCGTCCTGGCGGGTCACCGCGTAGCGCCGCACGTGCTCGAGCAGCACCTTGGGCTCGAAGGGCTTCATCAGGAAGTCGCAGGCGCCACCGCGCATGGCATCGACGGCCTTTTCCACGTCACCGAAGGCGGTCATCAGCAAGACCGGCAGCTGGGGCAGGCGCTGGCGCAGTTCGGCCAGCAGCTGCAGGCCGTCCATGGGCTGCATCTTGAGGTCGGACAGGACCAGGTTGAAGGCCTGCTTCTCGACTTCGGCCAGGGCGGCCGGGCCATCCCCCACCCCGGTGACTGCATGGCCGGCCACTTCGAGGGTCAGGCACACGGCGTCGCGCAGGGGGGCGTCGTCTTCGACAACGAGGATCTTGAGGGCTTCTTCGGGCATGGGGTGTCTCTCTGTTACGGGTGCTGTCGGGCGTCAGGCGCCCATGGCGAGGGTCAGCGTGAAGGTGGTGCCGCGGCCGGGCTCCGAGTCGATCCGGATGTCCCCGCCGTGGGCCCGCGCGACCCCCCGCGCGATCGCCAGGCCCAGGCCTGTGCCGTCGTGCCGGGTGGTGAAGAACGGCTCGAAAAGCCGTGACTGAAGGGCCGGCTCGATGCCGCGGCCGTTGTCGGACACCGCAAATCGGGCCAGCGGGCCGTCTAGGCTGGCTTCGAAGTGGATGGTTCCGCCGGCATCCAGGGCCTGTACGGCGTTTTCCAGCAGATTGGTGAGGGCGCCGGCGACCGCCTTGCGATCACCCACCACGCGGGTGTCGCCGCAGTCGCAATCGGCGCTGAAGGCGATGCCCTTGGCGCGGCTCAGGGGCTCCACGGTCTGGGCCAGCTCGGCCACCAGCTCACAGATGGCGAAGGGCTCGCGGCCGAGGGTTTCGCCGCGGGCGAAGAGCAGCATGTCGCGGATGAGCTTTTCGAGGTGGCGCAGGCGCTCCATCGCCCGGCTGCCGATGCGCTCGCGGTCGGCCGGGCCCATTTCCTGCTCGACGAGGGTGGCGGTGTAGAGCAGCGCCGCCGCCAGCGGAGTGCGCAGCTGGTGGGCCAGCCCGGCCACCATCTCGCCCATCGCGGCGAGGCGCTCGTTGCGCTCGGCGGCGAGGCGCATCTGGTGGGCCTCGGTCACGTCGCCGAGGAGCACGATGTGGCCTTCGCCGGACTCGAGCGGCGCATCGACCCGGCTGACCCGCCGCACGGCCCCGTGCATCTCGAACTGCCACTCGCCCGGCGTCTCGGTGGCGGCCAGGCGGGCGGCGCAAAAGTCGGCCCAGTCGACGCCGGCCAGCCCGGCCTCGAACATCGCCTCCACCGCCCGGTTGGCCTGCACCACGCGGCCGTCCCGGTCGAGCACCACGACGCCGGCCGGCAGCGCGCCCATCAGCACGCTGAGGCGCTCGGTCAGCTGGGCGACCTGGGTCTGCAGCCCGGCGTAGGCGCCGGTGAGGGCCTCCGAGGCTTCGCTGAACTGACGGAAGGCTTCGGCCAGCTGGCGGGCATCGAGACGTTCGTCGGTGGCGGGGAGAGTCATGAATGGGCGAGGATGAAATTCACCGCTTCGCAGCTTAGGCCTGCCCGGCAAAGCACAAGGCGGCAAATAGGCGGCAAAAAGCGCCGCTAATCCTGCCGCCGGAAACCCGTCGCCGCGGCCAGAATGCGTGCATCCGAAATAGGGGGAATGTTTCCATGGCAGCAGAAGACGCCGCCGCTCCGGTACCGCCCGCCTCACCCTTCGCGCAGGTGCTGGAAAACATCCGCAATCTGTCGCAACGCCAGAAGATCGCGGCCGGCGCGGCGCTGGCCTTTGCGATTGCGCTGGTGGTCGGCGTGATCCTGTGGAGCCGCCAGCCCGACTACGCCGTGCTGTTCTCCAACCTCGCCGAGAAGGACGGCGGCGCGGTGGTGGCCAGCCTGCAGCAGCAGAACGTTCCCTACAAGTTCTCCGACAACGGCAACGCCATCCTCGTGCCCACCAACCAGGTCCACGACCTGCGCCTGCGCATGGCCGCCCAGGGCATCCCGAAGGGCGGCCTGGTGGGCTTCGAGCTGATGGAGAACCAGAAGCTCGGCGTTTCCCAGTTCCACGAGCAGGTCAACTTCCAGCGCGCCCTCGAAGGCGAGCTGTCGCGCACGATCTCGGCCATCTCCAGCGTGGCCGGCGCCCGCGTGCACCTGGCCATTCCCAAGCAGACCGCCTTCCTGCGCGACGAGCAGAAGCCCACCGCTTCGGTGATGGTCAATCTTCACACCGGCCGCGCCCTCGACCCGACCCAGCTCGCCGGCATCGTGCACCTGATCGCCTCCAGCGTGCCCCAGCTCACCAACGACAACGTGAGCGTGATCGACCAGAACGGCAACCTGCTCACCAAGAAGCCCGACCCGCTGCGCAACGCATCGCTCGACGCCAGCCAGATCATCTACACCCGCGAGCTCGAAGAGGGTTTCATCGAGCGGGTCAATGCCATCCTCACGCCGCTCTTCGGCAAGGGCAACTTCCGCGCCCAGGTGTCCGCCGACGTGGATTTCAACGTCACCGAGCAGACCGCCGAAACCTACCGCCCCAACCCCTCGCCCGAGCAGGCCATCCGCAGCCAGCAGAGCAGCGAGAGCCAGACCCGCGACCAGGGCCCCCAGGGCGTGCCCGGGGCCCTCACCAACCAGCCGCCGGTGCCCGCCACGGCCCCCGTCACCACCCCGCCG
Source organism: Zoogloea sp. (assembly GCA_016789125.1). Classification (GTDB taxonomy): domain Bacteria; phylum Pseudomonadota; class Gammaproteobacteria; order Burkholderiales; family Rhodocyclaceae; genus Zoogloea. The sequence goes on along the minus strand of JAEUNU010000304.1, from coordinate 8,622 downwards.
GTGGCCGGCGCTGCCGGCCCGGGCCAGCAGCCGCCCCTCACCACGAGCAAGAACGCCACCATCAACTACGAGCTGGACAAGACCGTCCAGCACACCCGCAAGGCCCTCGGCCAGGTCCGCCGCCTGTCGGTGGCGGTGGCCGTCAACCAGCGTGAAGAGAAGGACAAGAGCGGCGCGCTCAAGCCCGTCCCGCTCGACGAGGAGGAACGCCAGCGCATCGAGAAGCTGGTCGGCGACGCGGTCGGCTATAACAAGGAGCGGGGCGACACCATCAGCGTCGCCAGCAGCCCCTTCGTCGCCAGCGCCGAGCCCGAGACGCCGCTCTGGAAAGACCCGGAAAACCAGGCCCTCATCAAGGAGCTCATCAAATACCTGGTCATCGCCGGCGTGATCGCCTTCGTGGCCTTCGGCGTGATCCGGCCGCTGCTGAAGCAGGTCATGCCCCAGCCCGAGCCCAAGGAAGAGGAAGCTGCCGCCGCGGCCAGGGAAGGCGGAGAAGCCGAAGAAGGCGAGGAAGGCGAAGAGGAGGAAGGCGCCGAGGTCGAACTCTCGCCCGAAGCCGCCGCGCGCCTCGCCTACGAAGAAAAACTCGCCAAGGTGCTCGAACTCGCCAAGCACAACCCGAAGGTGCTCGGCAACCTGATCAAGGAATGGATGGGAAGCAATGAGCAGCAACGATGAAGGGCTCGACAAGAGCGCCCTGCTCCTGATGACCCTGGGCGCCGACGAGGCCGCCGAAGTGCTCAAGCAGCTCGGCCCCAAGGAGGTCCAGAAGCTCGGCGCGGCGATGGCCGCGATGCCGGCCCAGAGCCGCGAGAAGCTCGAGGAGATCCTCGACGAGGTGCTGCTGTTCGCCGAAAAGGGCACCCCCATCGAGGCCGACCACGATCACATCAAGGCCATGCTCACCAAGGCCCTCGGCGACGAGCGCGCCAACCACCTGATCGGCCGCGTGCTGCAGGGCTCCGACACCGCCGGCATCGAGAGCCTCAAGTGGATGGACGCCCCCACCGCCGCCGACCTCATCAAGAACGAACACCCGCAGATCATCGCCACCATCCTGGTGCACCTCGAGTTCGACCAGGCCGGCGAGATCCTCAAGCATTTCACCGACCGCCTGCGCAACGACGTGCTGCTGCGCATCGCCACCCTCGACGGCGTGCAGCCGGTGGCCCTGCGCGAGCTCAACGAAGCCCTCACCCGCATGCTGTCGGGCGCCAGCACCGTCAAGAAGACCGCCATGGGCGGCGTGCGCCACGCGGCCGACATCCTCAACTTCGTCGGCTCGGCCGCCGAGACGGCGATCCTCGACAACGTGCGCGAATACGACCCCGACCTGGCTCAGAAGATCCTCGACGAGATGTTCGTTTTCGAGAACCTCATGGACCTCGACGACCGCGGCATCCAGACCCTGCTGCGCGAAGTCCAGAGCGACTCGCTGGTCATCGCCCTCAAGGGCGCACCTCCCGAGATGCGCGAGAAGATCTTCCGCAACATGTCCCAGCGCGCTGCCGAAATGCTCCGCGAAGACCTCGAATCCCGCGGCCCGGTGCGCCTCTCCGAGGTCGAGGCCGAGCAGAAGGAGATCCTCAAGACCGCCCGCCGGCTGGCCGAAGAAGGCCAGATCGCCCTCTCCAGCAAGGGAGGCGACGATGCCTTCGTGTAAGCCCCCCGGCAGCGAGGCCCGCCCGTGAGCCACCACCAGGCTGCCGGCGCCTACCGGCGCTGGAGCCCGCCCTCGTTCGACGAGCCCGCAGCGCAGCCCGCGGCGGAGGGCGTGAGCATGCCGCCCATCGAGCCGGCCGTGCTTGCCGAGCCCGACATCCCCGATACCGCCGAGCTCGTCATCAACCCCGAGCCGGAAGCGCCCCCCTTCATCGCCCCGCTGCCCGACCCGGCGCCGGAAATCCACCTGCCCACCGCCGACGACATCGAGCGCATCCACGAGGAGGCTCGCAAGGAGGGCTACGACGCCGGCTACGAGGAAGGGACCGCCCGCGGCCGCATGGAGGCGATGAACCTCCACAGCCTGGTCCAGGAGCTCGACGACTCCCTCACCCGCCTCGACCAGGAGGTGGCCAACGAGATCCTCTCCCTGTCCATCGAGGTCGCCCGCCAGATGGTGCGCCACCATTTTGCCGCCCACCCCGAGTCCGTCGCCGAGCTGATCCGCGAAGCCCTGCTGCAGATGCCCCAGGCCCACGCCATGGTGCACCTCAACCCCGACGACCTCGAACTGGCCCGCGAATACCTCGGCGAGCAGCTCACCCACGCCGGCCACCGGCTGGTCGAAGATGCCAGCATCAGCCGCGGCGGCGTGCGGATCGACGCCGGCGGCAGCCAGATCGACGCCACCGTGCAGACCCGCTGGCGCCGCATCCTCGACAACCTCGGCCGCAACGTGGCCTGGGACGGAGACGGCAGCTGATGCGCCACGGCACCGAAACCTGGCAGGCCTTCCTCGCCGACGGGCGCAAGCTGGTCGGCGCCACACCGCCCTACCAGATGGCCGGCCGCCTGACCCGCATCAACGGGCTGGTCATGGAAGCCTCCGGCCTCAAGCTGCCCCTCGGCTCCGGCTGCCGCATCAACATCCCGGGCGGCAGCTCGGTGGAGGCCGAGGTGGTCGGCTTCCACGGCGAAAAGATCTTCCTGATGCCCACCGACGACGTCTTCGGCCTGGCGCCGGGCGCCCAGGTCTTTCCGGTGGAGCCCACCCAGCCGCCGCTGATCGCCGGCGAGCGCATCGAACCGCGCCGGCGCGCCTCCGACCGGGCCAAGCACCTGCCGATGGGCGACGAGCTCCTCGGCCGCGTCGTCGACGGCGCCGGCCGCCCCCTCGACGGCCTCGGCCCGCTGGCGGTGCGCCACTCGCGCCCGCTCCAGTCGCGCCCGATCAACCCGCTGCAGCGGGCCGCCATCAGCCAGTCGCTGGACGTCGGCATCCGCGCCATCAACGGACTGCTCACCGTCGGCCGCGGCCAGCGGATGGGCCTGTTCGCCGGCTCAGGTGTGGGCAAATCGGTGCTGATCGGCATGATGGCCCGCTACACCGCCGCCGACGTGATCGTCGTCGGGCTGATCGGCGAGCGGGGCCGCGAAGTGAAGGAATTCATCGAGCACAACCTCGGCCCCGAAGGCCTGGCCCGCTCGGCGGTGATCGCCGCCCCCGCCGACTGCAGCCCACTGATGCGCCTCCAGGGCGCCTCCTACGCCACCACGGTGGCCGAATACTTCCGCGACCAGGGCAAGCAGGTGCTGCTGATCATGGACTCCCTCACCCGCTACGCCATGGCCCAGCGCGAGATCGCCCTCGCCATCGGCGAACCGCCGGTCACCCGAGGCTACCCGCCGTCGGTCTTCGCGCGCTTGCCGGCACTGGTCGAGCGGGCCGGCAACGGCCCCGAGGGCGGCGGCTCGATCACCGCCTTCTACACCGTGCTGGCCGAGGGCGACGACCAGCAGGACCCGATCGCCGACTCGGCCCGGGCCATCCTCGACGGCCACATCGTGCTGTCCCGCAACCTCGCCGACCAGGGGCACTACCCGGCCATCGACATCGAACAGTCGATCTCCCGGGCCATGCACAACCTCGTCAAGAGCCAGCACTTCGACGTGGTACGCCGCTTCAAGCAGCTCTTCTCGCGCTACCAGCGCTCCCGCGACCTGATCGCCGTGGGCGCCTACCACGCCGGCTCCGACCCGGTGCTCGACCAGGCCGTGGCCATGTACCCACGCCTCGAGACCTACCTGCAGCAGCGCATCGACGAGAGCGAGCCCTACGAATCGGCCGTGGAAAAGCTCCACGCCCTCTTCGGAGCGAGCCCATGAGCGCCCTCCCCCGTCCGCAAGCCTCTTGCACCCCGGCCCTAAAGATTTCCGTCACCCGCCCGTTAAGGGCAAAGGAACGTGAAGATGACTGAGCCGTTCCCGCTGCAAACCCTGCTCGACCTGGCCAACAGCCGGATGGACGACGCCGCGCGCAAGCTCGGCGAACTGATCGCCAGCGAACAGGCCGTCGAAGACAAGCTCAAGCTGCTGCAGGCATACCGCAAGGAATACCAGGACCGCTTCGTCGAGGCGGCCCGCAACGGCATCGGCCCCGACGCCTGGCGCAACTTCAGCGCCTTCCTCGGCAAGCTCGATGACGCCATCGCCCAGCAGCAGCTGATCGTCTCCGACTCGCGCCAGCGCACGGTGCAGGGCCAGCAGGAATGGGTGGACCAGCGCAACAAGGTGAAGGCCTTCGACACCCTGTCGCACCGCCACCAGAGCCTGCAGGCCCGCAAGGAAGCCAAGCAGGAACAAAGGCTCACGGACGAACACGCCGCCAAGCAGTTCCGCGACCGCGATCTAGAGGAATGATCGCCGCCAGGCTCGCCTGGCACGTGGCTTGCTGATCGGCTGGTGTCTGCATCCTCACCAGGAACAACATCATGCCCGGACCGGCCTTGACCCCGATCGCCAATCCTCTCCCCGTCGCTCCCGCCAAAGGCCCCGAGGGTTCGCGCCCTGACGCTGCCAGCCCGGGCCGCGAGGCCGACGCCCCGGACACGGGCTTCGCCGGCGAACTCCAGCGCCGCATGCAGGGCGAAGCCGGCAGCCAGGCCGACACCGCCGCCGACACCGGGAACACCCGCAGCACAGAGGAGTCCGCCACACCGGCCGCCACCGAGCCCGGCGCGCCCCCGCCCGAGCTGGCCGCCCTGCTGGCCGGCCTCGTCAAACCGATCGCCGACACCGCCCCCGAAGCGCCGAAGCGCGCTGCGGACTCCACCACCGACCCGGGCCTCACCGCCCTGAACGCAGGCCTCAATCTCGCCGGCACGGCAGCAGTCCCCGCAGCCGGCGGCAAGCCCGACGGCGGGCGCGCCGCGCTCACGGCCGAGCTCATGGCCGATGCCGGACGAGCGGCAAATCTTGCCGACCCGGCAGCCGATGCCGCCGGCAAGCCCGCCAGCCCGGCCGCCCCCGAAGCCACCGGCAACCTGCAGGAACGCCTCCTCGAGCGCGCGCCGGACGCCCCCGCTGTGCCGACCAACAGCTTCGCCGCGATCCACGCCGCCGCGCTGGCCAACCTGCGGGGCGAGCCCACGCAAGCCGCCCCCGCACCGCTCCCCATACACGTGGCCACCTCGGCCGACAGCCCCGCCTGGCCCGAGGAGGTCGGCAACCGGGTAAGCTGGATGGTAGGCCAGCACGAGAGCCAGGCCGAGCTCACCCTCACCCCGCCCCAGCTCGGCAAGATCGAAGTCTCGATCACCGTCAGCGGCGAGCAGACCAGCGCCCAGTTCGTCACCGCCACGCCGGCCGCGCGGGAGCTCATCGAACAAAGCCTGCCGCGCCTGCGCGAGATCCTCGAGCAGAGCGGCATCAGCCTCGGCCAGACCGACGTGGGCACCTCGGGCCAGCGCGGCGACGGCAGCGGCAACACCCCCCGCGGCCGGACGGGCGGCGGCAGCGACAGCAACGCAGCACCCCTCGGCGCCCCGTCCTGGCTGCGCCGCGGAGAAGGTTTGGTTGATACGTTCGCCTGAAAACCCTTGAAATGGTGGGCTCCCATGCCCCTATTCCAGGCTTGCCGGGCGGGCGTGATGGATAACAATGCAATGAGTTAAGGAGTAATCCAGCATGTCGAAAGCACCGGCCAAGGCCGAAGCCGCCGAAGGCGAAGCCCCCGCCAAGGGCGGCAAGAAGAAGCTGATCATCATCATCGCCGCTGTCCTGATCCTCGCGATCGCCGGCGGCGCCGCCTTCATGCTGATGGGCAAGAAGAAGCACGCCGACGGCGAAGAAGCGGAAGAAGAAGTCTCCCACGAGCCCCCGAAGATCAAGGTTGACCCCTCCAAGCCCCCGGTCTTCGTGCAGCTCGAGCAATTCACCGTCAACCTCTCCCCCGACGAGGGCGAGCACTTCCTGCAATCCACGATGGTGCTGCGGGTCGCCGACGCCAAGGTGGGCGACTCCCTCAAGCTCTACATGCCCGAGCTGAAGCACCGCATCATCATGCTGCTGTCGTCCAAGAAGCCCTCCGAACTCGCCACTGCCGAAGGCCGCGAGGAACTCGCCGACGAGATCAAGGAAGAGGCCAACGACGTGCTCGGCTACGCGCCCAACCCCAAGAAGAAGAACAAGCGCAACCGCCCCGAAGACGACGGGCCCGTGCTCGCCGTCCTGTTCAACCAGTTCATCGTGCAGTAAGGGATCTTCCCACCATGGCCCAGGACTTTCTCTCCCAGGAAGAGGTCGACGCCCTGCTGAAGGGCGTCACCGGCGAGCCCGACGAGCAGGAAGCCGAGGAGCACGGCGGTGATGGCGTACGCCCGTACAACCTGGCCACCCAGGAACGCATCGTCCGTGGGCGCATGCCCACGATGGAGCTCATCAACGAGCGCTTCGCCCGCTACCTGCGCATCGGCCTGTTCAACTACATGCACCGCAACGTCGAGGTGTCGGTCGGCCCGATCAAGGTGCAGAAGTTCAGCGAGTTCGTGCGCAACCTGGTCGTGCCGACCAACCTCAACCTGCTCACCGCCAAGCCCCTGCGCGGCACCGGGTTGGTGGTGCTCGACCCGAACCTGGTCTTCCTGGTGGTGGACAACCTCTTCGGCGGCGACGGGCGCTTCCACACCCGGGTCGAGGGGCGCGACTTCACGCCCACCGAGCAGCGCATCATCCAGGGCCTGCTGAGGGTCACCTTCGACGAGTATTCAAAGGCCTGGGCGCCGGTGCAGAAGCTCGACTTCGAGTACGTCCGCTCCGAGATGAACCCCCAGTTCGCCAACATCGCCACGCCAAGCGAGATCGTCGTGGCCTGCTCCTTCACGCTGGAGTTTGGCGGCTCGCAGGCCGAGATGCACTTCTGCTTCCCCTACTCGATGCTCGAGCCGATCCGCGAGACGCTCTACTCGACGATGCAGAGCGACCACATCACCCAGGACAACCGCTGGGTGAGCATGATGGGCAAGCAGCTGCAGACCGCCGAAGTCACCCTCATCGCCCATCTCGGCACCACGCGGGTCACCCTGCGCGACATCGTCAACATGCGGCCCGGCGACGTGATCCCCCTCGACATCCCCGAGACCATCCAGGCGGAGGTCGACGGCATCCCCTTCATGGAATGTCGCTACGGCATCCAGCGCGGGCAGTACGCCCTCAAGATCGAACGCTTCCTCGCCCAGGAAGACGAAGCCCCGGCGGCCAGCCAGGAGTAAACCATGTCCGAAACCGACACCCCCGACGACAACCAGATCAGCGACGACGACTGGGCTGCCGCCATGCAGGAGCAGGCCGCCGCCGAGGGCCTGACCGACAGCGCCGAGCCGGCCCTGGGGGGCGAATCCCCCTTCCAGGCCAAGCCGGCCAGCCAGCTCTTCCCCGACTTCGGGCAGGCCGGCGCCAAGGGCGGCACGCTCAACGACTACGACATGATCCTGGACATCCCGGTGCAGCTCACCGTGGAGCTGGGGCGCACCAAGATTGCCATCCGCAACCTCCTGCAACTGGCCCACGGCTCGGTGGTCGAGCTCGATGGCCTCGCGGGCGAGCCGATGGACGTGCTCGTCAATGGCACCCTGATCGCCCAGGGCGAAGTGGTGGTCGTCAATGACAAGTTCGGCATCCGCCTGACGGACATCATCACCCCCGCCGAACGCATCCGCAAACTGCGCAACTAGCCCCCGCCGAAAGCGGGGAGCCAGCCACCGTCACCTCAAGGGCTCAGTGAGCCCCCGCAGCAGGCGGCTGCCCGCCGCGCCCCCGCGCGAGGACCGAAGGAGCCGGCCGGCGATCGGGCGCATTGGCCCGGTGCAGCAACCAGCGCTCGCCCAGGATCTGCAAGGCCCGCTGACGCTTGGCCTCATACGCGGCCAGGTCTGCGGACGGGGTCGGAGCCTCCTCCGCCCCCCCGGCCGCCGGCCGGGTTTCACGATGCCAGAGCAACATGATCGCACCTCCACTGATCGGTTTCCGCCACGCACGGAGGCTGGCGCAGGTCGCGCCCGGCACCTCCTGCAAGCACCTGCCGGAAGGCGCCCCACGGGCCCCCGGCAGATGCTGACAGCTTGGAGTATAGGCGCCCGCCGCAGTTCGGCTGGCTCTGGTGAAATCACGAAAAAGTACGGTTTTGCCCGCCTTATCGGGCCATGCAGGTGACGACCGGTTCGCTATGCTGGCGAGGCTCCCACCAAAGTTGAACCGGCACCGCCCGACACCATGCGCTCCCCCCTGATCACCGCAGGCCTGCTTCTGGCCACCCGCAGCGCCGTGGCGGCAGACGGCAGCCTCGATGCGGCCGGCAGCCTCGTGCAGATGTTCCTTGGTCTCGCGGTGGTGATCGGCCTGCTGTATGCAAGCCTTCACGTGCTCAAGCGCCTCGGCGCCGGCACAGGCAACGCAGCCGGGCTGCTCAAGGTCCGCGGCGCCACCGCCGTCGGCCCGCGCGAACGGGTGGTGCTGGTGGATGTGGCCGGCAAGGTGCTCGTGCTCGGCGTCACCCCCGGGCGCATCACTGCACTGCACACCCTCGATGCGGCCGACCTCCCCGGCACGCCAGACGCCTCCCAGCCTCCCGCCGGCAAGGATTTCCAGAGCTGGCTCAAGCAGACCCTCGAACGGCGTTCC
>JAEUNU010000301.1 GCA_016789125.1 Zoogloea sp. | reverse complement strand
TCTTCGAGCAGTTCGACGTTGAAGCCCTTGCGCTCGCAGTAGCGCAGATACATGCGCTCGAGCATGCCGGCCCAGTCCTGGGCCTCGGTGCCGCCGGCGCCGGACTGGATTTCAATGAAGCAGGCGTTGCCGTCCATCGGGTTGTTGAACATGCGGCGGAACTCGAGCTCGCCCACCCGGCCTTCGAGGGCGGCGGTGTCGGCTTCGACGGCCTGCATGGTGTCCTCGTCGTCTTCCATCGAGGCGAGCTCGAAGAGGTCCTTGCAGTCGGCGAGGCCCTGGTCGATCTCCTCTAGCGTCACGACGATGCCTTCGAGGGTCTTCTTTTCCTTGCCGAGCTCCTGGGCGCGCGGGGCGTCGTTCCAGATGTCGGGGTCTTCGAGTTGCTTGCTGACTTCGATCAGTTTTTCAGACTTGGAATCGTAGTCAAAGATACCTCCGAAGTTCGAGCTCCCGGGCCTTGAGGTCGGCGAGCTTGTTGGAGATGGCGTTGAGGCGTTCTGCTTCCATGGTCAAAGCCCTGAGGAATAAGGAAAAACGGCGGATTATACCGGGAGCCGCGATGCGCGCGAACCTGATTCGCGGCCGCGCCGGAGCGGGTTCAGTGCAGGGAGGCGCGGCTCTTGCAGGTCTTGAAGCGGCTGCGGCACTGGTTGGCGCACAGGAAGGCGGCGTCCGGGTCGGCCTGGGGGCAGCCGAGCAGGCAGCGGGTGTTGGTGTCGATGCACTGGGTCACCGAAGGCGCGGCGGAGGCCTTGCGGGCGGTGGCGGACTGGCTGTCGTCGGCCTGTTCGGCGGGCTTGCTGGCCAGCCGGAAGCTGCCCCGCGAGCCCGCGTCACCCCGGTCGGTCTGGCGGTACTTGCCTTCGAAGATGTTTGCCGTGCAGGTGCCGGCCAGGTGAAGCACCGGGCCGGCACCGGTCTGCACGTGGAAGTCGCACTTGCTGCCGTTCATGTCGCCCGAGCTGACGCGGCCGTTGCCCGAGTAGGGCGACTCGGCCTTGAACTCTCCGACCAGCAGGCCCTGCAGCTTGCGCAGCTCGAGGCTCACCGAGACCGGCCCGCCGAAGTCGTCGGGCAGCAGCAGCCCCTCGTAGCGCCGCTCGTCATCCGCCAGGCCAGTGCCGGCGGCCGCGAGGCCGAGGATGAGCAGCAGGGTGAAGGCGAGGCGGCGAAAGCCGAGGGCGCGGAGAGCGGGCATGGTCGAGGGGCGGCGAAGATGAGGCCTCAGAATAACTCGTTCGCGCCCAGATAGCGCCACTGGCCGGGGGGAAGGTTGCCCAGCATCACACGCCCGATGCGCACCCGCTTGAGGCCGACCACCTTGAGGCCGACGAGTTCGCACATGCGGCGGATCTGGCGCTTCTTGCCTTCGCGCAGAACGAAGCGCAGCTGGTCTTCGTTGAGCCAGCTGACCTTGGCCGGGCGCAGCGCCTCGCCGTCGAGGGACAGGCCGTGGTTGAGCAGCTTGAGGCCCTCGGCGTCGAGGCTGCCTTCGACGCGCACGTGGTATTCCTTCTCGATCGCGGAGTCTTCGCCGATCAGCGCCCGGGCGATCCGCCCGTCCTGGGTGAACACCAGCAGGCCGATGGAGTCGATGTCGAGCCGGCCGGCGGGGGCCAGGCCGCGGTGGTGGGTGTTGAGGAAGCGCGTCTCGGAGGGGTCTTCGGCCCAGCGGTTCTCGGCGGTGATCAGCACGCTGGCGGGCTCGTAGCCGTCCTCGGCCTGGCCGGAGACGTAGCCGACCGGCTTGTTGAGGAGGATCGTGACGCGGCGGTCCTGGGCGGTCTGGCCGCGGCGGTCGAGCTCGATGGCCTGCTCGGGCTTGACGCGGGCGCCGAGCTCGCTGACGACGCGGCCGTCCACGCGGACCCAGCCCTTCTCGATGTATTCGTCGGCCTCGCGGCGGGAGCACAGGCCGAGCTCGGCCATGCGCTTGGAGAGACGCAGGGAGCCGTCGTCGCGCAGGGGCTCGGCGGGGGCCGGGCGGGGTTCGCCGGTCCATTGCTTGCGCTCGTGGCGCGGCGGACGGGCGTCGCCCTCGGGGCGAGGGGCGCGGTCGCCGTAGGGGCGGGCCGGGCGTTCGCCATCGGGGCGCGGGCCGCGCTCGCCGAAGCCGCGGGGGTGGTCATCGCTGGAGCGGGGCGGGCGGTCGTCGCGGTAGCGCGGGCGGTCGCCTTCCGGGCGGGGCGGGCGATCACCGCGCTCGGGGCGGTCACCGTAGGGGCGGGTGGGGCGCTCGCCATCGGGGCGCGGGCCGCGCTCGCCGAAGCCGCGGGGGCGGTCGTCGCCGGAGCGGGGC
>JAEUNU010000300.1 GCA_016789125.1 Zoogloea sp. | reverse complement strand
TTTTGCTGGATTCGAGGAAGTAGGTCTCGTTCGCCTCGGTGATCCCATGCAGCTGTACGGGGCGGTCGTTCTTGCTCCAGGCTAGAAATCGGTGGCGCCAGCGAAAGCTGGTATGCGATGAAAGCCAAAACGTCCCGAGCGCTCTGGCGAACCGTGAGCGAGGCCTGTATCGTCTGAAGAAAGTCCAGCCACTTGGCCTTGTGTCGAAGCCGCGCCAACGGCGTTCCCGTCAGGGCATTGAAGGTCCTGCCTCAGGCGCAGCATCGATAGCGCTGAAGCCCCTCGGAGCGTCCGTGCCGATGAAGTTGTGCGTGTGCGAAGTGAGGGCACTGTCAGGTGACTCCGTAAATTGACCCCCTGACGACACGAGGACTTGACCCTCTTGTTCGCAAGGAGGTAGTCAGTGGAAACGAAGCACATCGAGGTGAATCCTGTGCGCCGTGTCGTTTGCGGAGCGCAGAAGATGTTGGATTCAGAGGCGGTCACGACCATCGTCCGGTTGGGGCAGTCGGGTTGGGGAGCGAAGCGGATCGCCCGGACGCTGGGGATTGCGCGCAACACGGTGCGGCGGTATCTGGCCGCGGGTGGGCCGGTGCCGTATCGGCAGCCGCAGCGCAGCAGCGTGCTGGACGGCCACGCGGCGTGGCTGCGGGAGCGGTTCCTGCAACACCGGGGCAACTGCGACGTGGTGCGTCAGCAGTTGAGCCGGGAGCTGGGGATCGAGACGAGCCTGTGCACGGTCGAACGGGCGTGCCGGGGGTTCCTGGCCGAGCGCGAAGTGGCCCGGCGCGACACGCGGCGCATCCAGATGGGCATGAAGCTCGCCCGCTTCCCGTGCATGCGCACGCTCGAGGGCTTCGACTTCGAGGCGCAGCCCTCGATCGACCCGGGGCAGATCCGCGATCTCGCCACCGGCCGCTGGGTCGGCCATGGCCAGGCCCTGCTGCTACTCGGCCCGCCGGGCGTGGGCAAGACGCACCTGGCGGTGGCCCTCTGGCGCGAGGCGGTCGATCGGGGCTACACGGTGCTGTTCAGCTCGGCGGCGGCGCTGATGGCCGGGCTGACCAAGGCCCATGCCGACGGGCGTCTGGAGGAAAAACTCCTGCAGCTGTCGAAACCGAAGCTGTTGATCATCGACGAGCTGGGCTACCTGCCGCTCGAGCCGGCGGCGGCGCACCTGTTCTTCCAACTCGTGTCGCGGCGCTACGAGCGGGCCAGCGTGCTGATCACCAGCAACCGGCCGGTGGGCGAATGGGGGCAGGTGTTCGGCGACGCCGTCGCCGCCACCGCCATCCTGGACCGGCTGCTGCATCACAGCCAGGTCATCACGATCCGCGGCGACAGCTGTCGTCTGCGCGACAAGCGCCGCAGCGGCCTTCTGCAGAAGGCCGCTGCCCCCACCCCGATCACGTCGGAGAATTGATCAACCTGGGGGTCAGTTCCAGATGTCGTCAGGGGGTCAAATCGGGGTGTCGCTTGACAGGCACTTCGGCGCAGCGTCGAAACAGGCCTCAATCCGCGCCGTTGCATGACTCTCACCCCGCTGACTCAACACCTGAACAAGCCGGTCGCGCTGCCAATGCGACAGCGATTGCAGGATGTGTTTGAAATCAAGCGGTTTTATCGCCACCCTCCTGATCGCAGAAAAACTGTATATTCAAACAGATTGCTGGGGGCGCGGCTCCACAGGCAACGGTGACATGGCTAAAAAATTGCAGTCCCTGCTGGGCGAGGACGAGAAGTGATCGAGACGATCCGCCAGTGACTGCAGGAAGAAGGGATCGTCGTCTCGATCAGGCAGCTGTGCCGGTGGTTTGAAGTGCCCCGACGGACGCGGGGGGCGCTCTACTACCATTCTGTGAAGGCGCCACCCAAGGTGCAGCCCCGCTTTGCCGAACCGATCAAGGCGATGATCGAGGACAACCCGTCGTTTTGGTGCCGGACGGTAGCGCACCTGCTAGGGTTCAACAAGAACACGGTGCAACGGATGTTCCAGCTGCGCGGTTGGCAGGTCAGGAAGCGCCCAGTCGGGTTTCGGCCGCGGGTCGAGGTGCGACGCTCTAGGGGCTCCCAGCACAACGAGAGCTGGGCGAAGGATCTGTGCCGCGTCTGGACAGGGTGGGACGGCTGGGCCACGCTGGCGCTGGTGATTGACTGCTTCATCCGTGAGCTGCAGGGCTGGTACGTCTCCTGAAGCAGCCTGGTGATATCGAGGCTTGTTCGTGGAACACTCGCCCTGCCGAAAATAGCCAGTTAGTCAAGAAGGGCTGAGGAAGGACAAGCCAATTCAATCTGCGTTCTCACGACATGCCTGCTTCCGGATTCTGCATGGCATGTTTCGATTGTCGGAAAGTAACCCAGACTTCAAGGACTCAACCGCTTGAACAAAGTCTGGGTTTGATCGGCAATCCTCGAGATTCGAGGAGTAATCCTTTTATTATCGCTCCTGATATCGACTTATTTCTTGCGGCCGAGGCCGCCGAGCAAAAACGCGATGGGGCGCTGTACTTTCTGCCCGGGGATTTCGTCAACCTTGCGTGTTCCATCCACAACAGGAGCATCCGTTGCACGCTGTTCGTAGGGTTTGTTGAAGTCGAAGCCGTCGGAGGCTATGTGGGACGGTTGTCGGCTACGCGGTGCGGGGCGTTCGCGGGTGTCGCGCGATGATTCTCGTTCGCTTCGCTTCTTCCGGTCTGGTGCGGGGCGTTCGTCACTGCGGCCGGCGCTTGCGGGGGTCGGTGAGCGCCTGCGTTTGCCCGCGTCGCCGTCGAAGAAGTCGGGCTCGGGATCGTAGCCGGCAACGATCTCTTGCCGAATCTCGAGCTTGATCAGTTTCTGGATGTCTGCCAGGCGATGACGTTCTTCGGAGCTGACCAGGGATACGGCCTTGCCTTTCTTGCCCGCACGGCCGGTTCGGCCGATACGGTGAACATAGTCTTCGGCGGTGTGTGGCAGTTCGAAGTTGATCACCGAGGGCAGATCTTCGATGTCGAGACCGCGTGCCGCGACGTCAGTGGCCACGAGAACGCGGACCTTGCCACTCTTGAAGTTTTCGAGGGTCTCGGTACGCGCCTGCTGGCTTTTATCCCCGTGAATCGAGTCGGCGGAAATTCCATGCCGTTCGAGAAAGTGGGCCAGGCGGCTGCATGCGAACTTCGTGTCCACGAAAACCAGCACCTGATTGGTTTCATCTTCGTGACGGACGATGTGGGCAAGCAGGTTGCGTTTGAGGCCGCTGGAAACCGGATGGACGATGTGGGTGATCGTCTCGCTGACCATGTTGCGCCGGGCGACTTCGACCAACTGCGGGTTCTTGAGCATCTGATCCGCGAGTTTCTTGATCTCGTCGGAGAAGGTTGCCGAGAACAGCAGGCTTTGTCGGTTGGCCGGGAGCAGGGCGAGAATACGCCGGATGTCGGGGATGAAGCCCATGTCGAGCATGCGATCCGCTTCATCGAGAACGAGCATTTCCACCTGGCCGAGGGCGATCGTCTTTTGCTGCACGTGGTCGAGCAGCCGACCCGGCGTGGCGACGACGATTTCGACGCCGCGGCGGAGTTCCTGGATCTGCGGGTTCATGTCGACGCCGCCATAGATGCAGACGCTGCGCAGCGGGAGATGTTTGGAGTACATCTTTACCGACTCGAAGACCTGCATCGCGAGCTCGCGGGTAGGCGCGAGGATCAGTGCGCGGACCGGATGGCGTGCCGGGCTCGCCGACGTGCTTGCGTGGCGGGCGAGGCGATTCAGCAGCGGCAGCGTGAAGCCGGCGGTCTTGCCCGTGCCGGTTTGTGCGCCGCCCATGATGTCCTGGCCGGCCAGCACGACCGGGATGGCCTGGCGCTGGATGGGCGTGGGTTCGGTGTAGCCGGCGTCCGTGACAGCCTGCAGGATTTCAGGGATGAGTCCGAGTTCGGAAAACGACATGGGTACGTTCAGGTTATCGGTGACTGCGGTTTAGTGCACTGCACCATTTGGATAGGTTGCCATTATACATCGACCGCTCTTCAGCGCCGCGTCAGATAGCAGGTGACCTCTTCTCGATCGTGATAGAGGTGTTTGATTCTCAATATGTATTTGAGGCCGGCGGCGCGCAGGCGGTGGTCGATCAGGCCGCGGCATCGTTCGATCTCCTCGTGGCGCTTCTTCATCGGAAGCTTGAGATTGAAGATGCTGCGTCGGCAGCGTCCGGTGGCGAGCCAGTCGGCCATGATGGGCGCGATCTTCGATGGCTGTTCGACCATGTCGCAGACCATCCACTCGACGGGCTTCTTCGGGCGCCAGGTCAGACCGTCGGCGCGCAGGTGCTCGATGAGCCCGGTGGCGAGAACGGACGGTGCAATGGGGCCGTTGTCGATGGCGGTGACGCGCAGGCCGCGGCTGACCAGCTGCCAGCTCCAGCCGCCGGGCGCCGCGCCGAGATCGACCGCCGTGAGGCCGGGGCGCAGGGACGATTTTTGCTCATCCGCCGAGAGGAGGGTGAGGATGGCCTCGGCGAGCTTCAGGGTGGATCGGCTGGGCGCCTCTTTGGGCATTCGCAGGCGGGGAATGCCCATTGGCCAAGCGGAACCTTCACTGGCCAGGCTCAGTCCGAGCCAGACCTGCCGGGTGCCGACGAAGAAGGCGTGCAGCCTTGGAAGGTGCGGCGAGTCGACGCGAAGCTTGCCTGACTTCACGAGCGCCTCCTCGAGCAAGGGGCCGAAACGGCGCAGGAAGCCGGATTGCTCCTTGCCCGCGTTGGTGTCGGGGGTTTCCAGAAGGATGGCCGAAAATCGCTCGTTGAAGGCCTCAATGCGCTCGACGAGCGGCGTAAGGCGATCCCGGTCAGGGAGGTCGTCGATGACGGCCAGAACTTGAAAGCTCTGCCGCGCGAACACCAGGCGCGAGGTGTCCACGCGTCGTCGCAAGTCGTCGTGTGCTTGCGGGGTGTCCAGCGCCAGAAATACAAAGCCGCTCTGGGCCTGGGCCTGGGCCTGCAGTCTGAAGGCGAGGCGTGCTGCGCAGGCCTGGAGCTCCTGGCCTGCGTCGGCTTCGAAGCCGGGGCGGCATTGCACGAGCAGGCCGAGGGCGTCGTGGGCTCGAGGTTCGGTGGGGATGGATTGCATGGGGCGTGTAAGATCGTTCGGGCATCTGGGGCGATTTTGCTCCCCTGGCCGGTCGGGAATGATAACCGAAGCTGACTGAGCGGCCCGTTGCCGTGCAGCTTCGGTGCCTTTGATTTTGCTTCTGGAGCACTTGATGGAATACCGCAACCTTGGTGCCAGTGATCTGCAGGTGTCGTCCGTTTGCCTTGGGACGATGACTTTTGGCCAGCAGAACTCGGAGGCCGATGGCCACGCCCAGTTGGATTTTGCCTTGGAGCGAGGCATCAATTTCATTGATATGGCGGAGATGTACCCGGTTCCCACGCGGGCTGAAACCCAGGGCGCAACAGAGAGTATCGTCGGCTCGTGGCTCAAGGGCCGGCCGCGGGAGAAGCTCGTGATTGCCACCAAGATCACGGGCCTTGGGCGCCAGCTTCCGTGGATCCGCGGCGGGCCGCTGGCCCTCGATCGCGACAATATCCGGGCCGCGGTGGAGGGCAGCCTGCGCCGGTTGGGCACGGAATACATCGATCTCTACCAGATCCACTGGCCTGCCCGTAACCAGCCGATGTTCGGCCAATGGCGTTTCGACCCCTCCGCGGAGCGGCCGGCGACCCCCATCCCCGAACAGCTGGAGGCCCTGGCAGAGCTCGTCGCGGAGGGAAAGATCCGGCATGTAGGCTTGTCCAACGAGCATCCTTGGGGCGTCATGCAGTTTGTCCGGGCAGCAGACGAGCTGGGCTTGCCTCGTGTGGTGTCGGTGCAGAACGCCTACAACCTGCTCAACAGGGGCTTTGAGCAGACGCTCGCCGAGGTTTGCTTCCGGGAGCGGATAAGCCTGCTGCCATACTCGGTCCTGGGTTTTGGCCACCTGACCGGAAAGTACCTTGCAGACCCGCCGGCGGGCGCGCGCTTGACGCTCTTTCCGGGCTTCGGTGCCCGCTACGCCCGGCGCACCGTGCGCCCGGCAGTCGAGGCCTACGTGGCCCTCGCCCGGCGCCACGGGATGACGCCTGCAGAGCTGGCGCAGGCCTTTGTCGCCTCCCGTGAGTTTGTCGGCAGCGTCATCGTGGGGGCCACGTCGCTGGGCCAGCTAGAGGAGAATCTGGCGGCCTGCGCGAGGGTTCTCGATCAACATATTCTTGAAGAAATTGATGACATTCATCTTCAGTTCACGAATCCTGCGCCGTAATCTGAATGCTGTTGGCAGAAGACACTGGCTTAGGGCCGTTCAGGGAGGGTGAGTTGAGGGAAATTGTCGCGGCTGCGGATCTGCGTATCGGTATGTTCGTTGCCGAGCTCGATCGTCCGTGGCTGGAGTCGCCTTTTCTGATGCAGGGCTTCGTGATCGAGGACGACGCGACTCTCGCGCAATTGCGCGGGCTGTGCCGCTTTGTTCATGTCGACCGCTCCCGCTCTGTCGGAGATGCGTGGCGTGCGGCGGACGAGTCGAAGCCCGACTCACGGCTCGAGCGCACGGCGACGCTGGGATCGTTTCAGGTGCCGGCGGGCGCACGCCGCCGTCCTGTTGATTTTTTTCGTCTGTTGCGCTCGCTGCGTTCAGCAGGAAAAGGCGAGGACGCGCTCGGGGAGGCCGCCCTGGGCTCGCAGGAGATGGCGCCCTGGCTGAATGTCTATCCGGACGCCGCCAGGCAGAAGGGGCTCACGGGCGTCGGTGAGGCGGAGGCCGCGGGATACGCTGCACGGGCTCCGGCCCGTCCGCTGATCACGAGCGAGGAGAGCCAGCTCCGTGGTGCGAATGTCAGGGCTCGGACCGAGCGCACGGGGGGCGCCGGCACGGCAGCTGGATTCACCTATCTCGAGCCGACGGTGGCGCTCGAAGAAGAGATCGTCACCGCTCTGCCGCTGGTCAATCGTGCCCACGGCTTGCTGGCCCAGATCGCGCTCGACGTGCAGCGCAGCCTCAATCCGGATCTCGAGCGTCTGCGTGGCGTGGTTTCCGAGATGGTCCTGAGCGTCGCCCGCAATCCGGATGCCCTGCTGTGGCTTGCCCGGCTCAAGCAGACGGACCAGTACAGCTACGACCATTCCCTGGACGTCTCCGCCCATGTGATGATCTTCGGGCGCTACCTGGGCCTTGGCGACGAGTCGATCGGCCATCTCGGTATGGCGGGCATGCTGCAGGATGTCGGCAAGCTCAAGCTTCCTCCGGCGCTGCTGCAAAAGTGCGGGGCCCTGTCGCCCCGCGAGCATGAGATTTTTCGCTCCCACGTCGATTTTTCCCTGCAGATCCTGTCGAAGTCACCGGGTGTTTCCCTGTCGATACTGGAGATCGTGACGAAGCACCACGAGCGTTGCGACGGAAGTGGGTATCCCCGTGGGTTGAAGGGGGATCAGGTGGGCCTGATGGCCGAGATATCCGGATTGTGCGACACCTATTGTGCGATGACCCGCGAGCGTCCATATGGCGAGGCGGCCAGCGCCCAGGTCGCGCTCGATGCGGTGCGGGCGCAGCGGGGTGTCGGGTTCTCGGAGAGCACCGTCGATCAGTTCGTCCAGTGCATCGGCCTTTACCCTGTGGGTTCGCTGGTCGAACTCAACTCGGGCGAGGTGGCCGTGGTGGTCGCGCAGAATCGCATCCGCCGGCTCAAGCCGCGGGTCATGATTCTCCTCGGGCCGGACAAGAAGCCCAACTCGTATCCGCATACGCTGGACCTTCTTTACGAGCAGCCGACCGCCACGGGGCAGCCCTACGCCATCGTGCGGGCGCTTCCGCCGGGGGCCTACGGTGTAGACGCTTCGGAGTTCTATCTCACATGACACGCCTCGACACTTGCTTCGATCGTTACTGCGGGCAGGTTCTCGATGGAGAGGCATTGGCCGGCCTGCTGCGGCGCTACGGCATCGGGCAGGCGGAACAGGCGGCAGTGCGGGCGTTCGGGCGCATCGTGTCGGCCGAGGAGCTGGCGAACGACTTGCTCGAGCGCCTGAATCTGGACGAGGGAAGTGGCCCATCTACATCGGTGAGCCTGGCCCTGCGGGCGTTCTGCAGGGAGCTCGCGTGCGTTGCCCGCTGGGATTTCCTGCCCGGATGGCCGGTGGCGCTGCAAGCGCGATGGTCCGAGTGCTATCTGGCCGGTGCGGTGGCAGAGTTCCCGTTCATCGCGGTCGAGACGCTGATCGGCCTGTGCCACGAGCGCCTTTTTGGCGAGCGGGCGATGGTCCATCGTCTCGAGCTCGATATCGAACGGGCCCTGGTGCGTGTGGGCTGGTGTCTGGGCGGGCTGATGGCGGCAAGCTCCATCGAGCACGAGCAAAGCATCCGCCTCGCTGCCGAAGACGGCGACCCGGTGCTCGGCCTCCCCAATCGACGACGCTTCCTGACCTTGCTGGCCGAGAGGCTGGCCTCGCAGGGAGCTGGCCGGCAGCTCGGCCTGGTCGTCCTCAACGTGGAGTGGGGGCGCTCCGTCGACGTGTTGGCCCTCGATGAGCGCGATCACCTGCGCCTCGCCCTGTCGGAGGTGATGCGCGGGGTGCTGAGGCCGAGTGACATCCTCTGCTTCCTGGGCGACGACGAATGGGCTGCGCTGCTTCCGGACCTGCGTCACGCGGCGCAGGTCTCCCTCGCGGGCCACAAGCTGGTGGATGCCTGCGAGGTCTTGCGCTCCAACAGTTTTCCGGCACTGCGCGCGCGTTTCTGCGCCGGGGGCGCCACGGCGCCGGAGCAGGCGGGCGGCCCGCTCGCCCTCGAGCAGGCCGCCCGCTCCGCGCTGGTGGTCGCCAAGGCGGGGGGGCGTCCCTTCGATATTTATGGCGGCGAGATCGTCGTCAAAGCCGAAGGCGACGCGATGTTCGAGACCGAGGTCGCCCGGGCGCTCGAGTCCCAGCAGTTTCAGCTCTACCTCCAGCCCCAGGTTGCCCTCCCGTCCCGTCGGGTGGTGGGGGCCGAGGCGCTGCTGCGCTGGCGACGCTCCGACGGCCGTCACGTCCCGCCGCCCGAGATCCTGCGGGTGGTCGAGCGGATCGGCCTGACGCCCTTGCTGTCCCGCTGGGTGGTTCAGCAGGCGGCCCAGATCCTCGCCACCTTGACGGCAGGCGGGTGCAACCTGCGGGTCTCGGTGAATGTGGTTGCCGATGACCTCAACGACCCGGAGCTGCCGCTTTTCATCCGGCAGACCTGCGATACATGGCGGATTTCACCTTCCAGGCTGTGTTTCGAGATCACCGAAAGCGGCTTCGTGTCGGGTGAGGCCGCGTCGGCCGAAACCTTGCAGCTCGTGCGCCAGGAGGGCGGGCGGCTGGCGCTGGACGACTTCGGGACGGGGTATTCGTCGATGGACTACCTCCGGCGCCTGCCTCTCGACGAGCTCAAGATCGACAAATCCTTCGTCGATCGCATCTCCGCCTCCGAGAGTGACAGGGCAATCGTCGAGCTGATGGTTCGGATTGCCCACACCTTCGATCTCGAAGTCGTTGCCGAGGGGGTCGAGAACGAAGATGCCGAGGCTGCGCTCAGCCAGATGGGGTGTGATCTTGCGCAGGGCTACCTGTACGCCCCACCGATGCCGGTCGCCGAGTTCATGGCATGGTGGGAGGGCGTCGAGGCGGCCGTGCCGGCGGCAGGCTGCTAGCGGGCGTCTGGGGTCAGGCAAGCTGCTCGTCAGGGGATCTGTCGCCATGCTCCCGGCAGTTGAAGCCCTGGTCGGGTAGAAGAACGTCCATCGAGGCGTCCACCAACGCCGTTCTCGCCCAGCGAGTCTTCGCTCCAGCGTGCCACCTCCGCGAGGGCCTGGCCCCGCAGCAGGGACAGGTGTCGGAGCGCTGCGCCTACTCTGCGCTGTGTCGCCGCCTGCGGGTGGTGGGTGCGTCGGCCGTGGTGGTGTTGTCGTCTGGCTGCTCAGCCTTGTCGGTGTCCTCGGCAACGGGCTCCTTGTCTTTCTTGTCGGCACTGCGCTTGGGCTTCGGTGCGGGCTTTTCTTCGACGGCCGGTGCTGGTGGCGGGACTTTGGGCTCGACTTCGGCAATGTTTTTCTCGGCCATATAGTCGTTCATCTCCCGCCAGCCGGCGAAAACAGCAGCCCGCTGGGCGTTCGGGTTGAGGTTGTAGCAATCCTCGATGGCCCGGCCGGCATGGCGACAGGCGCTCCCGATGGCCTTGCCGTCGGCTTCTGCGTTGGCTGACGACTTGGTGAAGTCCGGGATGCCGAGTCGTTCGCATCCGCCAAGCAACATGCCGCTCAGAATCAGGCTCAGCAGCAAGCGGGGGTTGGTTCGGGTCATGATTCGGTGGTGTTGATGGGCTTGCAAGGTCTACGGCGCCCGTCGATCGGACTTGAACTTCCGGTTACGTGTGTAACGCCCGCTGACCTGTGTCGGCTTTATAATTGGAAATTGTCTTGCCACTGTTTCAAATTGAAAGCCTTAGATGAAGAATTTCAGCCGTAGCGCCCTGGGTCTCCTCCTGACCAGCCTTTGCGTAAGCCCCGCCTTCGCCGCCACCCAGAAGCCCGCAGCCAAGCCGGTTGCAGCGCATGACGTCGCATCGCCGGCGGCGGGCGCTTCCGCCGAGATCGAGTTGGTTCACTCGCTCGGGGCCGACAAGGGCGAGCAACTGCAGAAGCTGGTGGACCGCTTCAACGCCAAGACCACCGGGCCGAAGATCGTCATCCAGGATCGTCCCTGGAACGAGGGCACGCTGCCGCATCTCATGATCCTCGGTGAGCGTGACCAGCAGGCTTTCCTGAGCGGTGCGACGCGTTACCGCCCGCTGCATCAGGTCATGAAGGAAGCCGGCATCAAGATGGAAACCCTCCGTGCGCCGGCCATGATGACGCCCACGCCCCTCGACAGCGCCAATCGCCTCGTCGCGCTGCCGGTCGGCCTGTCGACGCCGGTGATGTTTTACAACAAGCAGGCATTCAAGGAGGCCGGGCTCGACACCGAGAGCGCCCCGCCGACCTGGCAGGCGCTCCAGGGCGCCCTCGGCAAGCTGGTCGCTGCCGGCCAGAGCTGCCCCTACACCACGGCCCAGCCGGCCTGGATCCTGGTCGAGAACACCAGCGCCTGGCACAACGAACCCGTGATTGCCGAGAGCAAGAAATCCACCTCCCTCGCCATCAACGGCATGCTCGAGGTGAAGCACGTGGCGATGCTTTCGTCGTGGGTCAAGGCCCGTTACCTGCATCTCTTCGGTCGTGACGACGAGGCTGTCGAACACTTCGCCAAGGGCGAATGTGCCGTGCTCACCGCAGCTTCCGGTGCCTGGCCGACCCTGAAGCGGCAGGCCAGTTTCGAGGTGGGCGTCGCAGCACTGCCTTATCACGAGGAATACTACGGCGCGCCCCAGAACACCCTTGCCGACGGCCCTGCCTTGTGGGTCGGTGCGGGCAAGAAGGCGGCCGATTACAAGGTGGTTGCCAAGTTCATCGACCACTGGCTGAGTGCCGAGAGCCAGGTCGAGTGGCAACGCAACGCGGGCTACCTGCCGCTGAATCGCGCGGGTCTGCTTGCCTCCGAGAGCCGGCTGCTGGCGGCCGACCTGCTCAATATCCACATCGGCGTCAAGCAGCTCACCAACAAGCCGGTCACCGCGGTCTCCAGGCCCAGCCGCTACCCCCAGCGCGCCGCCGTGCGCCGCATCATCGAAGAAGAGCTGGAGTCCGTCTGGGAAGATCGCAAGCCGTCCAAGCTTGCGCTCGACACTGCCGTGGCCCGCTCCCGCACCCTCGACTGAAAGCGGCGTACTCGCCCGATGCTGCTCTGGCCCTGGCCTGACGTGATAGCGCACCGCTGCGGCGGTGCCCTCGCGCCCGAGAACACGCTGGCAGGGCTCGCCATTGCCGCGCGTCTCGGCTGCACTGCGGTCGAGTTCGATGTGATGCTGTCGCAGGACGGCGTGCCTGTGCTCATTCACGACGAAACCCTCGACCGCTGTGCCATATCGTCGGGCCGC
Source organism: Zoogloea sp. (assembly GCA_016789125.1). Lineage (GTDB taxonomy): Bacteria > Pseudomonadota > Gammaproteobacteria > Burkholderiales > Rhodocyclaceae > Zoogloea. Next base: position 30,277 of record JAEUNU010000300.1, on the reverse strand, counting down.
GTCGCCGGGATCGGCGCAGAGCGGCTGATGGCAACGGACGTCGGTGTGCGTTTCCACCCGGCATTTGCCGGGGAGACGATACCGTCCCTCGCGGCGGCCCTGCGGCGTTGTCGTCAGCTGGGGCTGGCAGCCAATCTCGAGATCAAGCCGACGGCGGGTTTTGAAGTCGAGACGGGCAGGGTGGTCGGACGCCTTCTCGGCAGCCTCGGCTCCGACGAGCGGCCGGCGCTGCTGTTGTCCTCGTTTTCCGACCGGGCCCTCGAGGCTGCAGCGCTCGAAACCGCCGAGCTTCCCCGTGGCTGGCTGGCCGGCGCCTTAGACGCCGACGCGCTGAATACCGCCTTGCGGCTGGGCTGTGCCTCCCTGAATCTCGCGCTCGACGGGCTGGGCGCCGCCCACGTGGCCGCCGCGCGTGCCGCCGGGCTGCGCGTTCTGGTTTATACGGTCAACAGCCTCTCCGACGCCCGCCGCCTTATCGGGTGGGGCGTGAGTGGCGTATTCACCGATCGGCCGGATCTGCTTTTGGATGCGATCCACTAATCAATTGGCCGCCTTCGCGCCTTGATCCTGCCGACTTGACGGGATTGCGGTGCGCCCCTAACATCGCGTTTTTCCTGAACTGGGCAGTGCCTTGTCTCTCTCGCAGCTCTACGCGCCGATCGCCGACGACATGAAGGCGCTGGACGGCGTCATTCGCGATCGACTCTATTCCGACGTCGTTCTCATCCGCCAGGTTGCCGAATACATCATCGGCAGTGGGGGCAAGCGCATGCGGCCGGCCATGGTGCTGTTCGCTGCCGGTGCTGCCGGTTATCAGGGCACCCGTCACCTCGAACTCGCTGCCGTCATCGAGTTCATTCACACCGCGACGCTGCTCCACGACGACGTGGTGGACGAATCCGACCTGCGGCGTGGCAACAAGACCGCCAATGCGATGTTCGGCAATGCTGCTTCGGTGCTGGTGGGTGATTTCTTGTACACCCGTGCCTTCCAGATGATGGTCGGTGTGGAGAGCATGCGGGTGATGCAGGTTCTGGCCGACGCCACCAACATCATCGCCGAGGGCGAGGTGCTGCAGCTGCTCAACTGCCACAATGCCGATGTTGAGGTCGACGATTACCTGCGGGTGATCCGTTTCAAGACCGCCAAGCTGTTCGAGGCCGCGACCCGGCTCGGAGGAATCCTGGCGGGCGCCAGCCCGGAGGTCGAAGAAGGACTTGCCGCTTTCGGGATGCATATCGGTACCGCCTTCCAGCTCATCGACGACGTTCTCGACTATTCGGGTGAAGAGGCTGACACCGGCAAGCATATTGGCGACGATCTGGCCGAGGGCAAGCCGACGCTGCCCTTGATCCACGTGATGAAGCATGGCAGCTCCGAGCACGCGGCCTGCGTGCGCCATGCCATCGAGAGCGGCGGGCGTGACGACTTTGCAGCCGTCCTGCAGGCCATCCGCGCTTCGGGTGCCATCGAGGCGACGCGCAAGGCGGCGGAAGACGAAGCAGACCGCGCCATGAGCGCGCTCAGCGTATTACCCTCTTCCGTTTTCAAGGATTCCTTGGTAGAATTATCAAAGTTCGCAGTCGCACGGAAATATTGATTTTCGGCACGCTGTAAAAAGCCGGGCTTCAATGTCGAGTGTGACTGTTTTGTTTTTGATGGCTGCTAGTAAAGAGCCTTTGCAGTAAAAGCGTCGGGGAATAGCTCAGCCTGGTAGAGCACTGCGTTCGGGACGCAGGGGCCGGAGGTTCGAATCCTCTTTCCCCGACCACCAATTCCTGCTGAAACCTCCTGAATTTCAGCTTAAAAAAATAGCACGGCGATTAGTCGTGCTATTTTTTTGCCTTATTCCGTCCGCCGCCAGATTCCCCTAAGCAATTGTTCGACTTGGGGCGCCAAGCCCCAAATCGACGTCAATTCGTCCGCCAGCCGAGGTCGATCCCTGACTTCACCGGCAGGAGTGCGGGCGCATCCTGCATCATTTCAGATGAATTCAAGGCTGGGTTGTGGCTTGGGTTCAGCGTATCCGCGCCACGTCGCGCAGAGGCGGGGCGCCGAAGAGGCGGCGGTATTCCCGGCTGAATTGGGACGGGCTCTCGTAGCCCACGCGGCGGGCGACGGTGGCGGCGTCGATCGATTCGAGGAGCATCAGCTTGCGGGCCTCCTGGAGGCGGATCTGCTTCTGGTACTGCAGCGGGCTCATCGCGGTGAGCGACTTGAAGTGATGATGCAGCGACGACTTGCTCATGTTGGCGGTGTCGGCCAGGGCGTCGATCGACAAGGGTTGATCGAAGTTCTCCTTGATCCACGCAACGGCGCGGGCAGTGCGGTGGCCCTGGCTGTCGGCGGCGGCGATGGTGCGCAGGCGCGGCCCCTGCTCGCCGGTCAGGAGCCGATACAGCAGCTCGCGTTCATGGAGCGGGGCGAGCACCGGGATGTCGTCGGGCATGTCGAGCAGGCGCGCGAGGCGCAGCAGCGCATCCATCACCGGCAGGGTGAGGGCGCTCACGCCCAGCCCGAGCTGCCCGCTGCCCGGCGACGGGCTGGCCGGGCGCATGGCGGTGGCCAGCTCGGCGATCTTGCGGGCGTCCATGTCGAACACCGCACACAGGTAGGGATGTTCGGGCGAGGCCTCGGTGATCTGCCCCATCACGGGGAGATCCACCGAGGTGATCAGGTAGTGCCGGCTGTCGTACTCGAAGCTCTCGTCGGCGAGCACCAGGCGCTTGCTGCCCTGCACCGCCACCGCCAGCACCGATCGATACACCGCGCAGATCGGTGTGCTGGTGCTCGAGGCGCGAAACAGGCTGAGGCCCGGCACGGCGGTTGCGACGGTGCCGTCGACGGGGCAATACCGTTCAATGATGTCGGTGAGCGCCCGGCGTGCGGCATCGAGTGCGACACCTGGCGCCGGGGCTTGGGGGCTTGATTCGGCCATGCTTTTTTCTCCGCTGCGGCGCAGGCGAGATTAACCCCGCGCGAGGCGCATTGCCACGTGCTCCGCCCAAGTCTGGATGATCAGGCAAGAATTTCACAGGATCCTGCAATGTCATCGCGCTTGCCGTGGGCTAAATTTCCGGAGGTGACGGCAGGGAATCTTTGGCCGGCCGACAAGACCAACACGCTTCACCCAACGGAGATTCAAGATGATCCAGCTCACCGTAAACGGCAAGCCCCGGAAGGCAGATGTCGAACCCGACACCCCGCTGCTGTGGACGCTGCGGGATTCCCTGCTGCTTACCGGTACCAAGTTCGGCTGCGGCGCAGGGCTGTGCGGGGCGTGCACCGTGCAGGTGGACGGCCAGCCGGTGCGTTCGTGCATCACCCCGGTATCGGCGGTGGCGGGCAAGAAGGTCGCCACCATCGAGGCGGTCGATGCGTCCCGCGTCGGCAGGGCGGTGCAGGAAGCCTGGCGCAAGCTCGACGTGGTGCAGTGCGGCTACTGCCAGTCGGGCCAGATCATGAGCGCCGTCAGCCTGCTGACGGCCAAGCGCAAGCCGACCGATGCCGACATCGACGCCGCGATGGCGGGCAATCTGTGCCGTTGCGGCACCTATGTGCGCATCCGCGCAGCCATCCACGAAGCCGCCAAGGCCCTGGCGTAAGGAGCACGCATGATGAGCGAACGTCACAATCCCATCGAGAATCTCTCCCGCCGCGGCTTCCTGCAGGGGGCTGCGGGCCTCACCCTCGGCCTGGCTTTACCTGGCGTGAGCCTGGGCGCCAAGCCGGGTGCCGCTGCGGCCAGTTTCGAGCCGACGCCCTTTTTGCGGATCGGCGCCGACAATTCGGTCACCGTGATCTCCAAGCACCTCGAGATGGGGCAGGGTACCTACACCGGCCTTGCCACCATCGTCGCCGAGGAGCTCGACGCGGCCTGGGCCCAGGTGAAGGTGGAGGGCGCGCCGGCTGATGCCAAGCGCTACAACAACCTCTTCTTCGGAGGTGCCCAGGGCACCGGCGGCAGCACCGCGATGGCCAACTCCTGGGGCCAGATGCGCCAGACCGGCGCCACCGCCCGAGCAATGCTGGTGTCTGCCGCAGCGAAACGCTGGAAGGTTCCGGCGGCCGAGATCAGCGTGGCGGAAGGTGTGCTGCGCCACGCCCCCAGTGGCCGCCAGGCGAGCTTTGGCGAGCTGGCCGAGGCGGCCGCCCTCGAAGCCGTGCCCGCCACGGTCACCCTCAAGGACCCGAAGGATTTCCGCCTGATCGGCAAGCGCGCCCCGCGCAAGGACAGCGCCGCCAAGACCGACGGCTCGGCGAAATTCACCCAGGACGTGCAGCTGCCCGGCATGCTGGTGGCGGTCGTGGCCCATTCGCCGCGCTTTGGTGGCAAGGTGAAGGCTTTCGACGCCGGCAAGGCGAAAGCCGTCAAAGGTGTGGTTGATGTGGTGGCGATCCCGGGCGGTGTGGCGGTTCTGGCCCGCGACACCTGGAGCGCCAAGAAGGGGCGTGATGCGCTCACCGTCGAGTGGGACGACAGCGCCGCCTTCAAGCTGGGCTCCGACGAGATCCTCGCCCGCTACCGCGAGCTCGCCGCCCAGCCCGGTCTCGTGGCCCGCAGCCAGGGCGACGCCACGGGCGCCTTTGCCGGCGCGGCCAAGGTGGTGTCGGCCAGCTACGACTTCCCTTACCTCGCTCATGCGGCGATGGAGCCGATGAACTGCGTCGTGCAGTGCACCGCCGACGGCCTGGAGGTGTGGAACGGCGAGCAGTTCCAGACCGTCGACCAGGCCACGCTGGCGGCCATGTTCGGCCTGCCGCCCGAGAAGGTGACGATCCACATGCTCTACGCCGGCGGCAGCTTCGGCCGGAGGGCGTGCACCCAGTCGGATTACCTGCGCGAGGCGGCCTCCATCGTCAAGGCAAGCGGCACCCGAGCGCCGGTCAAGCTGGTGTGGATGCGCGAGGACGACATGAAGGCGGGTTACTACCGGCCGCTCTTCCACCACCGCATCGAGGCTGCGCTGGAGGCCGACGGCAGCATCCGTGCCTGGCGCCACCGGCTGGTCGGCCAGTCGATCATCGCCGGCTCGGCCTTCGAGCCGGTGATGGTCAAGGACGGTATCGACGCGGTGTCGGTGGAAGGCGCGGCGAACCTGCCCTACGGCATCCCGAATCTGCAGGTCGAGCTGCATACGCCCAAGGACATCGGGGTGCCGGTGCTGTGGTGGCGCTCGGTGGGCTCGACCCACACCGCCTACTCCACCGAGACCTTCCTCGACCGCCTGGCGGCGGAGTCGAAGCAGGACCCGGTGGCGATGCGCCTCAAGCTGCTGGACAAGCATCCGCGCCATTCGGCGGTGCTCAGGCTGGCGGCTGAAAAGGCCGGCTGGGGCACGCCGCTGGCGGCGGGCACGCCCGGCGAGCGGCGCGGCCGCGGTGTGGCGGTGCATGAATCCTTCCATTCCTTCGTCGCCCAGGTGGCCGAAGTCACGGTGCTGGCCGATGGCCGCGTGAAGGTGGATCGCATCGTGTCGGCGGTCGATTGCGGGCTGGCGATCAACCCCGACAACATCCGCGCCCAGGTGGAGGGCTCGGTGGGGTTTGCCCTGTCGGCGGCCTTGCACGGCGAGATCACCCTCAAGGACGGCGTGGTAGAGCAGGGCAACTTTGGTGACTATGCCCCGATCCGCATCGACGAGATGCCGAAGGTTGAGGTGCACATCGTGCAATCTGCCGAGAACCCCACCGGCATCGGTGAGCCGGGTGTGCCGCCGGTGGCGCCGGCGGTGGCCAACGCTATCGCCGCAGCCACCGGCAGGTGGCTCACCCGGCTGCCCTTCCAGGCCAGCGAGCTGAAGGCCTGACGATGATCCCCCCGCATTGCCGGGGAGGCTTCGGCCGCCCATTACCATTACTCGCGCCTTGCCAGAAGGAGGCAAACCATGGATAGCCAGGATCTGCAGGTGCTCGCGGCCCTGCGCGGCTGGGCGGCAGAGGGCCACCGGGCGGCGCTGGTCACCGTGGCCCGCACCTGGGGCTCGGCGCCGCGCCCGGCGGGTGCCTGGATGGCCCTGCGGGACGACGGGCGGGTGCAGGGTTCGGTGTCGGGCGGCTGCATCGAGGATGATCTCGTTGCGCGCATGCGGGACGGCCGCATCGCCGGCAGTCAGCCCTTCGTGCTCACCTATGGGGTCAGCCGGGACGAGGCGGCCCGCTTCGGGCTGCCTTGCGGTGGCACCCTCGAACTGGTGGTGGAGCCTGCGCCTGACCTGGCCCGCCTGGCCGACCTGGCGGCCCGCATCGAGGCCGGGCAGCTGGTGAGGCGGGAGGTGGATACCGCCAGCGGCGAAGTGGCAGTGGCCGACGCCTGCCGCGGCGAGCGGCTGGCCTGGGACGGCCGGCGCCTCGCCACGCTCCATGGCCCGCGCTGGCGCCTGCTCATCATCGGCGCCGGCCAGATCGGCCGCTACCTGGCACCGATGGCCCAGGCGCTGGATTACGCGGTTAGCGTCTGCGACCCGCGGGAAGAGTATTCCGTAGAGTGGAACGTGCCCGGTGCGCCCCTCGTGCCGGGCATGCCCGACGACGTGGTGACGGCGATGCTGCCCGACCCCCACACGGCCATCGTTGCGCTGACCCACGACCCCAAGCTCGACGACATGGCGCTTCTTGAGGCGCTCAAGTCGCCGGCCTTCTACGTGGGCGCGCTGGGCTCGCGGGGCAATAACACGGCCCGGCGGGCACGCCTCCTGGAGTATTTCGACCTCTCCGAGGCCGAGGTCGGCCGGCTCCACGGCCCGGTTGGCCTGCCCATCGGCAGCCGCACACCGCCGGAGATCGCGGTGTCGATCCTGGCCGAGATGACCGCGGTGAAGAATGGTGTGCCGGTGGCCCGGCCCGAGGCCACGGCCTCGACGCCCGCCCGTGCCGGTTGCGGCCTGGGCTGAGGCATGGCACGCATCGTCGGCCTGCTGCTGGCGGCCGGGCAGGGGCGGCGCTTTGGCGGCGACAAGCTGCTGCAGCCGCTGGCAGACGGCACGCCGGTTGCGGTCGCGGCGGCGCGGGCCCTGAAGGCCGCTTGTGTGGACAGCATCGCGGTGCTGCGCCCGGAGCAGGATGCGCTTGCCTCGCTGCTCGAAGCCGAAGGCTTGCGGGTAGTGCGCTGCGCTGCCGCCCGGAGCGGCATGGGCCACAGCCTGGCGGCTGGGGTGGCGGCCAGCCGCGATGCGCACGGCTGGCTGGTCGCGCTGGCCGACATGCCTTGCATCCGCGTTGCCACGCTGCAGGCGGTTGCGGAGCTCATCGGGGGCGGTGCGGCCCTGGCGGCGCCGCGCTATGCCGAGCGGCGTGGGCACCCTGTGGGCTTTGCCTCCCGCTGGAGGGATGCCCTGCTGGCACTCGAGGGTGACGAGGGCGCCCGCGCCATCCTGCAGCAGAGCCGTTTTCTGCTGCATGTACTCGAAACCGACGACCCCGGCGTGCTGCAGGATGTGGACAGCCCGGCCGATCTGGCAGCGCTCAGGCTGCCCGGAGGTGGAGGCTAGCTGCGCGGTGGGCCGAGCCAGCGGGCCAGGGCGGAAAACAGGATGTCCGGCTCCACCGGCTTGGCGATGAAGTCATTCATGCCCGCCAAGATGCAACGCTCCTTGTCCTCGTCGAAGGCGTTGGCGGTCATGGCGATGATCGGGGTGAAGTGGTGGGCTGGGATCTCGCGGATCAGTCGGGTGGCCTCAAGCCCGCCCATCTCGGGCATCTGCATGTCCATGAGGATCAGCGCATAGTCGGACGCCGAGGCCTTCTCGACCGCGATCCGGCCATTTGCGGCGAGGTCGATCTCGAGCCCCGTATCGCTCAGCAGTTCGAGCGCGACCTCCTGGTTCACCGGGTCGTCCTCGACCAGCAGGATGCGCTTGTCGGCGTGCTCGCTGCGAATCTGTGCCTCGGTGCTGGAGGTTTCCGCGGGTTTGTCCTCTGCCGGAGCGCTGTCGACCTCCAGGCGGGCCGAGAACCAGAACAGGCTGCCGGCGCCCGGCGTGCTGGCGACACCGGCCTCGCCGCCCATCAGGTGGGCGAGGCGCTGGGTGATGGCCAGGCCCAGGCCGGTGCCACCGTACTTGCGGGTGGTCGAGGCGTCGACCTGCCGGAAGGGCTGGAAGAGATCCCGCAGCTTGTCGGGCTCGATGCCGATCCCGGTGTCCTCGACTTCGAAACGCACCAGCAGGCTGTCGCCGTCGCGGGCTTCGAGGCGGGTCCGCAGCGTTACCCGGCCGTTGGCGGTGAACTTGACGGCGTTGCTGGCAAAGTTGAGCAGGCCCTGGCGCAGGCGGGTTGGGTCGCCGACCAGGTAGGGCGGCACCTTGTCGTAGTCGACGGAGAGCTGCAGCCCCTTGGCCTCGGCCGTCTCGGCGATGAGGGAGCGCACGTAGTCGACGATAGAGCCAAGGTGGAAGCCGGTGTGCTCGAGGACGAGCTTGCCGGCCTCGATCTTGGAGATGTCGAGAATGTCGTTGATCACCGCCAGCAGGTGGTGGCCGGCGTCCTCGATCTTGTCGAGGCGGTCGGCCTGCTCGGGCAGCAGGTGGCCACGCCGGAGCGCGTGGGTGTAGCCGAGGATGGCGTTCATCGGCGTGCGGATTTCGTGGCTCATGTTGGCCAGGAAGGAGCTCTTGGCCAGGTTGGCGGCGTCGGCGGCCTCCTTGGCGACCTTGAGGGCGGCCTCGGTGTTGCGAATCAGGGTGATGTCGGTGAAGGTGGCGATGAAACCGTCGCCGAGCACCTGGCCGCCGATGAGCATGTTGCGATTGCGGGCGTCCTTGCAGGTGACGCTGTACTCGAGGCTCTCGACGCGCCCGTCGGCCGCTGCCGCCCGTGCGATGGCGGCATCCCAGGTTTGTCGCACCGTCTCGCGATAGGCGGGGTCGGGGTAGGCTCGCAACCACCATTCGGACAGGGTCGGGATGTCTTCAGGCTCGTAGCCGAACAGCTCGACGAAACGCTGGTTGATTGAGACGATCCGGTCTCCCCGGCAGTAGGTGAGGGCTACCGGGGCGGCCTCGAAGAGGGCCCGGAAGTGGCGGTTGCTGTCGGCAATGAGGGCGGATTCCTTGGCGGCCAGGACGGCGCGCTCCGCCTCGCGGCGCTCGGTGATGTCGCGCGAGAGCACCAGCACCCGCGGCTCTCCACCGCTCGCCTGCTTGCGCGTGGCGGAGAGTTCGAACCAGTGCTCGGAGCTATCCCCCAGGGTCAGGCCCACGGTGCGGCCGTAGTCCTGGCCCGAGGCGGCAGCGGCCTGTATGGCGTCGACGACGACGCTCGCCGCCGGGGCCGGCATGACCTCGGAGACGTGCTTGCCGATGAGCTGGCTGCGGGAGGCGATGAGGAGATCGTCGCGGCTGGAGAAGACGTTCATGTAATGCCCGGCGGCATCGAACTCGAACAGCATGTCGGGGATCGCCTGCAACGTGGCGGCGAGGCTGTGTTCGGCTTCGCTGGTGGCCGCGTGGGCCTCGCGAAGTTCGGCCAGTGCGGCGTTGAGGGTTTGCGTCTTGAGGGCCACCTGCCGTCGCAGCGCCATGCTGAGAACGGCCAGCAGCAGCGCGGCTCCCGCCGCCACCGTCAGACCCCAGCCGATGTAGTGGCCATAGGCGCCGATGTCCAGCGGCGTGCCGAACCATTTCTTGCGCAGCGCGGCGTCTTCCTCGGGGAGGATCAGCCTCATCCCCTCCTCGACGCGCCTCAGGGTTTCGCTGTCGCCCTTGCGGGTGGCGCGTCGGAACTGGCCCTGGTAGAGCTCGAAGGCCTTGCGGAAGTCGTTCTGGGTGTGGGTCTTGTAGAGGTAGAAGTTGGCAGGGTATTCGTCGAGGCAGAAGAGCTTGATCTCCTGGCGCTGGGCAGCATCCAGCAGCGCGGCGTAGTTGGGATACTCGACGATGGTCGTGATGCCATGGTTGGCCAGCTGGTGGATGCAGGCGTCACCCGACTGCACGCCGATCTGAAAGCCCTTGAGGGTGCTCACGCCGCTGATGCCGCCGATGGTGGTGTGCGTGTAGATGACCACCGGCAGATCCGCGTAGGATTCCGAGAACTCGTAGAGCGGTTCCCGCTGCGGGGTGCGGTAGATCATGTCGATCAGGTCGGCACGGCCGTCGGCGATCATCCGTTGGGCCTCGGCCCAGTTGGTGGCAGTGAGCTTCACCGGGATGCCGGTCTTGCGCTCCCAGAGGCGCCACAGGTCGACCAGATAGCCTTCGACCTGCCCGTCCGTGTTGCGGAAAAGGTAGGGTGGGTAGTTGTCGTCGCTTACCACATGAAGCGTTTGCGGCGCGGCCGGCAGGGCTGCGCCGCCGTCGTTGGCGATCGCCAGAGTCAGCCAGACGAAGGCAGCGAGGCCAGCGAGAAGTCTCAAGCCCATCGTCCGGCAGATTGCGTTGACTGACATAGTGTGTCCAGGCTGTCGGTGGCCGGATCGGCAGTGCTCGACGACAGCTTCGATACGCTGCGTGATCATGCTAATGGTATTGCAGTCGGGCGGCTTTGGCGAGGACTCATGGAGAAATAAATCCGCGTGAAAGTTTTGCTGCGCCGCAAAAAAATGCGCTTGCTGGCGATTCCGGGTGATCGGTAGAATGTTTTGTGCGACGCAGCATGCTGCGTGCCCATCTCCGTGTCGTCAGAAGGAATCATCATGCCCCATACCCACGCACACTCGAAGGCCGAGGCCTGTCACGATGCGCTGGAGGCGTTCGAGCGCGAACACCACCACGCACCGGATGCCCACGAGAAAGCTCGTCTCCTGTCGGAAACTGTCAAGGAGTGGGAGCACGAGGAGGTCGCCGCGACTCACCCGGACCACAAGCAGGTCTGATCGCTGTCGCGTGCCGGCCCTGTGGATGCGGGGCCAGGCCAGTAAATGAAGCGATCTGCTTGCACCTTCCGCAGAGTTCGTGGATAATGGTGGTCTTTCCAGGGCAGCCAGGGTTTTAACAAGCCGGGAAAGACTTGTTCGAGAGCGTTCAGCAGTTGCTCAAGATAAGTAATGTCGGGGAATAGCTCAGCCTGGTAGAGCACTGCGTTCGGGACGCAGGGGCCGGAGGTTCGAATCCTCTTTCCCCGACCACAGATTCTGCAAAAAGCCACTCTACGAGTGGCTTTTTGTTTTTGGGGCACGCCACCTCCGCGCGAAGGTGGATCGTCCTCGAGCCAAAAAATGTGTCCGACGAGGCTTTTGAAGCCGCTCACCACCTCGTCGTGCAGGGCACACAAAAAAAGAACCGCCCCACGGAGTCACCGCATGAATTTTCGCAAGGTCATCATTGCCACTGGCCTGGCCGCTCGCCGCCCTCGCCACCAATGGTTACTTCGCCCACGGCTACGGCGTGCGGAGCTTGGGTGTCGCCGGGGTTTCGATCGCCTTACCCCAGGATGGCCTGGTGGCGGCAAGCAATCCGGCGGGAAACCTGTCGGTGGGAAACCGCCTGGATCTCGGCGTGCATTTCTTTCGACCCGACCGGGGGGCAGCCATTCGCGGCAATGGCTACGGCGCTGATGGCGAATACTCCGGCAACCAGACCCACAACTTCGTGATCCCCGAGCTGGGCTATGTACGGCAGGCCTCGTCCGATCTGGCCTGGGGCGTGGCGGTTTACGGCAATGGGGGCATGAACACCGACTACGATCGCAACCCCTTCGCAGCCTTCGGGTCGAGGGGGATGGCCGGCATCGATCTGCAGCAGCTCTTCGTCACCCCGTCGGTGGCCTTCCGGCCGGCTTCGGGCCATTCCGTCGGTGCTGCGCTGACCTTTGCGTACCAGCGTTTTGCGGCCACGGGCCTCAGCGCCTTCGAAGGCATGACGGCCCACCCGGGGGCGGTGACCGACCGCGGCCACGACGGCTCCACCGGCTGGGGTGTCAAGCTGGGCTGGCTCGGCCAGCTGCGGCCCGATCTGCGGCTTGGCGCAAGCTGGTCGTCCCGCATCGAGATGAGCGAGTTCGATCGTTATCGGGGCTTGTTCGAGGGTGGTGGCGGCTTCGACATTCCAGCCAGCTACGGCGTCGGCGTTGCCTGGCAGGCCGGCCGTGCCCTGACCCTCGCGGCAGACTGGCAGCGCATCGAGTATGGCAGCGTGAAGTCGGTCGGCAACCCGCTCTCGGGCGGTGCGCTCGGTAGCGACGGCGGCCCCGGCTTCGGCTGGAACGACGTGTCCGTTGTGAAGCTGGGCGCAGTGCATGCCTACGACGATCGTCTGACCCTGCGCGCCGGGGCGAGCCGCGTCCAGCAGCCGGTGCCGGCGAGCCAGACCTTCTTCAACATCCTGGCTCCGGGCGTCGTGCGCAGCCATTACAGCCTGGGGGCGAGCCTGAAGGGCGCTGGCGGCGGGGAGTGGAGCCTGGCTTACCTGTATGCGCCGAAGGTCACGGTTTCGGGCTCGGGGTCGATTCCCCCGTCCTTCGGTGGCGGCGAGGCGACGCTGCACATGCGCGAGCAGATGCTCAGCGTGGGTTATTCCCGGTCGCTGTAGCAGCAGGGTTTCGCGTATCGGCAGAGGCCGCTCCCCGGAGCGGCCTCTTTGCATCCGGGCGTTGCGCCCGAGCCTGTGGTTCAGGCCAGGGTGCCGGCCCGGTAGTCGTCGATGGCCTGTTCGATCTCTTCCCGCGTGTTCATCACGAAGGGGCCATACTGCACCACCGGCTCACCCAGCGGCTGGGCGCTGAGGAGCAGCACGCCGCAGCCGTCGGGGCCGGCTTCGAACTCGACCTGTTCACCGTCCGACAGCACGCCGGCCTGCCGGGCGGCCAGCGGGCGGGGCATCTCGTCGGTGACGATCGACAGGCTGCCAGCGTAGGGATACAGGAAGGCGGCGTGGCCGGCGGTGACCCGCTGGCGCACCCGGGCGCCGGCATCCAGCCGGAAGTCGAGGAACAGCGGGGCGGTGGACAATCCCTGGATCGGCCCCGGCACGGCCTGGCCATCGCCGCCGTCGAAGGCGCCGGCGATGATCCGCACGCTGCCGCCGGGGATCTGCTGCTCGGGGATTTCGTCAGGCTGGATGTCGCGGTAGCTGGCGGGCTTCATCTTCTCCCGGGCCGGCAGGTTGATCCAGAACTGGAAGCCGTGCAGGCGGCTGCTCTGCTGCAGCGGCATCTCCGAGTGGATGATGCCGCGCCCCGCCGTCATCCACTGGGCGCCGCCACCGCGCAGGTGGCCGGTGTGGCCCAGGTGGTCCTGGTGCTGGAAGTCGCCCTCCAGCATGTAGGTGACGGTCTCGAAGCCCCGGTGCGGATGGGGCGGGAAGCCGGCGATGTAGTCGTCCGGGTTGTCCGAGGCGAACTCGTCGAGCATCAGGAAGGGGTCGAGGCGCAGCCACTGGTTCTGGCCGAGGCTGCGCCGCAGCTTGACGCCGGCCCCGTCGGAGACGGGGATGGACGGGATGATCCTGGTAAGGCTGCGCGTGCTCATGATGGACTCCGGGTTCAGGCGGTGAGGGCGGCGAGGGATTGGTGGGCCTTGGCGAGGGCGGCGTTCTTGCTTTCGTCGCCCATGTTGAGCCCCTCGGCGTAGATGAACTCGACGTCGGTGATGCCGATGAAGCCGAGGAAGTCCCGCACGTAGGCGGTCTGGCTGTCCTTGGGCGTGCCGGCGTAGATGCCGCCGCGGGCTGCGAGGATGTAGGCCTTCTTGCCGGTGATCAGGCCTTCCGGGCCGTTGGCGGTGTAGCGGAAGGTGACGCCGGCCCGGGCGATGTGGTCGAAGTAGGCCTTGAGCTGGGACGGGATGCCGAAGTTGTACATGGGCAGGCCGATCACGATGGCGTCGGCGGTGCGGAGTTCAGCGATCAGGGCGTCGGAGAAATCCACGACCGCCTGCTGCTCGGCACTGCGCTCCTCGGGCTTGGCCACGAAGGCCATGAAGCGGGTGCCGTCCAGGTGGGGCACCGGGTTGGCGGCCAGGTCGCGCTCGACGACTTGCGTGTCCGGGTGGCCGGCCTGCCAGGCGGCGACGAAACGCTCGGTGAGCTGGCTGGACTGGCCGTTGCCGGAGAACAGGCTCGCGTTGATCTTGAGAAGTTTGCTCATTTCAGGCTCCGTGTGGGGTTGCGATGGTTGTATTAAACGATTTGCCGAGAAGATAAAAAAGCGCAATATTTAGCTTGGAACTATCGGATTATTTGATATGAACCTGATCTCTCGGCCGGTTCCCCACATCTCCCTCGAACAATGGCGCTCACTGGTCGCGGTGGTGGAGGCCGGCGGTTACGCCCAGGCAGCCGAGGCCCTGCACAAGAGCCAGTCGGCGGTGAGCTACGCGGTGCAGAAGATCGAGTCGCAGCTCGGGCTGCGCGCCTTCGAGATCCAGGGCCGCAAGGCGGTGCTCACGCCGACGGGCCACATGCTCTACCGGCGGGCGCTGGCGCTCATTGGCGAGGCCGGCGACCTGGAGCAGGCCGCGCGTAAGCTTTCGGCGGGCTGGGAGGCCGAGATCGGGCTGGCCGTCGAGGTGCTCTACCCGCCAGGCAAGCTGCTCGATGCGCTGGCCCGCTTCGGGAGCGAGGCGCCCCGGACCCGCGTCGAGGTGATCGAGTCGGTGCTGGGCGGTACCAGCGAGGCCTTGCTCGGCGGTCATGCCGACATTGCAGTGACGCCCAGCATTCCGCCGGGCTTCCTCGGCCGGCCCCTGATGAACGTGCGGCTGCTCGCGGTGGCCAGCCCGGATCATCCGCTCCATCGCCTGGGCCGCGCCTTGCACGAGAACGACCTCCGCGCCCATCGCCATCTGCCGGTGCGGGCGACCAGCGCCAGCCGCGACCGGCGTACCACGACGGTCGAGGTTGAGCAGCGGTGGACCTTCAGCAGCATGGGCATGTCGATTGCCGCGGCGTGCGCGGGGCACGGTTTCGCGTGGTATCCGGAGGCGCACATCCGTGACGAACTCATCTCCGGGCGGCTCAAGACCCTGCCCCTGGCGGGAGCCGAGGCGCGCATCGTGCCCCTCTACGTCGTCATCGCCGACCCGGATGCCGCGGGGCCTGGTGTGCGGCGCCTGGAGGAGATTCTGGCGGAAGGGGCGGCCGGCTGATATGCCGTCGTCAGGCCCGCGGAAGGGCGTCTTCCGGCGCCTGGCGAAACCCTGTTCCGTCAGGCGTGACGCCGCTTCGCGGGGAGAGGCGGCGTGGCTGAAAGCTGCGGCTGGCGCTGTGGTTTCCTGCTAAAATCCGGGCGGCCGCCGGTGCCAGGGAGCATCGCTGTGCGGCGGTTTTTGAATTGGTTTGCCGACCCCGAGATTTTCCGACATCGCACATGATTCAAAAAATTGAGAACTTCGTGATTGTGGGGCGCACCAGCGACGGGCGGACTTTCCGGCCGAGCGACTGGGCGGATCGTCTGTGCGGGATCATGTCGGTGTTCGGGGCCGATCATCGCATGACCTATTCGCCCTATGTTCGCCCGGCATGCAATCTGCGTGGCGACAAGACGGTTCTGGTGGACGGCAAGATCCACGACATCGAGCCGCTCGCTTACAACTTCCTCAGAAATTTCGCGAAAGACAACGACCTGCAGGTGGAAACCCTGCCGGACGACTACTTCTTCTGATTGTTCCGCCGGGCCCGGAGCCCGGCTGGAGCGCAGGGCCAGAAAAGCCTTCCTTGCTGCTGCAGGAAGGCTTTTTTGTGTCTATCAGACCAGCACTTCGACGAGATCGGGCTGGCTCAGGAAGCCGCGCGGGCTGGCGGTTGCGCCGTAGGCACCCGACTGGAAGATCACCACCAGGTCACCCGGCCGTGCCTCGGGCAGGGGCATCTTGTCGGCGAGTATGTCCAGGGGGGTGCATAGCGGGCCGACCACCGACACGGCTTCGCCGGCGGGCTCGTCCATGCGGTTGCCGATCGCGGCGGGGTAGTTCTTGCGGATCACCTGCCCGAAGTTGCCGGATGCCGACAGGTGATGGTGCAGCCCGCCGTCTGTCACCAGATAGGTGAGCCCGCGGGAGACCTTGCGGTCGAGCACCTTGGTGACGTAGACGCCCGCTTCGCCCACCAGGTAGCGGCCGAGCTCGATGACGATCTCGGCCTGGGGCATCTTCTCGGCGGCTTCGGCGGCGATGGCGGCGAGGTTGGCGCCGATGCTCGACAGATCGAGGCGTTGCTCGCCCGGGAAATAGGGAATGCCGAAGCCGCCGCCGAGGTTGAGGAACTTTACCGGCGCCGGCGCGCTTTCGGCCAGGCGCAGGGCCAGTTCGAAGCACTTTTGCTGGGCCTCGACGATTGCCTCGGGGCGCAGGTTCTGGGAGCCGGCAAAAAGGTGGAAACCCTCGAAGGCGAGGCCGGCCTTGCCGATCTCGGCCAGGAGTTCGGGCACCTGCTCGGCATCCACGCCGAACTGCTTGGGCCCGCCGCCCATCTTCATGCCCGAGCCCTTGAGCTCGAAGTCGGGGTTGACCCGCACCGCAACCCGCACCGGCCAGCCGGTCGCCTGGCGGATGGCGCCGAGTTCGGCCACTTCGCGGAAGGATTCGATGTTGATCAGGATGCCGGCAGCGACGGCCTGGCGGAGCTCGCCGTGCCGCTTGCCGGGGCCGGCGAAGCTGATCTCGTGAGGGTCGGCGCCGCTGTCGAGGGCGACCAGGAGTTCGCCGCCGGAGGCCACGTCGATGCCGTCCACGAGACGGGCCATGTGATTGACGACGGCCGGCATCGGGTTGGCCTTCATCGCGTAATGGAGCTTGATGCTCGCCGGCAGGGCGGCCCGCAGTTCGGCCACCCGGCGGGTCAGGAGCTCACGGTCGTAGGCGTAGAAGGGAGTCTGGCCGACCCGGTCGACCAGGCGCTCGAGGGGGATGCCGCCGACCAGCAACTCGCGGCCTGCGCTCTGGAACTGGTCCATCGGGGCATGAACCGGCTTTTCGCGGGTGCTCATGTTCATTGTTCTCCCTTGTGGGCCTGCTCGAACTCGGTGGACAGGGTCTTGCGGTCGATTTTGCCGTTGGGGTTGCGGGGCAGCGGGCCGTCGCGCAGTTCGATGGTGCTCGGCACCATGTAGGCCGGCATGCGTTGCTTGCACTCGGCCAGCAGGGTGGCAGTGTCGAGCGTGTGGCCCTCGCGGGGCGTGGCGATCACGCAGATGGCCTGGCCCAGGCTGGCATGGGCGACACCGAAGGCGACGCATTCGCCGACCAGCTGGGTGGCGTAGAGGATCTCCTCGACCTCGGTCGGGCTCACGCGGTAGCCGGAGGTCTTCATCATCTCGTCGCGGCGGCCGATGAAATACAGGTAGCCCTCCTCGTCGCGGCGCACAGTGTCACCCGAGAACACGGCGATCTCGGGGAGCACCAGGCCAGGCTGGCGGCCCGGGGCGCTGTCGGGGAGCGGCTTGAAGCGCTCCGCGGTTTTCTCGGGGTCGTTCCAGTAGCCCATTGCCACGTGGGCGCCGCGCTGGACGAGTTCGCCCGGCTCGTTGGCGCTGCACTCGGTGCCGTCCTCGCGGAGCACCAGCACCTCGGCGTTGGGGATCGCCTTGCCGATGGAGTCGGGGCGGATGTCGGCCTGCTCGGGGGGCAGGTAGGTTGCGCGGAAGGCCTCGGTGAGGCCGTACATCAGGAAGGGTTGGGTGCGCGGAAGGTGGGCGCGCAGGGCCTTGAGTGTCTCGAGCGGCATGCGTCCGCCGGTGTTGGCGAAGTAACGCAGGTGCTCGGTGACCGTCTCGGGCCAGTTGAGCTGGGCGAGCTGGATGTAGAGCGGCGGCACCGCGGTGAGGCCGGTCACACGCTCGCGCACGACGGCCTTCAGCACGTCCTGGGGCAGCAGGTAGTTGATCAGCACGACCCGCGCGCCACTGTGGAAGGCCGTGGTGAGCTGCGAAAAGCCAGCGTCGAAGGACAGGGGCAGGGCGGCCAACAGGGTGTCGTCGGGGTTGTTGCCCAGGTAGCTGGCGACGCTCTTGGCGCCGGCGACCATGTTGCGGTGGGACAGCACCACGCCCTTTGGCCGCCCGGTGCTGCCCGAGGTGTACAGGATGGCCAGCATGTCGTTGTCGATGACCCGATGGCCGGCGCGGGGCGGGGCGGCAAGCAGGTCGGCCCACTGGAAGATGCCGGTGGCGGGCAGGTCGACGGGCTTGGTGAGCGGGCCAGTGAGGATCACCTGGCGCAGGTCGTGGCAGTGGGCCAGGGTTTCGGCGATGAGGGGCAGACGCTCGGGCGACGTGATCAGCACCCGGGCGTTGCAGTCGCGCAGGATGTGGCCGACCTGCTCTGGCTTGAGGATCGGATTAACCGGCACGAACACGCCGCCCGCCCGCGCCGCGGCAAAGCTGGCGACGACGGTTTCGGCGCGTTTGTCGAGGAAGATGCCGACCCGCTCGCCCCGGTCCAGACCCAGGCCGACCAGGCCCGAGGCGATGCCAGCGACCTGTTCGTCCAGCGCCCGGTAGCTGAGGCTTGTCTTGCCGGCGGTGAGGGCCGGGGCGTCGGGGGCGCGCTCGGCCGAGGCCGTGATGAGTTGGTGGAGGAGCGTGGTGTTGAGCATGGGTCGGGAATATAGTGGTTGGGTCGTCGGGCTGACTGCTGCAGTTTCGTACATGCCGAATGCGAGTTTAGCGCAGGCGGCAGCCCGTCATGCAGGGGGTAAGCGCGAAAGGGCCCGGCCGGGCGGAGAAATTTGTGTCCTGGCGAGACCTTCGTCACCGATGGGCGGCCTTGCGGGAGTAAGCTTGAGGCCTGCGTGCAGGCGTCCCCGGCTTTGCCGGTGGTGCTGCGGCGAAGGGATGTGCATATCGGGGTTTCGATTGCCGCCTTGTCGCTTATAATGTTTCTGATTGTTTTGCGCGGTTCCGATATCCGGCCGTAGTGATGCGCAGGGCGTTTGTTTGGTCTTACCAACTGGAGTGAGTTTTGGATACGAAGAAGGAAGTGCTGTCGATTCTCGACGAGGTTCTCAATCTTGGTGGAGCATCGGCCCAGTTTGATCTCGACACCCAACTGCTGGGCGCGCTGCCGGATCTCGATTCGATGGCCGTGGTGGGTTTGATCAACTTGCTCGAGGAGCGGTTCGGGTTCGCCGTCGAGGATGACGAAATCGACGGCTCGACCTTCGCCTCGGTCGGCTCGCTGGTCGATTTCGTGAACGCCAAGCTCGGCTGAACGGCCGCTCTTGACAGGCCGGGGCAGGCTTGCCCCGGTTTCTCATTGCATTTGCGATGTTTTCGGTGGCTTGAGGATGTTCGTCATCTTTTGCCGTCAACGACAAAGCCGGGCTTTGAGCCCGGCTTTGTCGTTGACGGCCACCGTGGTGGTGGCCGGGGGGCGAGTCGCCGCGCTCAGTGCGCCACGCTCTGCTGCAGGCGCTTGAGCTCGGGCACGCAGGAGCCGCAGTTGGTGCCGCACTTGGTGCGGGCTTGCAGCGCATCGAGGGATTCTCCGCCCCGGAAGGCGGCGAGGATGTCGTCTTCGGCCACGTCGAAACAGTTGCAGATGACCTTGCCCCGGGCTGCCTGCCCGGCCGGCGGCTGGGTCAGCGGGGCCAGCAGCCAGGGGCGCACGGCCGCCGCGGAATGGCCCTGCACCATCATGTCGGCCAGCCACTCGGCGGCTTTGGTTTCGCCGGCGAGGCGCACGGCCGCGAGGGAATCCCCTTCGACCAGCGCGCGCTTGGCCACGTCCTTGCGGCTGTCCTGGTAAGAAAGCACCTTGGTCGGATCGTCCAGCGAGAGTTCGCGGTCGAGAGCTTCGATGAGGGCCGGGGCGAGCTCTTCACCGCGGGCCTTCAGCACCACCACCGGGGCGTCGCGTCCGGCCAGGGTCAGGCTGGCGTAGGGAAAGTGCGGCAGCCAGCGGCGGAGTTGCTGCATCACCTCGAGGGGGTTGGGCTGCAGCCGGCCGTCGGCGTCGGCCTCGCTGCGGCGCATCGCCACCAGGGTCTTGCCGGCGGTGTATTTTTCCACCTGCACGGCGGCGTGCTTGAGTTCCGGCTGCTTCGAGTAGGGGTCGAAATCAGCCGGCAGCAGCACGTTGATGCCCAGCCCGCCGGTGGCGTTGGCGCCCCAGTGCATCGGCACGAAGCACTGGCCGGCGCGCAGGGTGGCGGATTCGAGCACCTTAAGCACCACGTCGCCGCGGCGGCTCTTGACCTTGACGAGGTCGCCGTCGGCCAGCTGCCGGCGAGCCATGTCGTCCTTGTGCATGTGGAGCATGGGCTCGGACTCGTGGCTATAGAGCCGCGCGACCAGCCCGGTGCGGCTCATGCCATGCCATTGGTCGCGCAGGCGGCCGCTGTTGAGGTGTAGCGGAAAGCGGGCGCTGGGCGATTCGGCGGTGATGCGGTGCTCGGTGACGACAAAACGGGCGCGGCCGCTGGGGGTGGGGAACACTCCGTCTTCGTAGAGCCGGACGAGGCCCGCGGTGGCGCCCTCCGGGAAGGGCCATTGCTGGGGGCCGGTGTTTTCGAGCAGGGCGTAGCTGAGGCCGGTGATGTCCAGGTCGCGGCCGCGGGTGGACTCCCGGTGCTCGTTCCAGATCTCCTCGGGCCGGGTGTAGGGGAACATCCGCCCGGCGAGTTCGGCCTTGCCCAGGCGGGCGCCCAGCCGCCGGGCGAAGTCCACCACGATCGCCCAATCGTGGCGGGCTTCACCCGGCGCGGACACGGCAGGTCGGACGCGGCTGATGGCGCGTTCCGAGTTGGTGACGGTGCCGTCCTTCTCGCCCCAGGTGGTGGCGGGCAGGAGCAGGTCGGCGTAGGTGCAGGTTTCGGTGTGGCCGAAGGCTTCCTGGACGATGACGAATTCGGCGGCCTGCAGCGCTTCATGCACGAGGGCTTGGTCGGGCAGCGACTGGGCCGGGTTGGTGCAGGCGATCCAGACCGCCTTCACCTCGCCCGACTTCAGGGCCCGGAACAGTTCGACGGCGCTCTTGCCCGGGGTGGCGGGCACGTCCGGGACGCCCCAAAGCGCGGCGACTTCGGCGCGGTGATCCGGGTTGGCCATGTCGCGGTGGGCCGACAGCAGGTTGGCGAGGCCGCCCACCTCGCGGCCGCCCATGGCGTTGGGCTGGCCGGTGAGCGAGAAGGGGCCGGCGCCCGGGCGGCCGATCTGGCCGGTGGCCAGGTGCAGGTTGATCAGTGCCGAGTTGTTGTGGGTGCCGAAGCTGTACTGGTTGAGCCCCTGGCAGTACATCGACATCGTGGCCGGCGAGGCGGCGAAGATTTGCGCGGCTTCCTCGATGGCCTTGCGGTCGAGACCGCAGATGCTGGCGGCCATCGCCGGGGTGTATTCGCGGACGATCTTCTTGAGGGCGTCGAAGCCTTCGGTGTGGGCCTCGATGTAGGCGCGATCGACCCAGCCCTCCCACAGCATCACGTGGAGCATGGCGTTGTAGAGCGCGATGTCGGTGCCCGGCAGGAGAGCCAGGTGCAGGTCGGCGGCCTCGGCGGTGTCGGTGCGGCGGGGATCGATGACCACCAGCTTCATGTCCGGGCTGGCCTTGCGGGCGTCCTCGATGCGGCGGAAGGCAATGGGGTGGGCGAAGGCGGTGTTGCTACCGGTGATGAAGAGGGCCCGGGTGTGGGCAATGTCTGCGTAGCTGCAGGGCGGCGCGTCGGCGCCCAGGCTCAGCTTGTAGCCCGCCACCGCACTCGACATGCAGAGGCGCGAGTTGGTGTCGAGGTTGTTGGTGCCGACGAGGCCCTTCACCAGCTTGTTGAAGACGTAGTAATCCTCGGTGAGGAGCTGGCCGGCGCCATACACGGCCACCGCGTCGGGGCCGTGCTCGGCGATGATCGCCGCAAAGCGTTCGGCGGCGGTGTCGAGGGCGGCGTCCCAGCTCACGCGCTGGCGTGCTTCGCCACGGCTGCTGCGCAGCTCAGGGTGCAGGGCGCGGGCGGCGAGGGTTTCCGGGCTTGCCGAGAGGTGCAGCGTGGCGCCCTTGGTGCAGAGCCGGCCGAAGTTGGCCGGGTGCTGCGGGTCGCCCCTGACGCCGGTGATGTGCCCGGCGTCGTGTTCGATGATCACACCGCAGCCGACGCCGCAGTAACAACAAGTGGATTTGGTTTCGGCAATGCTCGCTCCTGGGATGCGTGGAACTAGCAATTGGTGTGCCATGGGAGAAATGGCCGATCCGGGGGCCGCAAGCCCCGGATCGGCACCAGGATGGGGGCGGCCCCTATCCGTTTTGGGGTGCGCTCGGTAGGGTATGCACCAACGCGGGGCGCGCTGGACTATCCGGCCTGCCCGGGTTTGCGGGCGCCCTTTCGCTGCGGCTTGGCCTGCCTGGCCGGCGGACCTGCGGCGGGAGCCCCGCCAAGCTCGACGGCGAGGGCGTCGAGCACGGCGCAGCGTGGATCGTCGGCGTCGCGGCAGCGCAGGAAGTCAGCCAGCAGCCCGAGCTGGGTGACCACCGAGTCGAACTCGAGGGTGGAGCGGTAAAGCTGGTGTGCGGCGTCCTGGTAAAGCCTTTTCAGCTCGGCGCCCGGGGTGGGCCCCAGGCTTCCGGTGTCGGCCAGCCACAGGGCGAGGCTGGCGTCGACGGGCTTGACCGCATCGAAGAAGTCCCAGGTCTGGCCAAAACGCAGGCGCGCGGCAGCCTGGCAGGAGGCGATCAGCTGCGGGTCCACCGCCGCCACGTCGCCGAGGAGGGCGTCGAGCTGGAGGCGGTTGATGAGGCCGTAGGGGTCCCAGCCGGGGCTGTCGGGCTCGCCGGCACCGCGGGCATAGGCGTCCCGTGCCAGCGCGAGGGTTGGCTGGATGTCGCGCCAGGCCTGCCTGTCGAGAAGCTGGACGATGGCCTTGCGCTTGTAGGCGCTGCCGAGGATGGATTGCCGCTCCAGGTTGGGCGGGCTGCCCGCGGGGGCCACGGGCCGGGCAGCGGTGGGCGAGACGGCTGACAGGCGCACCAGGGCCTCGATGCGGGCCACCGCGTCGTCGGCCATCTGCAGTGCGCCCGGGCGGCCCTGGCGGGCGAGCCTTTCGGCCTGGCGGGCCTCGATGTTGGCCAGCAGTTCGATGGCCTGGATGGCCACCTGCCCTTGCCCGGGGCTGCCGGCCACGGCCTGCAGGAGGGCTTCGTGGGCCGCTTCGAAGCCGTCGGGCCCGAATTCGGCATACAGCTTGCCGATGGCCTGCCGGACTTCCGGCAGCTCGGCCCATTCGGCCTGGACCTTGCCGAGCCGCTTGTCGACCTGCGCCTTGAGCGCCTTGAAGCCGATCTCGCCGCGGCGGGCCTGCCCGTCGGGCAGCTGCAGGGCGAGGCAGCGTTGCTCGAGCCAGTCGATGAGTTCTTCGGGGGCCAGCAGGGGCTGGTCGTCGCGGGCCTCTGGGGGCTGGGTGCGCAGCGCGAAGGCGGGGTCGCCGTAGGCCTGGTAGGCGCCCCAGGTGTTGCAGTCGGGGTGGCGCTCGCGGGTGACGCGGCGGGCGACGTGGGTGGCGTTGCCGAAGTTGCTGCCGGCGATGGCCATCTGCTCGAAGAAGGTTTCGGCGAAGGTCTGGCCGGCGTCGTCGCGGACTTCCCAGCCGGCCGCAACGACGCAGCGCACGCCCATCTCGATGAGCTCGCGGGCCAGGCTGTAGGCGAGCCGGTTGCTCCCGTCGCCGAGCTCGGGCCCGATCTTGCCCAGGTGGCAGCAGTTGAGGAAGACGAGGTCGGGCACGGTTTCCATCAGCCCGATCTCGGCGGCGGAGAGCAGCAGACCCTCGGAGAGCACCACGCCGCTGCGGTAGCTGCCGTCGGCGGCCTTGCGGCCGAAGATGCCGTGGGCCGAGATGACCAGCACCCGGCAGGGCTGGGCGAACAGGCGGGTGAACACGTCGGCGGCCCGGCTGTCGGGTGGGGCGTAGGCGATCTGGTAGCCGGCGCCTTCGAGGATGCCGCGGATCGCCTCGCCCTCGAGGGTGGAGCCGGGCAGGTCGGCGAGGCTATCGCGCTCGGGTTGGCCATCGGGCCCGCGGCGGGCTTGCCAGCCGGGGCCGCCGAACTGGGCGTTGAAGCCCTCGGTGTCCGGGTTGGCGATGATGCAGGCGCTGAGGCTGTCGGTGCGCACGACCTCACGGCGGAAGCGCTGGGTCATGAACTGGCGGATCACCCGGGTCTTGTCGACCAGCGGCCGGCCGTCGGCTTCTAGCATCTCCCAGGGCAGGTTGGCGGTGGCTTCGTCGACGACCAGGATCAGGTTGCTCGTCTTGCGGGCGGCGGCCTTGAACTCGGGGGGCACGAGCAGCTGGAAGAGGGTGTTGCCGAAGCCGAGCTCGCGGGTGTAGGCGGTGCTGTTGGGGCCGTTCAGGGCGCTGCGGGTGAAGGTTTCGACCAGGCCCGGCTGGCGTTGCTGGACTATGCTCTCGGCCCGCGCCCGCTCGCCCATGTAGATGAACTTGATGCGTTCGGCGTAGTGGGTGGTGGGCGGCACGTCGAGGCCGGTGGGGATGGGGAGCTGGCCGTTACGGACTTCGTCGGCGTGGCCGTAGAGGCTCAGAATGCGGCGCAGGGCGTCCCGCGGAATGGGGATCTGGACCCGCGGGGTGACGCTTTCGGGCCCGCAGGCGGTGGTCTCCGCGTCGGCGTCGCAGGCGACGAGGCGCGGCCAGTAGTCGGTGAATGGGGCGGAGTCGAGGCGCTGGCGGACACCTTCGCCGCAGGCGAGCACGTTGGCCGGCTTGAGGGTGTAGCCGAGCCGCTTGAGGTCGGCTTCGAGCCGCCCGCCGAGGGCCTGGACGGCCCGTGCAGCGGCGATCGCGGTGTCGCGGTAGAGCTCGACGAACTCGAGCTCGGCCACGATGGCCCGCTGGGCGTTGCGACTCTCGGCACCCTGGTCGAACTCCCGGTTGGCCTGCAGCACGCCCAGGGTGACCGCCCGCGCGGCGTCGGCCACGTCGAGCCTGGCGGCGGAGTTGGTGCCGATCAGCAGGCTGGCGAGCCTGAGCCGCAGCGGGGTGTCGGCCCGGGCGGCATCGGCGGGCGGAGCGGGTTCGTCGAGGCATTCCTCGCCGTAGCGGTCGGCGGCGTGCAGCAGGTAGCGCAGCACGCCGGCACGCACGGCCTGGGTCACTCCGTCGGCGTCGATGCTCCCCATCTCGCCCAGGCCGACGACCACCGCGCCGCAGCCGCTGTGGCGGCGGCGCTCCTCGCGGTTGCGGGGCATCAGCACGATGGTGGCGTTGCCCAGCTCGCCCGAGTGGATGCCCAGGCGTTGGCGGTGGCTGAGGGCGCCGTTCACCAGGTGGCGGTCGATGACGCCCTCGGCGGCGGCGATCGGGTCGCCCCGGTAGTGGCCGCACAGCACCGGCTGTTGCAGGAAGCGCAGGTCCATCGCCCGCACCGAGACGCGGATCTCGCTGCTGCGGGGGCGGCGGATGGCCGGGCGCAGGCGGCCGCCGAGGATGCGCGCGGTGGCTTCGGGCTCGGAGAGATAGCCGTCGGGCGGGCCCGCCCGGTAGCTGCGGATCTCGGCCGCCGCGTCGCCACGGCTCGCCGGCAGGCGGCTCAGGCTGCGCGGGCTCCCGTTGACGAGCAGGGCGTCGATGTCCTCGAAATAGCGGCGGGTGCTGGTGAGGCCCATGTGGTCGGCGGGCATCAGCCATTTGCGTTCGGCGGGCAGGCCGGGCAGGTCGCCGGCGGCCCAGGTGACGGAGCCGTCGCCCTGGGCAGTGCCGCGCATCACGAAGCCCGCGGGCTTGCCGTTGCGGCTTTGTTCGAGCACGCCGCAGGGCGTGTTGTCGGCCTGGCCGAAAACGTAGGCGATGCGCTCCGGCGCCTTGCCCACCCAGCGGGTGTCGGCGATGGCTTCCCAGGTGGAGCGGGCTTCGTCGAGCCGGCCCTGGCTGGGGCGGCCGCAGAGGGCCTTGCCGAACCAGAAGTCGTCGTTGATCGCAGCGAGGGCGTCCCAGGTTGCGCGCTGGTAGAAGTCCCGCGGGGGGCGTCCGTCGGCGTCGACGAAGCCCGGCGCCGGCAGCAGCTGCAGCGCGCCGGGGAAGGCGGCGACGATGTCGAGGATGTCCTGCAGCGGGTGTTCAAGGTCAAGCCGGGCGAGGCTGCGGATGGTGTCGGACTGGCCCAGCAGGGTCTCGACGAAGAGGTGTGAGCCCTTGTTGGGGGTGCCGAGCATGACCAGCCGGTTGCCGTCGTGGGCGACGAACTTGTCCCACAGCCCTGGCCGCGCGGCGATGGCTGCGCGCACCACCAGCCCGCCCATGCTATGGGCGAGGATGCGCACCGGCACGCCCGGGTTATCGTCCAGTGCCCGGTCGAGGCTGGCGGCAAACTGTTCGCCCAGGTTGGCCAGCGGCTGGCGCCAGTCGTAGGGGCATTCCACCACGTGGTGGGAGCGCTGGAGGTAACGGCCGAGGTTGCCGTAGGCGAGGTCCACCAGCCCGCCGGCCGACACCCGGGCGGTGCTGTTCATGCCGATGCGCTTGAGGTCGCCGCGGGCGAGGCGCAGCGGCGCGAGCCAGATGCGGTCGCCGTCGGCTTCGAGGCGGCTGCCCATGATGCCGGGCAGGAGAAGGAGCAGCGGCGCCGGGCCGGCGCCCCGGCGGGGCGCGTCGGGGACCGGCTCGGGCTCGGCGATGGCGGGGTTCTCCCAGTCGGGCAGCTGGGCTGGCTCGTCGGCGGAGAGCCAGGCCTGCATGGCGCGGGGCAGGGGCTGGCCGGAGGGCGCCGGCGTATCGTCGCGGAAGTAGCGGAAGTGGTTGACGTTCTCGCCCTGGATGAAGAGCGCGCGGGCGCCGGCCTGCCAGGCGATGCCGCCGTACATCGAGGGGGTGTCCACCACCAGGTCGTTGTCGCCCCGGTCGAAGAATCGGGTGTCGGTAAACAGGGTGCCGAGGCGCTTGAGCAGGCCGCCGCCTTCGATGTCGCCGGCGATGACGCCCATCTTGAGGCCGGCCTGGGTGGCGGCGCGGCCGAGCAGGCTGCCCAGGGGCGAGTCAGGCAGCATCGCTTCGATGCCGGGCAGGGCGTGGGCTTGCAGGCGTTTGTCGGCGACTTCGATGAGCACCCGGCTGAGGAAGCGCAGGTTTTTCTCGGTGACGGCGGTGGCCGCTGCCCCGGCGCCGGGGATGCCGGTGGCACTGCCCGCCGCATGGGCGCCCAGGCTGCCGAACTTGCGGACGAGCGCGAAGAGGCCGGACAGAAAGATGTCGAGGTTGTCGGTGAGCAGCAATGTGCCCCGCGATGGGCAGCCGACGCGCACGTAGCGTTCGACCCGGATGTCCCGGGTGCGCAGCAGGCCGACCAGCTTGCCGAGCTTCTTGCGTTCTTCGACGGCCCAGGCCTCGCGCTGGGTGGTGAGGGCCGGGTCGGCCTGTTCGCGGGCGGCTTCCTCGGCGCGCGGCCGGCGGCGGAAGGCGGCGATCAGGTCGTCGAGCTGTCGGCTGCTGCCGGGGCCTGTGTCGAGGCACAGCAGGTCGCCCACCAGCCCGCCCCGGGAGTGGGTGACGAGGTGCAGCCGGGCGCCCTTGGGCAGCACCGCGAGGAGTTGCAGGGCGTTGTCGACGGGGCTTTCGGAGAAGGTCCGGTGCTCGAAGCCGTAGATGTGCTCGCCGAACTGCCGTCGCAGGTCGGCCCAGGCCTTGCTGCCCGGCAATGCGCCGAAGCCGCCCAGGGTGTGGGAGCCGGTGCCGTGGATGAAGATGAGCGCCGGGCGCCCGGCCAGCCCGGCGAGGCGCGGGTCGCCGCTCGTCAGCCGGTCGGTGGCGACGAGTGAGCCGCCGCTCCAGGGGTAGAGCCCCGGCGGGCCGGCGAGCTTGTCTTCGATCACCGAGACGATGGCCTTGGCGCCGAGGGTGGATGCGCCGGCTACGGCCAGGTCCTCGACCTTGTGGCCGAGCCACTCGGAGGCCCGTGCACGGGCGAGCTCGGTGATGTCGTCGGGCTTGACGGCGAGGGCGGTGACCTGTCGCCACAGCCATTGGCCGAGCCCGCGGCTGGCGCTGTCGCGGGGGCGGAAGGCGGCGAGGTCGAGGGCGCCATCGGGGGCGATCAGGCCGGGCTGGGTGAGGGCCAGCCGGCCCAGGCGGGCGGCGAGTTCGTCGGCGCGGATGAACAGTGTCGTGCCGTCGGTGGCTTCGAGGGCGAGCAGGCGGCCGTCGGCTTCGACTGCCTCCGGCGCCGGGGCTTCGTCACTGCGGCTGGTGCCGGCCAGACGCCAGCAGTTCAGCGGCGTGAGGATGTCCGGCAGCAGCGGGTCGGAGGGTGCGTTGGCGGCCCGGCTGCCGGGCATCGTCAGCGCGCCCGGGAGGGTGGCCGGGGTGGCGTTGGAGGGGGCGGCGGCGGGCAGGCGGAGCCGGGTTGCGGCGGTGGGCACGGCGATCTCCCGGAAGGGGGCGGTCCGGGGCGGGACCGACATCAGGCAGGCTGCCCGCTCCGGGCGGAGCGGGCGGGCGTATCCGTCAGCGCGGCGACGCCTGGGGGCGCGCCGTCAGGCAAACACCTTCCAGGCGCGGGCGGTGCGGCTGCCGAAGAGCTGCGGGTTCTGGGGCAGCTGGTTGGTAGGCAGGTAGTTGGGGGTGATGGCCTTGAACCACTGGGCGTAGCTGGCACTAGCCGGCAGGGCGGCGAGGGTCTTCAGCGCGTAATAGGTGAAGGCGCCGTTGGGGCGGCCCTTGAAGCGGGTGTCCCAGCTGAACTGGGTGTCGAGGCAGCCGGCCATCAGCAGGTCGCCGCCGCTGCGCGACAGGCCGCCGGCGACGGGCAGGCTGGAGACACGGGAGGCCGGCAGCTCGTCGGCCTTCATCCAGACGCTGGGGGGCAGGAAGCGGGCGCGGGGCATGCCTGTGTCGAGGTCGCTGTCGTCACCCTTGGTGACGGTGCCCGAGTGGCAGCTGTCGGAGATCAGCAGCACGCGCACGCCGGCGACCCGGCGGGCAAAGAGGGCGGCGATCTCGTCGTCGAGGAGCACCTTGCCCGAGCCGATGTCCCAGGGGCACAGGCCTTCGTCGCGGCCGTCGGGCTCGTCGCCGTTCTGGTCGGGCACCCAGGTGCCGTGGCCGGAATAGGTGATCACCACGCTGTCGCCCTTGGCGGCGCCGCCCACCAGGCCGCTGATGGCCGACACCATGGCGGCCTTGGTGGCCTGGGCGTCGAGCAGCTTGGTGACGGCGAAGCCGCGCGCGGCGAGGGCCGCAGCCCAGTCGTTGGCGTCATTCACGCAGCCGGAGAGATCGTTCTGGGTGCCCGGGTAGTCGTTGATGCCGATGCACAGCGCCTTCTTGCTCATGGTCTGTCTCCCGTTGTTTGTCATGGCAGGGCTGCCTTCTTTTTCAGTTAAGCAGAAGGCCGGCAAAGGTCAACGGGCATGCGCCGCGCTCAGCGGGGTGTGCCGGCGAGTTCGGCGAGGGCGGCGACCTGGTCGAGGATGGGCTGGGGAACGGGCAGGCTGCCGGCCAGCATGGCGCGGATCAGCGCGGCGTTGGCTTCCACCTCGGGCTGGTCGGGCAGGGTTTCGAGGGGCGGGGCGCCGCCCTCTTCGGCGGGGAAGGCGTCCCAGGCCTTGCCGAGGGCGAAGGCCTCGAGGCGCGGGCGGCGGCGGGGGTTGGCGAAGGCTTCGCCCTCGGTGCCGCGCAGCAGCAGGGCCACGCCGCCCTGGGCCACCAGATGGGCGTGCATCCGCTCGAGGTACTCGGGGTGGGTCACCGACACCACCCGCACGCTGTGGCCGGGGGCTGGGTCGAGGAGCTTGGCGAGGGTGTGGGCGCTGTTGCGCACGCCGAGGCGCGGGCGCAGGGCGAGCAGGGGTTCGAGGCCGGGGGCGAGGAGTCCGAGGGGCAGGCAGGCCAGGCGCTCGTCGGCGAGGCGCGCCTCGGCTTCGGCGAGGCTGGCGGCGGGGTGGATGTCCAGCGCGGCGAGGAGCTCGAAGGGGCTGACGCGGGTCTCGAAATCGTGGCGGCCCTGGATCAGCACCGGCACGCCCCGGCGCGCCAGCAGCAGCGCCACCAGCGGCATCAGGTTGGGCTGGCGGCGGGCGCCGTTGTAGGTGGGCAGCACCACCAGGCGCGGGCCGGCGGGTACCTCGAGGCGCGCGCAGCGGGCGTCGAGGGCCTGCTGGAAACCGAGCAGCTCATCGGTGCTCTCGGCCTTGATGCGCATCGACAGGATGATCGCGCCGAGCTCCAGGTCGGGCACGCGGCCGTCCATCATGTCGCCGAAGAGGGATTCGGCCTGCTGCACGCTGAGGGGCTTGGAGCCTTTCGGCCCGCGGCCGATCTCTTTGATGAAGGGGGCGTAGGACATGGGGGGATTCCGCTGCTGGGTGAGAGTGCGCGAGTTTAGCCTGTTGGGGGAGTCCGGTGTGGAGTAAGGGGTGAGGAGTGAGGAGTGAGGAGTGAGGAGTGAGGAGTGAGGAGTGAGGAGTGAGGAGTGAGG